>NZ_JBIUVK010000074.1:0-19618 GCF_044742865.1 Pseudomonas sp. NPDC087814 | reverse complement strand
GCCGAGCCACAGCGAGGCGCCGACAGGCGGGGCAGAGCGCTTTGGTTACTTTGCCGCTTTTGCAAAGTGACTCGCTGTAAGAGCGAAACCATAGGTGGCCGTTACCTAAATAACGGATATGTACCCACCTCAAACCAGCACAAAACGTCACACCCAATGATGAATCGGCCACCCAGCCTTCTCAGCATGCGCCCGCAGCACCGGGTCCGGATTCACCACCTGCGGGTTCTCCACCTTCAGCAACAGCGGCAAATCATTGCGCGAATCCGAGTAGAAGTACGCCCCATCAAGGTGCTCACCTTCCTGCTCCAGCCATTCCATCAGGCGAGTGATCTTGCCTTCGCGGTAAGTCAGTACACCTGTGGTCTTGCCGCTGTACACCCCATGGGCGACGTCCAGCTCAATCCCCAGCACTTCATCAATGCCGATACGCGCCGCAATCGGCTTGACCAGGTGCGTCCCCGACGCCGAGATCACCAAAATCCGGTCACCATTCTTGCGGTGCTGCGCAATGGTACGGGTGGCTTCGCTGTAGATCAGCGGCTCGATAACGTCTTCCACCCACGGCTCTACAAGGTGCTCGATCTCTTCCGGCGTGCGGCCAATCATCGGCTCCAGGCTGAAGTCCATGAAATCCTCCATGGCCAGCTCACCGCGGCTGTAGGCCGCCATCAGTTCGTCGTTCTTGCGCATGAACGACTCACCATCCACCCAGCCCAGGCGGCCCATTTGCTCGCTCCACAGGGTGGCGCAGTCGCCGTGGATCAGGGTGTCGTCCAGATCAAAAATTACCAATGCCATCTGTCACGCTCTCTCAAATAAATCGTGCGTCAGGCTACTTCACACAACGCACTTGGGTCGATGGAAAGTGCCAATCTCTGACCATCCGGGTGCAGATCGTCAGCCGAGCGGTTAAGCACATCCACCACCAATTCCACGCCCCGGGCTTCGATGCGGTAGCGAATCACGTTGCCCAACAGGCTGTGGCTGCGCACCAACGCATCCAGCTCACCGCTGCGGCTGAGCTCAATGGCCTCCGGGCGAATGGCGATGCGCCCGGTGATCGGACGCTGCAACAGTTTGCTGGCCTTGTCGGCATCAAGCAGGTTGTAGTTGCCGATAAAGCCCGCGGCGAACACATCCACCGGCGCGGTGTAGAGGGTCTCGGCATCGCCGCTCTGCACGATCTTGCCCTGGTTCATCAGGAAGATCCGGTCGGACATGGTCAGGGCTTCTTCCTGATCATGGGTCACGAAGATGGTGGTCAGGCCCAGCTCGCGCTGGATCTGGCGAATCTGTTCGCGCAGGTGCTTGCGAATCCGTGCATCGAGGGCCGACAACGGCTCGTCGAGCAACAGCAGGCGCGGGCGCGTCACCAGCGAGCGGGCGAGGGCCACGCGCTGGCACTGGCCGCCGGACATCTGGTGCGGGTAGCGGCCGGCGAGTTCTTTCAGCTCCACCAGTTGCAACACTTCCTGCACGCGTTTGTGGCTGTCGTCGGCATTGACCTTCTGCATGCGCAGGCCGAAGGCGACGTTCTGTTCCACCGTCATGTTGGGGAACAGCGCGTAGCTCTGGAACACCATGCCGATATGCCGTTTCTGTGGGCTCAGCGGGACGATGTCCTGGCCATCCAGTAGGATTTTCCCGCTGTCCACCGAGGTCAGGCCGGCGATGCAGCGCAGCAGGGTCGACTTGCCGCAGCCCGACGGGCCAAGCAGGGTGACGAATTCGCCCTTGGCGATTTCGCAGTTGATGTCACTGAATACCGGCGTACCGGCGTAGCCTTTTTGCAGGTGTTGGACGCTGACGAAGCTCATTGGCTTTTGTCCTTGTTCAAGATGTTGGCGGCCCAGGTCAGCACCAGCACGAAGAAGAAATAGGAGATCACCAGGGCACTGGTGAAGTGGCCGCTGCTGTTACGCATATTGTTGAGGTACACCTGCAGGGTTTCGTAGCGGGTGCCCACCAGGATGTTGGCGAACACGAACTCGCCGAACAGGAACGAGAACGACAGCAGCAATGCCACCATCAAGCCCTTGCGCAGGTTCGGCAGCACCACCAGGAACGCCGCCTGGAAGGTGCTGGCACCGAGCAGTTGGGCGGCGTCCATCAGGTCCCGCAGGTTGATCGCTTGCAGGTTGTTGGTGATCGCCCGGTACATGAACGGCAGCGCCACGGTGAAGTAGCAACCGATCAGGATCCACGGCGTACCCACCATCGCAAATGGCCCCGAGCCGTAGAGCTGCAACAGCCCCACCGACGACACCACCGGCGGCACTGCGAAGGGCAGCAGGATCAAAATGTTCATCAGCGCGTCGAGTTTCGGAAAGTGGTAATGCACCACAAACAGCAGCGGCAGGATCAGCACCACCGACAAGATCAGCGCGCCAACGCACACCAGCAGCGACTGGCCGAAGGCATTCAGGAAGCGCGGGTCACTCCACAGTTGGATATACCATTTAAAGGTAAAGCCGGATGGCAGGATGGTCGCCGACCAACTGCTGGCGATGGAGTAGACCAGGGTGCCGAGCAATGGCAGCACCAGGACAGCAAGCAACAGGTACACCACTACGCGATGGTAGAGGGCGGCCGAGCCAGGTTCAGCGCGAGACATGGTAGCTCCTCTTGAGCAGCAGTTGATGGACTACGGTCACCACCGTCATCAGCGCTACCAGCACCACGGCCAGGGCACTGGCCATGTTCGGGTCCAGGGAAATATCGCCGGAGACCATCGCCGCGATGCGGATCGGCAGCACGTTGAAGTTGCCGGTGGTCAGCGCGTACACCGTGGCGTAGGCGCCCAAGGCGTTGGCCAGCAGAATCACGAAGGTGCCCAGCAGTGCCGGGGTCAGCACCGGCAAGCCGATATGCCGCCAGTATTGCCAGCCATCCGCGCCGAGCAACGAAGCGGACTCGCGCCAGTCTTCGCGCAACGCGTCAAAGGCCGGGTAGAGCAGCAGTACGCCGAGGGGAATCTGGAAATAGGTATAAAGGATGATCAACCCGGTCTTGGAATACAGGTTGAAGTCCTGAATGATCCCGGCCTGCTTGAGCATGATGGTGATGCTGCCGTTGAACCCCAGCAGGATGATGAAGGCGAAGGCCAGGGGTACACCGGAGAAGTTGCTGGTCATGTTGGCGAAGGCGGTCACGAAATTGCGCAGCCGGCCATCCACCCGACGCAGCGAGTAACTGCCCAGCACGGCAATGACGATCCCGAACACACTGGAGTAGAAACTGATCTCCAGGCTGTACTGGATTGCCTGCAGGTAGAATTTCGAATTGGCGATCTTGCTGAAGTTGGCCAGGCCCCAGCCAAACTCTTCCGATTGCAGGCTGCTGACCAGCACCCAGAACAGCGGAGCGATCTCGAACACGATAAAAAACAGCGCGAAGGGCACCAGGCACAAGGCGGCCAGCCATTTGCCGCGGATCACTGAATTCACTTCAACAGCTCCCGGCATACAGGTTTGTCGTGGGGTACACCCAACAGCTCGCAGACGGTGCCGCACAGCTCGGTTTGTTTGGGCGTGGCGTGGGTGTCGAGGCTGAAGGCATCACCCAGCACAAACAGCGGCACTTCCCGTTCTTCCGGCAGCAGGCCGTTGTGGGAGCGGTCGTTGTTCATGCCGTGGTCGGCCGTCACCAGTACCTGGTAACCGGCGTCGAGCCAGCCTTGCAGGTAGTCGGCGAGGATGATGTCGGCCGAGCGCGCGCTGTTGCGGTATTGCGGGGTGTCGAGGCCGTGCTTGTGGCCGGCATCGTCGATGTTCATCGGGTGCACCACCAGGAAATTCGGCGCGTGTTTGAGGCGCAGGCTTTCGGCGTCGGCAAACAGGTGCGAGTCCGGGTAATGGTCATTCCAGTAGAAATGCCCGTGCTGGATCGCCAGGGCCGAGTCGCTGGTATGCCGATCCCGGGCGGCGATAAAGGGCGAGCGGTTATACAACTCGCTGACCCAGTGATACGCCGCCGCCGCCGTGGATAAACCGGCGTCGGTGGCGTAATGGAAAATACTGCGCTGGTTGGACAGGCGCGAAACGTTGTTGTGGACGATGCCGCTCTCGATCGGCGGTACGCCGGTGAGGATGCATTCGTACAGTGGCCGGGACAGGGCCGGCAGTTCACATTCCAGTTTGTACAGTGCTGCGCGTCCTGCGCCGACATAGGCCTGCAAGTGCCCCATGGCGTGTCGGGCAACCTCGTAATTCAGGCCGTCGAGCACGACAAGGATGACGTTGTGCTTCATAGGGGCTGGGGCTCCGCAACAAATAGGCTTGACTCGGTTTTTCGGTTGGAACACCGATCAAATGTGGGAGCTGGCTTGCCTACGATAGCGGTGTGTCAGTCGACAATGCTGCTGAATGTCATACCGCTATCGAAGGCAAGCCAGCTCCCACACTGACCGCGTTCCACTTGAACAGGCGTGTTAAGCCTTATTGCATATTGATGATGACTTCTTCCTGCCACTTCTGCGGCAGTGCCTTGGAGGTCTTCTCCCAAGCGTCGGCGTCCTTGATCGGCGTGACGTTCTTGTACTGCTCGTTAGGCAGCAGCTTGGCCTGTACGTCGGCTGGCAAGGTCAGGTGCTCGGCACGGATCGGCCGCGCATTGCCACGCGCCAGGTTGGTCTGGCCGGCGTCGCTGAAGATGTATTCGCGGGTCAGCTTGGCGGCGTTCGGGTGCTTGGCGTATTTGTTGATGATGGTGGTGTAGCCGGAAATCACCGAGCCGTCCGATGGGATCAGCACCACGTAGTCATCCGGGTTGGCCATCTTGGCCTTGTAGCTCAGGCCGTTGAAGTCCCAGACCACGCCCACTTCCACTTCGCCTTTTTCCATGGTGGCGATGGTTGGGTTGGCCAGCGACAGGCGGCCTTGCTTGGCGATGTCGGCGAACATCAGCAGCGCCGGCTGAATGTTCTTCTCGTCGCCACCGTTGGCCAGTGCGGCGGCGAGTACGCCGTTGGCCGCCTGGGCGGCGGTGCTCACGTCACCGATGGAAACCTTGTATTTGCCGGTCTTCAGGTCAGCCCAGCTTTTCGGAGCTTCGGAGCCGTGCAACAGCTTTTTGTTGACGATAAAGGCGATGGTGCCGGTGTAGGCCAGGGCCCAGTTACCGTCCTTGTCTTTCGCCCAATCCGGGACTTGTGCCCAGGTGGTCGGTTTGTACGGTTGGGTAACGCCCTGTTTCACCGCGATCGGGCCGAAGGCTGCACCCACGTCGCCGATGTCGGCGCTGGCGTTGTCTTTCTCTGCCGCAAACTTGGCGACTTCCTGGGCGGAGCTCATGTCGGTGTCGATGTGCTTGAGGCCGTAGGTCTTGGCCAGGTCGTCCCAGGTGCCTTTCCAGTTGGCCCAGTCATCGGGCATGCCGACGCTGTTGACGGCGCCTTCCGCTTTCGCGGCGGCTTCCAGGGTTTTTAGATCGGTATCAGCGGCCATGGCGGCGGTGCACATGGCAATGGTCGAGCCTAACAGTGATGCCAGGAAAAGCTGTTTCATCCGAAGCTCCTTTGGGCGTTTTCAACGCTGCGTTTTTATCGACGTTTGCGGTGGTGTTGGTCTAGGTCAGCAATACACGAGCCAATTTAGGCGTGGCGGATGACAGTTTCATGTCGATGTCGTTTTTTGTTGGCCTGGACGGGGGATCACCGGGTAAGCGTAGACCATGCCCAACCGCCCGGAAGACTTGGACTTGGCCGATGTATTGCAGGTCTTGTGGCAGGACGTCGCGAGGCGCTGTCATCTGTCGGTCATGTGCAATGCCTAGGCTTGCACGCAACAGCAGAGGCGCGTTTAGAGGGCGTTTTGTGCACCTGAATAGTGCTGGTCTAGTCCAGATAGGTAACGTTGATGCGTGATGAGGCAACCAAGGCGGTGACAACCATTGGCCTGGCGCTGCAAGAGCAGATCGACCATGGCTTGTTGGCGCCTGCCAGTAAGCTGCCGGCCGAGCGCAAGCTCAGCGAGTTGTTTGGTACCACCCGCATTACGGTGCGGGAAGCCTTGTTACAACTTGAGGCCCAAGGGCAGATTTATCGCGAGGAGCGGCGGGGGTGGTTTGTGTCACCGCCCAGGCTTGCCTATAACCTGATGCAGCGCAGTCATTTTCACGCGATGGTGAGTGCCCAGGGTCGGGTGCCGTCGACCGAGGTGATTTCGGCGCGGTTGCAGCCGGCTTCGGCGGCGGTGTGTGCGTGGTTGCAGTTGCCGGCGTTGTCCAGCGTGATTCAGATTTGCCGGGGGCGCAGGATTGATGGGCGGTTGGTGTTGTATGTGGAGCACTATCTGAACCCGCAGTATTTTCCGGGGATTCTGGAGTGTGATTTGAATCAGTCGATTACGGAGTTGTATGCGCGGGTGTATGACTTGCACTACGGGCGGGTGCGGTTTGAGATTGTGCCGACGTCATTGCAGGTTGAGGCTGCGGCGGCGTTGAGGGTGTCGGTGGGGAGCCCGGGGTTGCGGATTGCTCGGGTTAATTATGATCAGCATGAGCGGTTGATTGATTGTGATCTGGAGTTTTGGCGGCATGATGCGATTCATGTGGGGGTGGATGTGGTTTGACGTTTTGCCTGTGTGTATCCGTTATCTAGGTCACGACGGCTTTTGGTTCCGCTCTCACAGCGGCTCACTTTTGAACAGCCGGAATGCCGGCCCAGCCCCAAGTTAAGCACAGGGCTTTACGCCGATGACCCGAGTGTTAGAGCAAAAGCAGAGCCGCTGTATGTGGGAGCGGGCTTGCTCGCGAAAAACCTGAGGGCGCCGCGTTGAGTCAGGATACCCACGTCATCGTTAACGACCTTCGCGAGCAAGCCCGCTCCCACATTTGGATCGTGTCCGCCTTTGGGTTTGCTGTTGCTTCACCACACTTAAGCCCGAGCGAGGTGCAGAGTGGTGGGGCAAGAGCGGAACCCTAGGCGGCCGTTACCTGAATAACGGATATACCCTCAATCCCCCGCATTGGCATACAAATAATCCGTCGCCAACGAAGCCAGCGTCCGAACCCCAACCACCAACGCCGACTCATCCACAAAGAACCCCGGATTATGATTCGGCGCCGCCTTGCTCATGTCCTGATCCCTCGGCGTCACCCCCAGAAACACAAACAACCCTGGCGCTTCCTTGGCATAAAACGAGAAGTCCTCAGCCCCACCCACCAACGGGGCATTCACTACGTCGCCATTCGCCGCCCAACGCAAACTCGGCAGCATCTTTTCGGTCAGCGCCGGGTTGTTGATGGTCGGGTCGTACTTCTCAATGATCGTCACCTCAGCCTTCGCCCCACCACTCTCGGCAATCTTCTCGACGGTCTGCCGCACATCCGCATGCAGCTTCTGGCGAATGCCATAGTCGTAGGAGCGAATGGTCCCACTCATGTCCACCGACTCGGGAATGATGTTGTACCGCGTCCCTCCGTTGATGGTGCCAATACTCACCACCGCCGGAAACGAAGAAATGTCGGTACGCCGGCTCACCACCGTCTGCAACCCAACGATGGCCTGCGCCCCGACAGTAATCGGATCAATCCCATCCCACGGCCGCCCCGCATGGGTCTGCTTGCCCAGGATCTTGATCCGCAGGTCATCCGAGCTCGCCAGCGTCGGCCCCGGCCGATACGCAATCTGCCCCGCAGGCACCCCGGCCCACACATGCAGCCCAAAAACGGCATCCGGCTTGGGCGATTTCATCAGCCCTTCCTGCACCATCATCTTCGCGCCCCAAGTGTTTTTACCGTCGGGGATAAAGTCGCTCGGGCCTTCTTCAGCCGGCTGGAAATAAAACACCACGGTCCCAGGCAGGCGATCGCGCATACCTGTAAGGATTTTCGCTGTGCTCAGCAGGATGGCGGTGTGGGCGTCGTGGCCGCAGGCGTGCATCACGTCGACTTCTTTATCGAGGTACACACCCTTGGCCTTCGAGGCGAAGGGCAGGCCGGAGACTTCCTTGACCGGCAGCGCATCCATGTCGGCGCGCAAGGCCACGGTCGGGCCGGGCAGGGCGCCCTTGAGGATGGCGACAACGCCCGTGCGCGCCACGCCAGTCTTGACCTCCAGCCCCATCTCCCGCAGTTGCTTGGCCACCAGCTCCGCGGTGCGATGTTCGGTATTGCCCAGTTCAGGATGGGCGTGGATGTCGCGCCGGGTTTCCAGCAAGGCCGGTTCCAGTACTTTGGCCTGGGCGGCGATGGTTTCGCGGGCACTGTCCTGGCCGCTGTTGGCGGCGATGACCGCGCTGCTGGCGACACCGCACAGCAGGCCGAATACCCATTGGTGTGTAAGACCGGTCAAACGCATAAGGACTCTCCATGATTATTGTTGTTGATCCTGACGTCGTCCGGGCAGCGCTTATTCTTTCTCTTGCACGCCTCCCGCCGCTGTCACCACTTGCACGCTCAAGCGTGGGGTGGCCAGGTCCAGCCCGGCTTCGTCGAGGTGACGCTTGAGCGACAGGTTGAACGCCCGCGAAACCTCCCACTGCTTGATCGGCGCGGTCTTGAAGCGGGCGCGAAGAATCGCACTGCCGGACTCGAAACTTTCTACACCCTGAATCTCCAGCGGCGACCAGATATTGCGCCGCTGCAACGGGTCGTTGCGCATCTTCTGCCCGACGTCGCGCATCAGCTTGATGGCGTCGTCGATTTCCATGTTGTAGGGAATCGCCACCCGGAAGATCGCGTAGCCGAACTCCCGGGAGTAGTTCTTGATGCTTTTGATTTCACTGAACGGGATCGTATGCACGATGCCGTCGATGTCCCGCAGGCGCACGGTACGGATGGTCAACCCTTCGACCGTCCCCAGGTGGCCGCCGACATCCACGTAGTCATCAATTGCCAGGGAGTCTTCGATAATGATGAACAGGCCGGTGATCAAATCCGCCACCAGCGACTGTGCACCAAAACCGATGGCCAGGCCGATCACACCGGCACCCGCCAGCAGCGGCGTGACGTTCATGCCCATGTTCGCCAGGGCGACGATGGCGGCAATGATGAAGATGGTCACGAACAGCACGTTGCGAATCAACGGCATCATCGTCTGCGCACGCGCATTGGCCAGGCCTTTGCGCGAGCGGGTGAGGGCGTGGTGGATCGCGGTGTCGCTGAGGATCCAGATCAGCCAGGCAAACAGCAATGTGCCGGCAAGGCCGAACAGCTTGACGCTGATTTCATGCCCGTCGCCTTCGGTAAAACGGATCAGCGACAGGCCCCAGACCCGCAGGCCGAGTTCGATAAACACCAGCCACACCACCAGGTGGGCGAGGGTGTAGACGAAGCTTTTCAGGCGCTCGGAGTACAGCGCATGGCGCTTGTGCCCACGCTGCGGCTTGAGTGAATGACGGCGCACCAGGCCGTTGATCACCATGCACAGCACCAGCAACACCGTGCACAACAACGACTGGCGCAGGGCGGTGCTGGTGTCGCCGGCGGAGACGAAGGTGGCGAACAGCGAGATGCCCACCAGCAGCAACGCCGGCAGGTACCAGAAGGTGCCGACGATTTCGATGGTGTCACTCAGGGCGCGGCGGGTCAGGCGGCGGGACAGCGGCTGGTTGCGGATCAGGTGCGCAATCGGCCGGCGGAATCGCAGGATGAACACACCGGTGGACAGCGCGGCCATGACATTGGCGATGGTCGCGGCGACATGGGACAGGTGCTGGCCCAGACTCTCGGCCAGGCGCGGGTCGCTGACGGCTTCGCCAAAGGCGGCAAAGCTGCCGATCAGCCATAACGGCCGGAAGGCCTGGTGGCGCAGGATGTACAACGCGCGGTGACGGTGCGGGCCGTCGAGTACGGAAAACGCGACCACGCAGATCGCCGAGAAGCAGGTGCCCACCACCAGCGCATAGGCCAGCACCATTGCCAGGGATTTGCCGAGGGACGAGGGCAGTGCGTAACTCATGTAGACGGTGATCACCAACGCGATCAGCCACGGGCCGAGCTTGCGCAGGGCAAAGCGCAGCAGGTCCCAGGTCTTGGGGTGTTGCGGCAGTTCTTCGGTCAGGCCGAAGCGCTCGCGCACCCGGTGGCTGAGCCAGATCAGGATCGCGGCCAGCAGGCTCCAGAGCATCAGGATCATGGCAAAGGCAAAGATGATCGGCAGCCATTCGCTGGCCGGCAGCATCAGTGCGGTGAGTTCATCCTTGGCCTGGTCAAATTCGTTGGACCAGCGATTGAGCGGGCTGTCGGCACCGGAGAATTGTTGCTCCAGGCTCGACAGCGTACCGCCGATCAAACCGAGTACACCCAGTTCGGCGGCGGGCTGGGCCTTTTGCGTGGTCTCACGAAGCTTTTTCAGGTCGCTCAGCAGCTTGGTGCGCTGCTGGTCGTTTTCCAGGGTCTTGATCACCTCGTCCAGGGACTGGCCCAACGGGACGTCGGCTTGCGGCTGGGTTTTGGTGTTGCTGCCCAGCAGCCCCGGCAGGCTCACGGCGTGGGCAGGCGCCATGGGCAGCAGGGTCAGCAGGCAGAAAAGCAGGCAACAGGGCAGGGCAAACAGACGGGCAAGCACGAGGCGGTCAACCTTAAAAACGACGAATTGACCGAGTGTACGAGGCCGTCATGTGCAATGCGAGTGAGATTGTCATTCGGCGAGTTTGGCGAGGATCTTGTAAACCACGGTGCCGAGGATCAGCAGCATGCCGATCCACATGCCGAACACACCGATGGGTTTGTCGCGGAAGTTGAAGCCGATGGCCAGGAGGATCATGCCGGTCAGGATGGGGATAAGCATGGAGTGGAAGGCGGACATGGTGATCATGGTGCGACGGCCTTGTCGGGTGGGAATAGGTATAAGTCTAGGTCGATTTCGCCAAGTGCGAGTTGATCCGTGTCAGAAACGCTACAAACCCCGGTTAATTTCTAAATCCGATGGCTTTTTTTCGATTGGCCACGGTCAACATCCCTCAGGAACCTTAAACCCAGGAGCATTCATCCATGAGCACACCCAAGGCACTGTTGATTCTGCACGGCAAGCAAGCCCTCAACGAGCAGGTGCGGGCGGCGGTGCAGGGCAAGCGCGAGCAGGGCTGGGACCTGGCCGTACGGGTGACGTGGGAGGGTGGCGATGCCCAGCGGTTTGTCGATCAGGCCCTTGCCGATGGCTACACGCGGCTGATTGCCGGCGGCGGTGACGGCACCCTGCGGGATGTGGCCGAGGCCATGGCCCGGGCCAAGACCGAGGCCAGCCTGGTGCTGATGCCCCTCGGTACCGCCAACGATTTTGCCCGCGCCGCCGGTGTGCCGCTGGAGCCCGAGCAGGCCCTGGACCTGCTGGATGTACCGGCCCGTGCCATCGACCTGGGCGAAGTCGGCGGGCAGATCTTCCTGAATATGGCCACCGGTGGTTTTGGCAGCCAGGTCACCGCCAACACCTCCGAAGACTTGAAGAAAGTCCTCGGTGGCGCGGCGTATCTGTTTACCGGCCTGTCACGCTTCAGCGAGTTGCGCGCGGCCTACGGTGAATTGCAGGGCCCTGACTTTCACTGGCGCGGCGAGCTGCTGGCCCTGGGCATCGGCAACGGGCGCCAGGCCGGTGGTGGCCACGTGCTGTGCCCCGGCGCCCTGGCCGATGATGGTTTGTTGGATATCAGCATCTTGCCGGCGCCGCAGGAAGTGGTCGGCACCCTGCGCAACCTGATGACGGACGGCTGGGGCCTGGACAATATGTTTGTGCGGGCGCGCTTGCCGTGGGTCGAAATCAAGGTCGCCGAAGGGCTGGCGATCAACCTCGACGGTGAACCTCTCCAGGGTGACGACTTGCACTTCTCGGCCTTGCCCCAGGCACTGCGGGTGCATCTGCCGGAGGACTCACCGTTGCTGACTAATCGTCAAGGCTGATGATCTGTTCGCGCACTGCGAACAGCACCAGGCCCGCCACGTCGAAAATCTGCAGGCGCTTCATGATCTGCGAGCGGTGGGCTTCCACGGTCTTGATGCTCAGACCCAGGCCATTGGCGATTTCACGGGTGGACTTGCCGCGCACGATCAAGCGCAGGATTTCCAACTGGCGTGCCGTCAGGTTGTGGCTGTGGGGCGGCGGGTTGACCTGGGCCTGATTGCGGATCAGCGCCTGGTTGATCACCGTATGGGCGATCGCCGGGCTGAGGTAGCGTTCGTTGTTGCGCAACGCCAGCAGCGCGTGCTCCAGCTCATTGGCCGTGGTGTCCTTGAGCAGGTAGCCATGGGCGCCGGACTCCAGCGCGCACATGATCAGCTCCGGGTCGGTGTGCATCGACAGGATCAGCACCTTGCTCTTCGGGTAGGCGCGCTTGAGGTCTTTCAATGCATCGAGCCCGCCGGTGTGCTTCATCGACAGGTCAAGCAGCACGATGTCGGGTTGCAGCGCGTCAAACCGCTCCAGCAACTGCGCGCCGTCGCTCGCTTCACCGATCACCGCGTAGCCGGGAATATCCATGACCAGCGCACGCACGCCGGCCCTGATCAGGGAGTGGTCATCCACCAGGAGTAAGTTGCACGTCACTCTAGAACCTTATGGGGGTTGGCCCGTTCGAGGGCGCGGGGCGCCCAGGGGAAAAGCGCTTCGATCCTCGTCCCGGAGCCTGGCTGGCTATTGACCGACAATGTGCCTCCCAGTTGATCAATCCGCTCGGACATCCCGGCCATGCCCCGCTGGCCTTCCTGGGCGGGGTTGATGGCGGGCGAAAAGCCCTGGCCGTCATCGCTGATAAACAGTGACAGGCCTTCGGGCAGGCGTTGCAGGCGTACCAGCAGGTTACGTGCCTGGGCATGGCGCAGCATGTTGGTGACGGCTTCCTGGGTAATGCGAAAGGCGGCAACAGCCATCTCTTCCGGGATGCCGGTCAGCCGTTGATGGCATTCCAGGCTCCAGCTTACCCGGGTGTTTTCCAGGGTCTTGAGCAGATGCGCCCGCAGGCTCGCCTCAAGGCCCAGGCTCGCCAGTTGCCGGGGGTTGAGGATGGCCGACACGTCCTGCACCTTGGCCAGGGTTTCGTTGAGGGTGTTGCACAGCACCGCACAGTGGCCCTGCAGGTTTTCCGGAAGACGGCGCTTGAGCCATTCACTTTGCAGCTTGGCGGCGGTCAACAGTTGGCCGATATCGTCGTGCAGTTCGCGGCTGAGGCGATGACGTTCGTTTTCCTGGACCTGCAACAGGCGGTCGGCCAACTCCTGGGGCTGGAACTTGATGGACTTGCGTGAGCGCCACTGTTGCAAGCCCACCACCAGCAGGGTGGCCAGGTTCACTGACAACAGCGCCAGGGGAAGATCGGCCGAGTGTGCATAAGCCCACAGGCTGAGCAGGCACGCGCACAGGCATAGCGCGAGGGTTATCCAGCGTGCATTGCTTCGGGACACGGACCTTGCGATGAGTGACTTCAGGCTGGCGTACATAGGAGGCGCATTTCACGTTTATATGCATCATGAAGTTGAGTCACTTCGAGCGGGGCATGGTACCACCACTATTACCGTTGGTCGCCTGGCGCCGAGCGGGATGAGGCGTATTAATCACGGCAGCGTCCCGGAAGGTAGTCCCGGAGTTCAACGAGTGGGGAAGTTGTATCATTGAAGTTGTTTTGTATCAGTATTGTCGTTAGTGGCTTATTGATATTTTTCTGCTAACGACGTCGTGATGCATAAATAGTTGTGGTGTCGTTTTTAGATAATCAGGCAATTGAATGCGACATTTTTTGTCGCTTGAATGCGAAGAAGCCTCAAATAGCGTAAGGCCTGTGTTGTTGCTTATAGCCGAAATCGCTTTGGGGGATGTGTTGGACAACGGTGGCGATCAACACGGTTTGTTCCGTTTCATCCAGGCCGAGCTTGCCGGTTTTTGTATCGATCAACTCCAGTTGCCAGGCCAGCAGGGTGAGGCAGTTGTGCAGTGCATCAAGTGCTTCGTCATGCAGTTGCAGGGGGCTGGCGGCGTTGCTGATCAGGTACTGGATATGCCGTGAGAACTCGCTGATCGCCCTCAGGGCCAGGGCTTCGGATTTTTCCGCGAGCTTGATCAGGTTGGTTTTCATGCAGTCGATCGCGTCACTGTCGTTGCGGATCAAATGCAGGTGGCTCAAGCATTCTTCAGACTTGGCCAGCAACATTTCCGCTTCGAGGAGGAACTCGGGAAGTGCAAGTTGCCACTCTTTGCCGTCGTTCATCACACAAGTCTCCAGAACATACGATCGGATGATGAGATGTTGCACCGGTTGAATGGCGTAAAACTACCGCTGAAATATGACGAATATCTGTAGGCCAGTTCCGACTTTTCAGTAGGAAATTTATTTGAATGACGGCCGTCGCCCGAGTACCCCACAATTTCCAGGGACATTCGCACAACTTCTTTGGGTGCCAGTACATAAGTCACTGGATGATCCGTTGGCCGTGGGCTTGCGATAGCAAACAAAAGCCTGACTCCATTCATGCAATGAGAATGGCGTCACATTAATGGCTATTAGATATCGCGAATATCAGGTTGGTCCTGATTGTGGATAGGGGAATCCCTTACATAGCGGAACCTCGCGCAGACTTTGCGGTCACGCGGCGGTGGTGATGGGCCTTGCGCTGAAGCGGGTTCAGTAAAGCATGATGTCAGTGTGACATCAATGGATTTGCATGGCATTTTAGTGGGGGGTCAAGGTCCGGCGTTTGCCGCCGATAACCTGCTTCAGTGACCAGCACTATCCATCCGCTAAACCCCAGGAGTCTTTAATGGCCGGCATTCTCGACACGGTAGATCAACGCACACAATTGGTGGGTGAGAATCGCCTGGAGATCCTCATGTTTCGCCTGGCCGGGCGGCAGCTGTTCGCGATCAACGTGTTCAAGGTGCAGGAAGTGCTGCAACTGCCCAAGTTGACCCTGATGCCCCAGCGCCACCCGTTTGTCTGCGGCGTGGTCAACCTGCGTGGGCAGACGTTGCCGGTGATCGACCTGTCCCAGGCGATTGGCATGCGTCCGCTGATTCCGGGCCCCAACAGCACCATTATCGTCACCGAGTACAACCGCTCGGTGCAGGCGTTCCTGGTGGGCGGCGTCGACCGCATCGTCAACATGAACTGGGAGGCGATCCTGCCGCCGCCGGCAAGTGCCGGGCGCCAGCATTACCTGACGGCCATCAGCAAGGTCGATGACCAGTTGGTGGAAATCATCGACGTGGAAAAAGTCCTCGCCGAAATCGTGCCCTACAACGCCAAGGTTTCCCGCGAGAAACTTGAAGACCCGGTGCTGGAACGCGCCCGCGGCCGCGAAGTGCTGCTGGTGGACGACTCCAACGTCGCCCTCTCGCAACTGCGTGACACCCTCGGACAGTTGGGGGTGAAGATGCACATTGCCAGCGACGGCCTCAAGGCACTGAACATGCTCAAGGCCTGGGCCGACAGTGGCCAGGTGATGACCGACAAGCTGTTGATGATCTTCACCGACGCCGAAATGCCCGAGATGGACGGCTACCGCCTGACCACCGAGATTCGCAACGACCCGCGCCTGCGCAGCCTGTACGTGGTGCTGCATACGTCGTTGTCCGGCAGCTTCAACGACTCGATGGTGAAGAAGGTCGGTTGCGACAACTTCCTCTCCAAGTTCCAGCCCGACAAGTTGGTGGACGTGGTACGTCAGCGCCTGATGCTGGACGAAGTCCCGGCTTGAGCTTAGGGTGACGGCTTTGTCCCTCAGGAATGCAGGCCCATGCTTCGTCTCAGCGCGTTGTACCGATACCCCTTGAAGTCCGGCAAGGGTGAATCCTTGCAGCAGATCGGCCTGGACACACTCGGGCTCGACGGGGATCGACGCTGGATGTTGGTGGACGAGGCCAGCGGGCGTTTCCTGACCCAGCGCGCCGTGGCCAGGATGAGCCAGCTCTCGGCGCTGTGGAACAGCGCCGGTGGCCTGACCTTGAGCGCCGAGGGCCAACCTGCGCTTGACGTGCCACTACCCGGCAGCGATGCCGAGTTGCGCGGCGTGACCATCTGGCGTGACACCTTGCGCGTGCCGGATGCCGGTGACGAGGCAGGCGCCTGGCTCAGCGAATTCATCGGCAAACCCACGCGGCTGGTGCAAGTGCCGCTGTCCCGTGCGCGCACGACCGAGGCCGGCTACGGCAAGGATGATGACAAGGTCGCGTTTGCCGATGGCTTTCCGTTGCTGCTGATCGGCCAGGCGTCCCTGGATGACCTGTCCCAGCGTATCGGTCGGCCCATGGAGATGCTGCGTTTTCGCCCCAACCTGGTGATCGAGGGCAGCGAAGCCTTTGCCGAAGACGGCTGGAAGCGGATACGGATCGGTGATGTGGAGTTTCGCGTGGTCAAGTCCTGCTCACGCTGCATCCTCACCACCATCGACCCGGCGAGTGGCGAGCGCAGTGCCGACCGCGAACCGCTGGCCACGCTCAAGACCTACCGCGAGCAAGAGGGCGATGTGATGTTCGGGCAGAACCTGGTCAACGATGGGGTGGGCCGCCTGGAAGTCGGCATGCCGGTGACGATCCTGGAGTAAGCAGCCCTGAAATGAAAAATGCCCGTCTCTCGCGAGACGGGCATTTTTTTCGGCTATCGAACGTTTAGCCGCGGTATTCGCACAGGTAGGCGGTGTCGACCGCCACCTTCAGCTGGAACTTGCTGTTGGCTGGCACGTTGAACTGGCTGCCGGCGGCGAAGGTTTCCCAGTCGCTGCTGTCTGGCAGCTTGACGGTCAGTGCGCCCGATACCACGTGCATGATTTCACGCTGGGCAGTGCCGAACTCGTATTCACCCGGGGCCATGACGCCGATGGTCGCCGGACCTTCTGCAGTGCCGAAAGCGATCGACTTGACGGTGCCGTCGAAGTACTCGTTGACTTTAAACATGGGCGAATCCTCGGAAAAGGGTCAAGAAAGGTCGGCCAGTATGCCTTCTACACGGGCAAAATCAACGGCAGCAGCCGTGCGGTATTGCGTGCATCTTCCAGCGCCCGATGCTGTTGGCCGTGGAACTGCATGCCGGCCAGTTGCAGCGCGCCGTTGAGCCCCAGCGGCTTGTCCAGGCGCCGGGCCTTGGCGAAGCGTTGCTTGAGGTTCACGTGGGGCGTCTGGCCCAGCACGCTGCTCAAGCCATGGCGCTGCCACTCCAGTTCCAGTTGCTGGCGGTCGTAGTCACCCCAGCTCGCCCAGCCTTCCAGGCGTGCCTGGTGCTGGCCAAGCCAGCGTTCGAACAGCGGCCACACCTCAATCAACGGCGCGGCAGCGTCGA
The DNA here is from genome assembly GCF_044742865.1 of Pseudomonas sp. NPDC087814. Lineage (NCBI taxonomy): Bacteria > Pseudomonadati > Pseudomonadota > Gammaproteobacteria > Pseudomonadales > Pseudomonadaceae > Pseudomonas > Pseudomonas sp. NPDC087814. The sequence goes on along the minus strand of NZ_JBIUVK010000074.1, from coordinate 2,417 downwards.
TATTCGCCTGGGTGATGTGGGTCAACTGGCGGCAGAACGGCGTCAGCAGCGGCCTGCGCAATGGCCGCACGAAACGCTGGAAATGGTCCAGTTCACGGCCCTGGCGGTTGACCAGGCTCACACCGATTTCGATGATTTCCATCTCGGTCACGGGCCAGCCGCCTTCATCCGTTGTGGCTTCAAGATCAATAATCAGCCAATGAGGCATCGCAGGTTCCCGTACTCTTCCCGTCCTGATGGGGATAGAGCGTAGCCAAGCCTGCTAGTTCCGCCCAGGGCTTACTCGATCTCCAGCAAAATCTGACGGTTCCTGACCTGATCGCCTGCAACCGCCTGGATTCGCTTGACCACGCCACTCATGCCGGCCTTGAGTGGGTGCTCCATTTTCATCGCTTCCAGCACCAGCAACAGCTGGCCCTTGCTGACCGAATCGCCTTCGCTGACCCGTACTTCGACAATTGCCCCATCCATCGGCGCCTTGACCGTGCCGTTGCCGGCCTCGGCCTGGCGGGTGGCGACGGTTTGGGTTCGATCATTGATGCACACGCCGGGCAACCAGAGCCGGGTGCCTTGCAGGTGGTAGGCAATGCGACGGCGAATGCCGTTGAGAACGGCGGTGGCCCAGCGTCCGTCGGTGGAGAGGTCGCGTATTTCGATGGCGTGCTGATCAATCTCGACTTGCAGGCAATTGTCCGCCAGCACACTGAGGCTGATGGTCCGGGGCTCGTCGTGTTCGGCCAATTGCCAGGTCCAGGGTACGCTGGCGTTGTTGCGCCAGCCGGATAATGGCTGGGTGTGAGCGCTGGCGCTGTGTTGGTAAAACAGCGCGGCGGCCAGGGCCAGCTCTTCGTTGGTCGCGTGGGTACGCGGGATGTCGCTGAAGTGTTCGGCAATAAAGCCGGTGCTGAAATCGCCGGCGATGAAGTGTGGATGCTTGAGCAGGCTGGCCAGCAGGCGCTGGTTGGTGGGCACGCCGAGCAGCACGCAGTCTTCCACGGCCCTGACCAGCTTGCGCCGGGCCTCTTCGCGGGTGGCGCCGTGGGCGATGATCTTGCCCAGCATCGAGTCGTAGAACGGGGTGATGCGCTGGCCTTCCAGCACGCCATGATCGATGCGCACACCTGGCGCCGGGTCCCAGCGCAGTACGTCGCCGGTTTGCGGGAGGAAGCCCTGGGCCGGGTCTTCGGCGTACAGGCGCACTTCCATGGCGTGACCGGTGAGGGTCACTTGTTCCTGACTCAGGGGCAAAGGTTGGCCGGCGGCGATGTGCAGTTGCCAGGCGACGAGGTCGAGGCCGGTGATCAGTTCGGTGACCGGGTGTTCGACCTGCAGGCGGGTGTTCATCTCCAGGAAGTAGAAATTGCCGTCGCGGTCGAGCAGGAACTCCACCGTGCCGGCGCCGACGTAATTGACGGCGCGCGCGGCCTTGAGGGCGGCTTCGCCCATGGCTTGGCGCAGCTTGGGGGTCATGACGGGGCAGGGGGCTTCTTCGATGACTTTTTGATGGCGGCGCTGGACCGAGCAGTCGCGTTCGCCGAGGTAGATCAGGTTGCCGTGGGTGTCGCCGAACAGTTGGATTTCGACGTGGCGGGGGGCGATCAGGGCTTGTTCGAGGATGAGTTCGGCGCTGCCGAAGGCGTTTTGTGCTTCGGAGCGGGCGGTGCGCAGGTGTTCCAGCAGGGCGTCGGGGTTGTGTACCAGGCGCATGCCGCGGCCGCCGCCGCCGGCGCTGGCCTTGATCATCAGTGGGTAGCCGATGTGGGTGGCTTGTTGTTGCAGGGTTGGGTCGTCCTGGTCGGGGCCTTGGTAGCCCTTGATGCAGGGGACGCCGGCGTTGAGCATGGCGATTTTTGAGAGGCGTTTGCTGCCCATCAGGTTGATGGCTTCGGGGCTGGGGCCGATGAAGGTGAGGCCGGCGTTTGCGCAGGCTCGGGCGAAGTCGGGGTTTTCGGAGAGGAAGCCGTAGCCGGGGTGGATGGCGTCGGCGCCGGTGCGGTGGGCTGCGTTGAGGATGGCTTCGATGTTCAGGTAGGACTGGGTGACCGGGGCGGGGCCGATGTTGATGGCTTCGTCGGCCATCTGGACGTGCAGGGCGTCGGCGTCGGCTTCGCTGTAGATCGCTACGGTGCGGTAGCCCAGGGATTGGGCGGTGCGCTGGATGCGGCAGGCGATTTCGCCACGGTTGGCTATGAGGATTTTGTTGAACATGAGTGACCCCTTGGGTTGGCGTTTACCGTGTACATATCCATTCCTGCGGTAACGGCTGCTATTGGTTCCGCTCTTACAGCGGGTCACTTTTGAAAAGCGCAAAAGTAACCAAAACGCTCTGCCCCGCCTGTCGGCGCCTCGCTGTGGCTCGGCGTTCCCTCACTCCGGCATTACTCCGCGGGCCGCCGCGACGGGCCATCCATGGCCCG
>NZ_JBIUVK010000073.1:0-20203 GCF_044742865.1 Pseudomonas sp. NPDC087814 | reverse complement strand
TGTGCCTGCCCCTGCTGGCCAGCGCATGGGCCTTGCGGGCGCAATCATCTCTGGCGGCAAGGGTACTGCAGACGAGAAGTTTGCTGCCCTGGAAGACGCAGGCGTTAAAACCGTGCGTTCGCTGGCAGACATCGGCAAGGCTTTGTCCGAGCTGACCGGTTGGGCTGTCAAGTAAGCCTCGCGCTTAACTGACGCTTCACCCCACAAAGGCCACCTTCGGGTGGCCTTTGTGCATTCTGAAGGTTGGTGGAGATCAACATGTGGGAGCGGGCTTGCTCGCGAAAGCGGTGTGTCAGTCAGCTCATGAGTGGCTGATACACCGCTTTCGCGAGCAAGCCCGCTCCCACATTCGATCGTATTTCAAAATTTAGATATAAAAACGCGACATAAAAATGTCGCTTATCGGACAGTTCGCCCCGCAACAGTGCGTTTGACCCGCAAATTCGTTAGGCTAGCCGCCTCTTTATGCGTACGCATCCCAAAAGGAAGCCTCGCGCCAGACCGGTCGGTCCCCATCCGGACCGGCAGTATTTCCCTCATCCATAGGGAAGCCCTCTCTAAATTCCGATTCAGTAGTGTGGTATTTCCTCAAATGAAAGTGTTGAAAAGCCAGGACATCCTGGCGTTGGGCTTTATGACTTTTGCCCTGTTCGTGGGCGCCGGCAACATCATCTTCCCGCCAATCGTCGGTTTACAGTCCGGGCCTCATGTCTGGATGGCAGCGCTGGGCTTCCTGATCACCGCGGTCGGTTTGCCGGTGATCACCGTTGTCGCCCTGGCCAAAGTCGGTGGTGGCATGGACGCGTTGAGCAGTCCGATCGGCAAGATTGCCGGTGGCTTGCTGGCAGCGGCGGCCTACCTGGCTGTCGGCCCGTTGTTCGCCACCCCGCGAACCGCCACCGTTTCCTTTGAAGTGGGCCTGGCGCCGCTGACCGGTGAAAGCCCGCTGGCGCTGTTCCTCTACAGCTCGGTGTACTTCCTGTTGGTGTTCTTCATCTCCCTGTACCCGGGCCGTCTGCTGGATACGGTTGGTCGTTTCCTGGCACCGTTGAAGATCATCGCCCTGGCCGTATTGGGCATTGCTGCCTTTGCCTTGCCGGCCGGCGATGTGGGTGTTGCCACCCCTGAGTACGTGGCCGCACCGTTCTCCCAGGGCTTTATCAATGGTTACCTGACCATGGATACCCTCGGCGCGCTGGTATTCGGCATTGTGATCGTCAACGCGATCCGCTCCCGTGGCGTCGAGTCGCCGAAGCTGATCACCCGCTACGCGATCATCGCCGGGCTGATTGCCGGTGTGGGCCTGGCGCTGGTGTACATCAGCCTGTTCCGCCTCGGTTCGGGCAGCCACGAAGTGGCGGCCGGTGCCGCCAACGGCGCCGCCGTGCTGCACGCCTACGTCCAGCACACCTTCGGCTCCCTGGGCAGCGGCTTCCTCGCCGTGCTGATTTCCCTGGCGTGCCTGGTAACCGCGGTGGGCCTGACCTGCGCCTGCGCCGAGTACTTCAGCCGCGTACTGCCGCTGTCCTATAAGACCCTGGTGGTGATCCTGGCGGTATTCTCGCTGTTTGTGTCCAACCTGGGCCTGACCAAGCTGATCGCGTTCTCGATCCCGGTGCTGACAGCCATCTACCCGCCGTGCATCGTGCTGGTGGCCCTGAGCTTCTGTAAGGACTTCTGGCAGGAGCAGGGCCGGATCGTTGGCCCGGTGATGCTGGTGTCGTTCATCTTCGGTTGCATTGACGCGCTGAAGGGCGCGGGCCTGGCTGACTGGATGCCATCGCAACTGGCTCACCTGCCGCTGAGCGAGCAGGGCCTGGCGTGGCTGGTGCCTTCGGTGATGACGCTGGTGGTTGCGGTGGTGATTGACCGCCTGCTGGGCAAACGCAGTGAAGCGATGGCTTAAACGTTTAGCCACTAACTTGTGCCGAGGTTTAGTTCGAAGTTTCGAGCTGCCCGGCCGGGTTAAAAACACCGGACAAAGTAAAGCCCGCTATTAAGCGGGCTTTCTTTTGCAACATGACTTTTCACGTCACAGTGTTCAAGTCGTCAGACTCAAGAACCGGTTGCAGGTGTTGCTTCTTTCGCAGCAGCTTCGTTCGATTCAGCCTGAGCTTTGGCAGCATCGGCGTTTTCTTTCGCAGCGTCGTTCACTTTATCCTGTGCTTTCGCCATGTCTTTCTGAGCTTGCTCAGAGTGGGCTGCGGCGTCTTGGGCTTTGTCTTCGGATTTTTTGTCGCAGGCAGCGAGGCCGAGGGCAGCAGCCAGCATCATGGAAATAGCTAAAGTCTTGCGCATGGGGTGTTTCTCCTTATTGAAGATATCTACTGGCCTTTCGAGCCTATGCCCAACGCTTAGTTCCTTAAATCTCACAGATATATAAGGCTTTTCCCTAGGGAACTTTCAGCAAGGTTGTCTACTCCGCCGGCTCCACACTAATAAGAGTCTTTAACGAATGACCGAAAATCCTCTTTTATCCCGTGCCACGCGCTTTGTTTCAGCCTTGCGCCACTGCCAGGTGCTGGGCATCCAGGTGCACGCCGCCAGTGAGGACGGCATGACGCTGGTGCTGCCCTATGCTCCGCATATCGTCGGTGACCCGCAGACCGGCGTGATCCACGGCGGCGCCATCACATCCTTGATGGACACCGCCTGTGGCATGGCTACCTTGTGCGTACTGCCGGAGTTCGAGGTTTGCCCGACCCTGGACCTGCGCATCGACTACATGCACCCGGCCGAGCCCCATAAACCGGTATTCGGCTTTGCCCAGTGCTACCGGGTGACCACCGACGTGATCTTCACCCGCGGCTTCGCCTACCAGGACGATCCGCAGCAACCGATTGCCCACGTGGTGGGCACGTTCATGCGCATGGGCAAGCGCCTCAAGGGCAGCCAGGACCTGGGCAATGCAATCAAGGGAGAACAGGCATGAAACATCAGTTCAAGACCCGTCTGCAGCAAGCCCACGAGCGCGGCAACTATGAAGCGCTGCTCAACCTGATTCCCTACGCCAAGCTGATTGGCATCGAATGCACGCGGCTGGGGGATGAATTGCTGTTTCGCATGCCGGCCAACAAGGACAACATTGGTAACCCGATATTGCCGGCGATCCACGGCGGGGTGATCGCGGGCTTCATGGAGCTGTCCGCAGCCTTGCATTTGCTGGTATTCACCGGTGCGCCTGGCGTTCCCAAGATCATCGATTTCTCCCTGGATTACCTGCGCGCCGGCCAGTTTCGCGACACCTATGCCAAATGCCAGGTGTGGCGCCAGGGCCGGCGGGTGGCCAACGTGGCGATTACCGCGTGGCAAAGTACCCAGGCCGAACCGATTGCCACCGCCCGCGCGCATTTCAAGATTGAGGAACCGGCCCGCCCTTGAAATCCTGGTCTTAGCCCCCAACTTTGATGACAACCCGCCGCCAACCCTCAAGGGCGCGGCCACTGCCATCCAATTGGAGTTTGATGACCATGAGTGTGGAAACTCAAAAGGAAACCCTGGGCTTCCAGACCGAGGTGAAGCAACTGCTGCACCTCATGATCCATTCGCTGTATTCCAACAAGGAAATTTTCCTTCGCGAATTGATCTCGAACGCCTCTGACGCTGTCGACAAATTACGTTTCGAAGCCCTGTCCAAGCCTGAGTTGCTGGAAGGTGGCGCGGAACTGAAAATCCGTGTGAGCTTCGACAAGGACGCGAAAACCGTCACCCTCGAAGACAACGGTATCGGCATGAGCCGTGACGATGCGATCACCCACCTGGGGACCATCGCCAAATCCGGCACCGCTGATTTCATGAAGAACCTGTCGGGCGACCAGAAGAAAGATTCGCACCTGATCGGCCAGTTCGGCGTGGGCTTCTACTCGGCCTTCATCGTTGCCGACAAGGTTGAAGTATTCAGCCGCCGTGCCGGCCTTGCCGCCAGCGAAGGCGTGCACTGGTCTTCCAAGGGCGAGGGCGAATTTGAAATCGCCACTGTCGACAAGGCTGATCGTGGTACCCGCATCGTCCTGCACCTGAAGTCCGGTGAAGACGAGTTCGCCGATGGCTGGCGTCTGCGCAATATCATCAAGAAGTACTCCGACCACATCGCGTTGCCGATCGAGTTGCCGAAAGAACAAGCGGCGGCCGAAGGCGAAGAAGCCCCAGCCCAGGAATGGGAAGTGGTCAACCGCGCCAGCGCCCTGTGGACCCGTCCTCGTACCGAAGTCAAGGACGAGGAATACCAGGAGTTCTACAAGCACATCGCCCACGATTACGAAAACCCGCTGAGCTGGAGCCACAACAAGGTCGAAGGCAAGCTGGAATACAGCTCGCTGCTCTACGTACCGGCCCGTGCTCCGTTCGACCTGTACCAGCGTGAAGCGCCGAAAGGCCTGAAGCTGTATGTGCAGCGCGTGTTCGTGATGGACCAGGCGGAATCGTTCCTGCCGTTGTACCTGCGCTTTATCAAGGGCGTGGTTGACTCCAACGACCTGTCGCTGAACGTGTCGCGGGAAATCCTGCAGAAAGACCCGATCATCGACTCGATGAAGTCGGCGCTGACCAAGCGTGTCCTCGACATGCTGGAAAAGCTGGCGAAAAACGAGCCTGAGCAATACAAGGGCTTCTGGAAAAACTTCGGCCAGGTCATGAAAGAAGGCCCGGCAGAAGATTTCGCCAACAAGGAAAAAATCGCCGGCCTGCTGCGTTTCGCATCGACCAACGGTGACGACGGCGAGCAGAACGTTTCCCTGGCTGAATACCTGGCTCGCGCCAAGGAAGGTCAGGACAAGATCTACTACCTGACCGGTGAAACCTACGCTCAGGTCAAGAACAGCCCGCACCTGGAAGTCTTCCGCAAGAAAGGCATCGAAGTGCTGCTGCTGACCGACCGCATCGACGAGTGGCTGATGAGCTACCTCAGCGACTTCGACGGCAAGAGCTTTGTTGACGTCGCCCGCGGCGACCTGGACCTGGGCAACCTGGATTCCGAAGAAGACAAGAAAGCCGCTGAAGAAGTGGCCAAGTCCAAAGAGGGTCTGGTTGAGCGAATCAAGACCGCCTTGGGCGATACCGTCAGCGAAGTGCGGGTTTCCCACCGTCTGACCGATTCCCCGGCGATCCTGGCCATCGGCGAGCAGGACCTGGGCATGCAGATGCGTCAGATCCTGGAAGCCAGCGGTCAGAAGGTTCCGGATTCCAAGCCGATCTTCGAATTCAACCCGGCTCACCCGCTGATCGAGAAACTCGACGGCGAGCAGAGCGAAGAGCGGTTTGGCGACCTGTCGCACATCCTCTTCGACCAGGCAGCCCTGGCTGCCGGCGACAGCCTGAAAGACCCGGCCGCTTATGTGCGCCGACTGAACAAGCTGTTGGTTGAACTGTCGGTTTAACACCGTTGTAGAAAAACCCGCTTCGGCGGGTTTTTTCGTTCTGGAGCCTTTCACCTGGAGTAAATGATGAGCCAAATCACCGTGCGTTCCGTGGTCTATCAGATTGATGGCCAGTCTTATGAAAGCCGCCTGGCATTTGATGCCAGTCATAAGGGCCCGCTGCCAGGGTTGTTGATGGCGCCGAACTGGATGGGTGTCAGTGCCGGCGCTGAAGAGATCGCCAAGAGCGTGGCCAGCAAGGGCTACGTGGTGCTGCTTGCCGACCTGTACGGGCAAACCGTCCGCCCTTCGAACGGCGATGAAGCGGGTGCGGCGATGATGCCGTTGAAGAATGACCGGCCGCTGTTGAACAAGCGCATGCAGGTCGCGCTTGATCACCTGAAAACCCAGACTGAAGCGGCGGTGGATACCTCGAAGCTGGCGACCTTTGGTTTCTGCTTCGGTGGTTGCTGCTCCCTGGAGCTGGCACGTACAGGTGCACCGTTGAAAGCTGCCGTTTCGTTCCACGGCAGCCTCGACACGCCGAACCCGGCCGATGCAAAAAACATCAAGGGTTCCGTGCTGGTGTTGCACGGTGCTTCCGACCCGTTGGTGCCGAAGGAGCAACTGCCGGCGTTTGAAGACGAAATGAACGCCGCCGGTGTGGATTGGCAATTGCTGAGCTACGGCGGTGCGGTGCACTCGTTTACCGACCCGCACGCGAATGTGCCGGGCAAGATGATGTATGACGCGAAGACCGCTGCGCGGGCCTTTCAGTCGATGCATAACTTGCTGGATGAAGTGTTCAAGGGCTGATAGTTCGGTTGCCTGAGCTGGCCCCTTCGCGAGCAAGCCCGCTCCCACATTTTAACCGTGTAAATCCTGAAGGAACGCGGTCGAAATGTGGGAGCGGGCTTGCTCGCGAAGGCTGTTTCACAGGCAATAAAGCGCTTAAGCCTTGCCTAGAGGCAACTCGATCCGCTCACTTTCCCCCGGCACTGTCGGCCAATCCCCAGCCGCCCAACGCTGCCGAGCCTGCTCGATCAACGCCGGATCACTCGCGACAAAATTCCAGTTAATCCGCCGTGGCCCATCCAGCGCCGCGCCGCCGAACACCACCAGGTGGCAATCAGTCTCGGCAAACAGCCCCATGCTTGCGCCTGCCGGCAACACCACCAGGCTATGCACCTCCAGCGCTTCGCCATCCAACTGCGCCTCACCCTCCAGCACATACACCGCCCGTTCTTCATGCTCATCCGGGATCAGCAGGGTGGTAGCCGTCTGCATCCGCACCTCGGCATACAAGGTGGGCGACAACACCGGCACCGGCGATTCGAGGCAAAAGCCATTGCCGGCAATCAGGCGAATCTGCACGCCGAGGTTATCGCTCACCGGCAAGCTGGCGGCCGGATGATGGCTGTAATGCCCAGGCCCTTGTTCATGTTCCTTGGGGGAGGCCAGCCACACTTGCAACCCGTGCAGGCTGAAACCACTGGCCTTCAACGCCTCGGGGCTGCGTTCAACGTGGGCAATGGCACTGCCGGCTGTCATCCAGCTGACGTCCCCGGCCTTGACCACCTGATCGGAGCCGAGGCTGTCCTTGTGCAGGAGTTCGCCTTCAAACAGGTAGGTCAGGGTAGAGAGGCCGATGTGCGGGTGTTGGCGAATGTTCATGCCGGTACCCGGGGCATAACGGGTTTGCAGCATATGGTCGAAAAACACGAAAGGCCCGACGCTGCGGCATTGCCTGGAGGGCAGTGGGCGCAGGATCGGTTGGCCTTCCACATCTTCGGCGCGCGGGCGAATCACGGTCACGGTGGTCATGGTGCTTCCCAGTCTGAGCGGGTCTGATGGTACTGAGCATAACCCGCTCGACGGGAGGTTGCCGCTACTGGCTGAAGGCGCCTTCGGAGAGCCGGGTCTCAATGGTAACTTCGGCCGTGGTCATCAGCTTGTGCACCGGGCAGCGATCCGCCACGCGGTGCAGCTCGTCGCGCTGCTCGTCAGTGAGTACGCCCTTGAGGGTCAGTTTGACGTTGAGCTTGTATTTGCCCTTTTGCTCTTCGGTGCTGTCATGGGTGACTTCCACGGTCACGCCGGTCAGCGGTATGTCTTTTTTCTGCGCATAAAGCTTGACGGTCAGGGCCTTGCAGGACGCCAGTGCGGCGTCGAAGTAATCGTGGGGGGAGGGCGCCGAATCGTCACCGCCCAGGCTCTTGGGCAGGTCGGTAAACAGCTCGTGGTTATTGATATTGACGCTGTGGCGGAAGTTTTCGGCGTTCAGCGTGTTCACGGTAACAGGCATGGCAAACCTCACAGGGTGGCAGGAAGAAGCTCATGCAGTTATAGAGCATGCTGGCACGTTGGTGTTCCCCGTTGTTTACCGCTGAACCCGCAGGCGCGGTCCGAGGTCTACCGGCATTAGCCCTTGTTTGAGATACCCCCGTGCGCCGGACCCGCCTGAGTATTGCCCTGTTGCTGACCGCCGCAAGCCTTGCGGTGCAGGCTCGCGACTATGCCTACAGCGATGCACACCTGCATTACGTCGATTTCTTCCAGGAGTCGGCGGGCATGGATAAATTACTCAAGGCCATGGCCGATAATCGCATCGAGCACGTGATGATTTCCGGCATACCGGTGGCCAAGAAATGGCATGAGGACGAACCCAAGCGGCCGCGCTATTACGCCGGGGACGACGCCGACGCCTATTGGTACAGCGCCACCGACGTGTTCGTCGCCGATGCGGTCAATAAACTGAGCCCGGAGCAACGTCAGCGCTTTCATCCGTTCCTCAGTGGTTTCAATCCCAACGATAAAAATGCCGCATCCCATATCCAGCGCATGCTCGATCTCAATCCTGGGCTCTGGCAAGGCATCGGCGAAGTCTTCACCCGTCACGACGACCTGACCGCGCTGACCTCCGGCGACACCCCAAGGGCCAACAACGAGGCGATGACCCGCATCTATCACCTGGCCGCGGAGAATGATCTGCCGGTGATGGTGCATTCCAACATCACCTCCAAGCGTGAGAAAAATCCGTTGTACCTGGCGGAAATGGAAGAGCCGCTGCGTAATCACCCGCACACCCGGTTTATCTGGGCCCATGCGGGCAGCAGCATGGAGATCCATCGGCACCAGACGCAGATGGATTTTTTGCTGCCGACCCTGGCGCGCATGCTGGAGGCTTACCCGAACCTGTACGTCGACCTGTCCTGGAGCGTGCTCACGCCTTACTTGCTGGATGAGGCGGGAAAGGCACGCCCTGAGTGGGTAAAGCTGGTGGAGCGCTTCCCGGACCGCTTCATGCTTGGCTCAGACGTAGTAGGACGCTTCAACAAGCTCGGTAAGGAAATGCGCAGCTTTGACCCGTTCCTCGATGCGTTGCCTGAGGATGTGGCCAGAAAGGTCGCGCGGGACAATTTCCTGGCGATTCTGCCCAAGCCCAGGTGATGGGTTTAGCTGAATCGCTACAGCCGGGGCGGGGCGATCATAAGGCGTTTTGATATCGCGTTTTCGTCTTAGGCAAACGTCTCAACTCGCCGATACCTTTCAAGAGCCCGCTGCAGGTGGATGCAGCGCTTTTGGAAGGATTCCGAGCATGAATATCAGAAGTCTGAATATCGCCCCTCGCGCCGGCCTGGGGTTTGGTTTGCTGGCGCTGATGGTGTTTGCCCTGGGCGGGTTCGCCTTGTTGCAGATGGGCAATATGCGCCAGCAGTCTGACCAGGTGGAAAACAACTGGCTGCCCAGCGTGATGGCGGTCGGCGAGATGAATCAGGACCTGCTGCGGGTGCGGGCCCTGACGTTGCGGCTGCTGCTTAACCGCGACCCGCAGGCAATCACGCAGAATGAGCAGAAAATCACCGAGCTGAAAAGCGGCCTGCACAAGGCTCAGTCCCTCTATGAAGGTTTGATCGTGCTGCCTGAAGAGCGGGTGCTGTTCGATCGCTTTAAAACCGAGGAAGAGCGTTACCTGCAGCGCCAGGAACAGGTGATGGCGTTTTCCCGGGCGAATCAGTTGGAAGACGCGATCAAGGTGGTCAACGGCGAGATGAACCAGTTGGCCGACGAACTGGCCGGTACCCTGCGTGAGCTGGTGACGTTGAACAAGGTCAGTGCCAATCAGGCGGCGAGCCTGGCGCAAAGTGTGTTCACGCAATCGCGCAGTTGGGTGGTTGGCATGATTGCCGTGACGGCGCTGATCACCATCGGCCTGGCATTGTTGCTGACCCGCAGTATTGTGCTGCCGTTATCCCAGTCTTTGAAAGTCGCCCAGGGTGTGGCCAGTGGCGATCTGACCGGGGTGATTACGGTCAGCGGCCAGGATGAGCCGGCGCGTTTGCAGCAGGCGCTGAAAAGCATGCAGGAGAGCCTGCGGGAAACCATTCGGCGTATTTCCGATTCGTCCAGCCAGTTGGCGTCGGCTTCCGAAGAGCTTAGTTGCGTGACCGAAGATGCCACCCGTGGGTTGCATCAGCAGAGTCAGGAAATCGAGCAGGCGGCTACTGCGGTGAACCAGATGACGGCGGCGGTGGAGGAGGTGGCGAGCAACGCGGTGGCCACTTCACAGGCGTCCCGTGAGTCGGACCGTATTGCCCAGCATGGTCGCGAGCAGGTGCATCAGACGGTGTTGTCGATTGAGTCCCTGGCGGATGATGTGACGGCCAATGCGACTCAGGTGGAGGACCTGGCGCAGAAGGTGTATGGCATCAGCAAGGTGCTGGATGTGATTCGTTCGATTGCCGAGCAGACCAATTTGCTGGCGCTGAATGCCGCCATCGAAGCGGCGCGGGCCGGGGATGCCGGGCGTGGGTTTGCGGTGGTGGCGGATGAGGTGCGGGCCTTGGCGCATCGTACGCAGCAGTCGACCCAGGAAATCGAGCAGATGATCAGTGGGATTCAGCAGGGGACTGATCAGGCTGTCAGCTCCATGCAGCAGAGCAATACTCGGGCGCGGTCAACGTTGGATATCGCCAAGTCTGCGGGGACGGCGCTGGAGGAGATTGCTTCGGCGTTTACCCTGATCAACGAGCGCAACCTGGTGATTGCCAGTGCCTCGGAAGAACAGGCGGCGGTGGCGCGGGAGGTGGATCGCAATTTGATGAATATTCGCGATTTGGCACAGCAGACGTCGGCGGGGGCGAACCAGACCAGTGCGGCGAGCCAGGAGTTGTCGCGGTTGGCGGTGGATCTCAACACGATGGTGGCTCGGTTTTCGGTTTAGGTTGTTGGGGGGGGCATATCCGTTGCTGCGGTCACGGCGGCTTATGGTTTCGCTCTTACAGCGAGTCACTTTGCAAAAAAGCGGCAAAGTAACCAAAGCGCTCTGCCCCGCCTGTCGGCGGGGCGCCTAAGATCAAAAGCAAGAGCACGGCGGCCTGGAAGCCGACCTGAGTGTTAGAAGCAAAAGCAGAACCGCTTTTCTGTCGGAGCCGGCTTGCCGGCGAAAACCTGAGAACGCCGCGTTGAATCAGGATGCCAGCGTCATCGTTAACGACCTTCGCAAGCAAGCCCGCTCCCACATTGGACCGTGCCCGTTTTAGCTTTTGATTTTGCTTCTAAACACTCAAGCCTGAGCGAGGTGCCGAGTGATCGGGCAAGAGCGTTTTGCTTACTTTTGACTGGGCACGCATTCCGGCTTTCAAAAGTGAGCCACTGTAAGCGCGGTAAACGGGTAAAAAAACGCCCCGAACCAGTCGGGGCGTTTTCAGGCGATCAAGCTGCGAGAGCTTACTTACCCTGCCAGCGTTTCAGCACCAGGGTGGCGTTAGTGCCACCAAAGCCGAAGCTGTTGCTCATCACTGTATTGATGGTCGCATCTTCACGAGTCTTGGTCAGGATAGGCATGTCAGCCACGTCCGGGTCCAGTTCCTCGATGTTGGCAGAACCTGCCATGAAGTTGCCTTCCATCATCAGCAGGCAGTAGATCGCTTCGTGAACGCCAGCGGCGCCCAGGGAGTGACCCGACAGGCTCTTGGTAGAGCTGATCGCCGGAGCCTTGTCGCCGAATACCGCACGCACGCCTTCCATTTCCTTGGAGTCGCCGACCGGAGTCGAAGTACCGTGGGTGTTCAGGTAGTCGATCGGGGTATCAACGGTGGACATGGCCATCTGCATGCAGCGGATGGCGCCTTCGCCGCTTGGCGCAACCATGTCGTAGCCGTCGGACGTCGCGCCGTAGCCGACGATTTCCGCGTAGATCTTCGCACCACGGGCCAGGGCGTGTTCCAGCTCCTCGACCACCACCATGCCGCCACCGCCGGCAATGACGAAGCCATCACGGTTCTTGTCATAGGCGCGGGAGGCTTTGTCCGGGGTTTCGTTGTACTGGGTCGACAGGGCGCCCATGGCGTCGAACAGGAACGACTGGCTCCAATGTTCTTCTTCACCGCCGCCGGCAAACACGATGTCCTGCTTGCCCAACTGGATCTGCTCTACAGCGGTACCGATGCAGTGAGCACTGGTGGCGCAAGCGGAGGAGATCGAGTAGTTCACGCCCTTGATCTTGAACGGCGTGGCCAGGCAGGCGGAAACGGTGCTGCCCATGGTCCGCGTGACGCGGTACGGGCCAACGCGCTTGACGCCTTTCTCGCGCAGGATGTCCAGCGCTTCCATCTGGTTCAAGGTCGACGCGCCACCGGAACCGGCGATCAGACCGGTGCGTACGTTGGACACCTGGTCTTCGCTCAGGCCGGAATCGGTGATCGCGTCCTTCATGGCCAGGTAGGCGTAAGCGGCTGCGTGGCCGACGAAGCGATAGATCTTGCGATCAATCAGCTCTTCGAGGGGCAGGTCGATGGAGCCGGAAACCTGGCTACGCAGACCCATTTCGGCATATTCCGGGTTGAAGCGGATGCCAGGGCGACTTGCACGCAGGTTAGCGGAGACGGTCTCTTTGTCATTGCCCAGGCACGAAACAATGCCCAGACCAGTGATAACGACGCGGCGCATGCGGATAACCCTTAAAAGTTGTCAGTGGAAGTGAATACGCCGACCCGAAGGCCTTCGGCAGTATAAATCTCGCGACCGTCGACAGTCACCGAACCATCGGCAATGGCCAGGTTCAGCTTGCCCTTGAGGACGCGCTTGATTTGAATGTTGTAAGTGACTTTCTTGGCGGTCGGCAAGACCTGGCCAAAGAACTTCACTTCGCCCGAACCCAGGGCGCGACCGCGGCCCGGCAGGCCTTGCCAGCCCAGGTAGAAACCGACCAGCTGCCACATGGCGTCAAGGCCCAGGCAGCCCGGCATCACCGGATCGCCTTCGAAATGGCAGGCGAAAAACCACAGGTCAGGGGTGATATCCAGCTCGGCGACCAATTCACCTTTGCCGTACTTGCCACCCTCTTCGCTGATATGGGTGATGCGATCCACCATCAGCATGTTCGGGGCGGGCAGTTGCGCGTTACCTGGGCCGAACAGCTCACCGCGACTGCAGCGCAGCAGGTCTTCCCGAGTAAAGGCGTTTTGTTTGGTCATGCGAGCTCCTCAATAATCCCATGCGGCAGGGCAGGGCAAATCTTCCCGGCCGACTGAAGCGTTCATGCCTCATATCGGCAGCCTACACATAGACTATTGCGTTGTAGTGAAAGTCACAGCGTCAAGGTCATGAATGTACACTTGTGCACTGAAATTATAAACCGGGCCGGTTTACGGGCCCGTTCGGGTGCCTAAGACTGCCGCACTTTCGTCTTTCACGCCAGTCGCAGTTGGCTGATGGCACCGTGTTACTGCACCCATCTCTGCAGGATTTGCTGCAAATCCGTGCGTTTGAACGGCTTTGCCAGGTAATCGTTCATTCCAGCTGCCAGGCAGGCTTCGCGATCGCCCTGCAAGGCATTGGCCGTGAGGGCAATGATTGGCAGCTCGGCGCAACCGGGCAACTGGCGAATCTGCCGGGTAGCCTCGTAGCCATCGATGCCCGGCAGTCGGCAGTCCATCAGGATTGCGGTAAAAATCAGGCTCTCGGCGCTGCGAATCGCTTCGGCGCCGTCGGTGGCGATGCTCACCTCGAACCCCAGGCTGCGCAGCATGGCTTCGACCACCGTGCGATTGACCGGGTTGTCTTCCACCAGCAACACGTTGCGCCCTTCGCCCGCACGGCCATTGCCTTCGGTATTCGGCGCGAGCACCGGCAAGCTCTGCTGGTAGATCGCCAGCGGAATTTCCAGGGTAAACACCGA
Organism: Pseudomonas sp. NPDC087814; assembly: GCF_044742865.1. Classification (NCBI taxonomy): domain Bacteria; kingdom Pseudomonadati; phylum Pseudomonadota; class Gammaproteobacteria; order Pseudomonadales; family Pseudomonadaceae; genus Pseudomonas; species Pseudomonas sp. NPDC087814. The sequence goes on along the minus strand of NZ_JBIUVK010000073.1, from coordinate 6,667 downwards.
GCCGTGGCCTTCTTCGCTCTGGGCGCGCAGGGTGCCGCCCATGCGTTCGGCCAGGGTGCGTGCGATAGGCAGTCCCAGTCCGGTGCCGCCGTAACGTCTTGAAATGGAACTGTCGGCTTGCTGGAACGCATCGAACATCAGTTCCAGGCGCTCGGCGGAAATGCCAATCCCGCTATCGCGCACGGTGCAGGTGAACCACAGCAATTCATGGTCCAGGGTCTGCCAGTGGGGTTCGACGGTGACGGTGCCCTGCTCGGTGAACTTCAGGGCATTGCCGATCAGGTTCACCAAAATCTGCCGGATGCGGGTCGGGTCGCCCTGTACTTGCAGCGAGCCCAGGCCCTGGGGGATCGGCACTTCGAGCGCCAGCCCGCGTTGTTGGGCGGCGTGCTGGAAGGCCAGGGCGCAACTGCTGATCAGCTCCACCAGGTCGAACGGAATGTGCTCAAGCTCCAGGGCCGCGCGCTCGATGCGCGAGAAGTCGAGGATGTCGTTGATCACCTTCAGCAGGTGTTCGGTGGACTCCGAGGCCAGTGCCGCGTATTCGGTCTGTTCCTCGGTCATGTCGGTGGTTTCCAGCAGTTGCAGCATGCCCAGCACCCCATTCATCGGCGTGCGCAATTCATGGCTCATCATCGCCAGGAAGTCCGACTTGGCATTGTTCGCCCGCTCGGCTTCTTCGCGGGTCTGGATCAACTGGGCCATGGCCTGGTGCTGTTCACGACTGGCCTGGTTCAAGCCATCGGCGAGGTTATTGATGTGGCGCGACAGGTCGCCCAGCTCCGAGTCATCCACGATGGGCAGCGGCGTCTGGTAATCGCCCTGCTGGATCGCCTTGACCGCATTGCCCATGGCGCTGATCGGTTGCGACAGGCTGGCCGCCAGGCGCCGGGCCAGCAGGAAGGTAAACAGCAGGGCGAACAGCGCGAGAATCCCGGCCTTGAACAGGATTTCCTGCTGGCGCTGGCTGAACGCATCGTTGGACATGCCGACAATCACTCGCCCCAGGTAGTCCGCGCGCGGGGCCTTGGGCTCGGCAGTACTGTCCTGGAAGAAGTCATTGCCCAGCTGGATATGTTGCAGGCGAATCGGCGCCTGGAAGACTTTCACCGACAGCGAGCGATCGTGCTTCTCCGACGGTTGCTCGACATACACCAGGATATTTTCTGCGCTGTCCTGAATCTCCAGGAAGCGCACGTGCGGCGTGGCGAGGGTGGCCCGCAACAGGCTTTCAAGCACGTCGTTGTTGCCGGAAATCACCCCGTATTCGGTGGCCGGCGCCAGTTGGTTGGCGATCAACTGGCCGGTGTGGTCCAGTTCCTGGCGCAGGTCCTGGATCCGCACGAAGGTGAAGAAGCTGATCAACAGCAGCGTCAGCAGGAGTGCCGGGCCCAGGGTAATGAGCTGGGTCCGGGTGTTGATGTCCCAACGGCGACGAAATGTCATGGGCGTTTTTCTCCTTCGGCCAGGCGGGCGGCGACGTTGGTTTCGTCCACCTGTTCGATCCCCAGTGAGCGCGCAACCTGCGGGTTGCCTACGACTTTGAAACGTTCCGGGTACAGCGAGCGCGGCCAACTGGCCGGCGCATGATCCAGCAGGCGGTCGAGCACATCCAGCCAGTCGGTCTGATCGCTGTAGGTGCTGGCCAGGCTGCCGGCCTTGACGAACCCGGCGTTGGGCCCGACCAGTGGCAATTGCCTGGCGTAGCTGCTGAGCAGCAGGTTTTTCGCGGTTTTCGGGTTGTACAGCTGGGGATCATCCAGCCCCAGCAAGACGTCGCTGTTCTTGAACAGGCTTTGCAGCGGGCGACTGTCATTAATGTTTTCCCAAAGCTGGGGCACGATCTCCAGGCCCATGGGCGCGGCGTACTGGCGCAGCTCGCGCAGCAGGAACTCGCTGTCGATGCCATAGAGCACGCCGATGCGCCGGGCCTGAGGCAGGATGCCGGTGATCAGGCGCAGTTGTCGGTCCAGCGGTGGGTCGCTCCACAGCAGGCTGATCTTCGCAGGCAACGTGGCACCCAGGCGCTGGCGCGCTTGCAGGCGGCTGATGCGCAGCACCAGGGTCGGTGGGCCCTGGGCGTCTTGCAGGCGCCAATCAAGGCTGGGCAAGTCCAGCAGGATCAGGCGGGTGCTGGTCGGCAAGTTTGCAGGGGCGGGCAGGTCCTTGAGCGGGGTGAACTTCACGCTGTCTTCGGGACGCTGCAGGGCCAGGGCCTGGACGAATGTTTGTACGCCCGGGCCGTCTTCGTCGGCGGTCAGCAGGATATCCGCTGCCCATGTCGGTGCGGCAAACAGTAAAACCCCAAGCAACACACAGCACCGCCAGAGCCGGGCGGTAAAGGGCAGGGTCATCCGTGACGAGTCGCTGTCCACTAGAACTCTAACTCCGCACTGAAGTAGAGCACGTGGCGTTGGTCATAGTTGTTGTCGGGCCAGGTGGTGGGCTGATTGTCGAGGCGTTGTTGCAACATGCCGGCCAGCTCCACGTTGGCTTTGCCCAAGGCAATGCGCTTGGCCACCCGCAGGTCGACCCGTTCGAAGCGATACTGGTTGAGCGCATCGTCGCCATAGTAGAACACCGCGCTGGACCAGCCATGGCCCCATTCCCGCATCCAGCCGGCCGAGCCGCTGTTGCGCGCGGTCTGCTGCCTGTCCAGGGGGTTGGTGGCGCTGGCATCCACATAAGCATAGGTGACGCGCAGCCGGTCGGCGGTGCTCATGTGCCAGTCGAGCTGGGTTTCGGTGCCGGTAAAGCGCGAGCTGTTCGAGTTGCTGGCGATGTACTGGTTGTTGCGCAGCGGCTCGCTGACCATTTCGCTGATTTCGTCGTAGAACAGCTTCACGTCGACGTTCAGCCCGATGTCGGCAAAAAAGCCGTTGTAGCCCAGCTCCCGGGAGCGCATCAGCTCTTTGTCGAGGTCGCCCGGGCCACGGGTCACCACGAAGTATTGGCCGGAGTTCTGGCCGTAGGCCGGCGAGCTGAGGTTGGTGACGCGGTAGCTCCAGTTGACGTTGTTCTCGAACATGTCCGGGGAGCGAATGGCTTCGGAGTACACCGCGCGCAGGCCGTGGCGCGGGTTGATCAGGTAGTTGACGGCCACCCGTGGCGTCAGCGAGTTGCCGCTCAGGTGAGTGTCTTCGTACATCGCGCCGCCCTGCAGCAGCCAGTGTTCGCTGGCCCGCCATTCCAGGTGGCCGAACAGGCGCCAGGTGGTGTCGTCCAGGGTGCCGTTGAAGTAGGTGTCGGAGTCGGCGCGGTCGTAGCGGTAGTTCATGCCGCTGACCAAGCGCAGGCTGTCGGACAGGCTGAGGGTGTCTTGCAGCTCCAGGTCGTAGCGGCTTTCCTTGGTGCTTTGGTCGATGTTGCCGCAGACCGGGTCCTTGCCGCCGTCCCCCCATTGCTGGAGCACCTGGCGGGCCAGTGCCTGCTCGGCGGCGCTGCCGGGTGGGAGGTTGCCGGGGTTGAAGTTGTTCATGTGCCGGGCCAGTCGCTCGGCATAGTTGGGGTTGAGCTGCCACAGCTGCGTCAGTTCCGGGCTGAACGAGACCTTGGCATCGCACGCGCGCCAGATCTGCCGGCGATCCCACTGCTGGGCCGAACCCTGGATATACAGGCTGTGATCGGGGTTGAAGTCGAAGTTCCAGCGCAGGGAACCGGCATAGTCCTTGGCGCTGACGTCGGAATTGTTACCGCCTTCGGTAATCCCGTCGAACACCGGTTGGTAGGTGTAAGGGCGCTGGTTGGTGCCTTCCTTGGCGTCCAGTTGCCAGTCGATGCTTTGTTGCGCATTCAGGGTCTGGCTCACGGCCAGGCTGAAGCGGTTCAGGCGGCGTCCGTCGCGGCGGTCAGCGCCCACGCGGTCGCTGTCAAAGCCATCGTCCTGTTGGCCGGAGAGTGACAGGCGCAAATCGCCGGTGTCCCAGCCCATGCCCTGGCTGGCGTACCAGTCGTTGATCCCTCGGCCGCCCTGGGTGAGTTTCATCCGCGTGCCATGGCTGTTGGCCGGCGAGCGGGTGAGGATGTTGACGACGGCCATCAGCGCGTTGGCGCCGTAGCTGACGGTATTGGGGCCGCGGAAGACCTCGATGCGGTCGATGTCTTCCAGGGCTACCGGAATATCGCTCCAGTCCACCGTGGCCAGGCCCGCGCGGTACACCGAGCGCCCATCGATCAACACCTGCATGCGCCGCGCATCGCCCGCCTGGGTGCCGTGGTAATTCACGGCGGCCTGGTTGCCGGTGGTGTAGCCGACCATCATCCCGGGCACCAGCCGCAGCAGTTCGGGGATATCCCGCGCACCGCTGGCCTTGATCAGCTCGCTGTCGATCACCGTCATGCTGCCGGGCACGGCGGCGGCCGATTGCTTGAGCCGGGTGGCGGTCAGCACCTGCGGCAGCGGCTGGCTGTCGAGGAACAGGTCGTCAGCCAGCACCGGCACACTGCACCACGGCATGCACAACAACGTCAGCAGAAGGGATGAGCGAGGAGGAGGGCCCAAATACACGGCACGGCCTTGATAATTACGGATAGCCGCCCATGTTAACTGAGGTGGGGCCTTTTGCCAGTCGTCGGCCCTGTAATTACTTCGCACAAATGTCGCATTTTCCGACAAGCGTTTGAATTGACGCGGGGGCTGGCCGCAGGCGGGTCGCTCCGTATAATGCGGCCATCGCCACTGCTATGGATTAACGGATTGCATATGACTGAACAGCGCCCTATTGCGGTCCTGGGAGGCGGAAGTTTTGGTACCGCCGTGGCTAATCTGCTGGCTGAAAATGGTCACCGGGTGCGTCAATGGATGCGTGACCCCGAGCAAGCCGAAGCCATTCGGGTCAACCGGGAAAACCCCCGTTACCTTAAAGGCATCAAGATTCTGCCGGCCGTGGAGCCGGTGACTGATTTACAGGCGACGCTGGACGAGTGCGACCTGTGCTTCGTCGCGCTGCCCTCCAGCGCCCTGCGTTCGGTGCTTGCACCCCATGCCGAGCGGCTGGCGGGCAAGCTGCTGGTGAGCCTGACCAAGGGCATTGAGGCGCACACCTTCAAGTTGATGAGCGAGATCCTTGAAGAAATCGCCCCCGAAGCGCGGATTGGCGTGTTGTCCGGGCCGAACCTGGCGCGGGAAGTGGCTGAGCACGCGCTGACTGCCACGGTGATCGCCAGTGAAGACGAAGAACTCTGCGAGCGGGTGCAGGAGGTGCTGCACGGTCGCACCTTCCGCGTGTACGCCAGTGCCGACCGTTTCGGCGTCGAGCTGGGCGGGGCGTTGAAGAACGTCTACGCGATCATCGCCGGCATGGCGGTTGCGCTGGGCATGGGTGAAAACACCAAGAGCATGCTGATCACTCGCGCCCTGGCCGAGATGACCCGGTTTGCGGTCAATCAGGGCGCCAACCCGATGACCTTCCTTGGCCTGGCGGGTGTGGGCGACCTGATCGTCACCTGCTCGTCACCGAAAAGCCGCAACTATCAGGTCGGTTTTGCCCTTGGCCAGGGCTTGAGCCTGGAAGACGCCGTGACGCGTTTGGGCGAAGTGGCGGAAGGCGTCAACACCCTGAAGGTGCTGAAGGCCAAGTCTCAGGAGGTCGGGGTGTATATGCCGCTGGTTGCCGGGTTGCACGCGATCCTGTTTGAAGGGCGCACCTTGAACCAGGTCATCGAGTTGCTGATGCGCGCCGAGCCGAAGACCGATGTCGACTTTATTTCCACCAGTGGTTTCAACTGAGGAACGCGTCATGAACGATCCGAAAGCAGCTCCCAAGTACGAATCCATTGGCCTGCGTGTGCTGTGGATGCTGGTGTTTGCCCTGGTGTGGCAAGTGGCGCAGTTTCTGCTGGGCGCGCTGGTGGTGGTGCAACTGGTTTATCGCCTGGTGTATGGGGCGCCGAACCTGGGGCTGATGAATTTTGGTGACAGCCTGAGTCAGTTTTTGGCGCAGATTGGGCGGTTTGGCAGTTTTCACAGTGATCAGAAGCCTTGGCCGTTTGCCGATTGGCCGACGCCCCGTGCACCGGAAGGTGAGGCTGCTCACAGTGTGCCGCCTGCACCGCATCCGGCGCGTGATGAGGAACCCAAGCTATGAAGGTGTGGGTGTTGCGTCACGGTGAGGCCGAGGGGCATGCGCGTACGGATGCCGAGCGTAATTTGACGGCCCATGGGCGCGATGAGGTGTTGCGCAGTGCGGCGCATCTGATCGGGCAGCCGATTCGGGCGATCATTGCCAGTCCGTATGTGCGGGCGCAGCAGACGGCGCAGTTGGTGCGGGAGGCGTTGGGGTTTGAGCCTGAGATCCGCACTGTGCCTTGGTTGACGCCGGAGAGTAATCCGCTGGAGGTGCTCAAGCATCTCGACAATGACGATGATGTGTTGCTGGTTAGCCATCAGCCGTTTGTGGGGGGGCTGATCAGTTATTTGCAGCATGGGCATTTTCGGCAGCCGCAGCCTATGAGTACGGCGAGTCTGGCGGAGTTGGAAGGGGACTTTCCGTTGGCGGGGTTGATGAGTCTTTTGAGTGTTCGGAATCCTTAATGTTGGTTTTGGGTACATATCCGTTGCTGCGGTAACGGCTGCTTATGGTTCCGCTCTTACAGCGGGTCACTTTTTTACAAACGCCTAAAAAAGTAACCAAAAAACGCTTTGCCCCACCACTCGGTGCCTCGCTTA
>NZ_JBIUVK010000072.1:0-20463 GCF_044742865.1 Pseudomonas sp. NPDC087814 | reverse complement strand
TAAAGCGGTCCGAGCCGCCGGGGAAAGCGTTGTTATGCCGAAGCCCCCGATCACCTGCATTAATCACAGTGCACCTTTCAAAAAAAACCGCCGCGTTGTGACAGACCAGCAATGAAACACCGGTACGTTGATCGCTACACATTTTTTGGAATCGCCCAGCAAAGACTGCTTGGTAATCGGCAACTGCTGCGATTCAGGCGAATCCACAGAAGTTGTATCAAGAAGGGAGCGTAGTCTACCGGAAAGGCTCTATCAGCTCAAACCTTGATCGCAGGTTGGTGGCATCCAATGTAATTGCCAGCCGGTACCGCCACCCGCCGCAAGCCCCGGCAGGTTGGCCACAGCCAGCAATTGCTGGCCCTGATACAGCAGCGGCAATCTGCCACGGATGAAGCCTGGCACCGCACTTTCGTTAAGCAAGCGCTTCAGGTCGCGCCGGCCCCGGCCTGGCAATTCCATGATTTCACCGCCCTGGCGATAACGGATGCTCAGGGGGCCTTCGGGTGCACTGCCGCTGAAGCGCACTTGGCCGTTACCGGGTAACTGTAGTGGGTTTTGCGGGTGCGGCCAGCTCACCGATGCGTCAGAAAATTCCGACCAACTGGCAGGTAACCACCAGATAAGTCCACCACAACGGTGCAATTGACCGTCGGCCAGGCGCCACAGTGGCTGTGCATCGTGTTTGGCGTCGCGCAAGGTCGCCCAGCCGGTCCAGTGGTCACTGTCGGGCAAGCGTGTCAGCGGTATCAGCCAGTGCCTAAGTGCGTTGCGCTGGCGGGCCTCGGAGAGCGCGGCAAGCGGTTCAAGGGTCAGCGAAGGCAATGCCAGCCAGGGAAACACCGGGTGCTGGCTGGCGGCCAGCAGGTCCATCTGCGCCAGTTCGTCGAGCAAGCCCTGGGCTTCGCTCAAGTGTTCAGCGCTGCGGGCCATGGTGCTGACGGCCTGGGGCCAACGTTCGGTCAACTGCGGGAAAACATGGTGGCGCAGGTAATTGCGGGAGAAACGCGGATCAGCGTTCGACGGGTCTTCGATCCAGGTCAATTGATGTTCACGGGCGTAGGCTTCAAGCTCGGCGCGAGACACATCCAGCAAGGGTCGCACCAGATAGCCATCTGCCAAAGGGCGCTGCGCGGGCATTGCCGCCAGGCCACGCACGCCAGCCCCACGCAACAGCCGAAACAGTAAGGTTTCAGCCTGGTCGTCGCGGTGCTGGCCCGTGATCAGCAACTCCCCCGCCCCGATGACCTCGGCAAACGCCTGATACCGCGCGTCACGGGCCGCGCGCTCCAGGCTCGCGCCAGGGTGCACCTGCACGCGGATCACTTGCAGGGGAACGCCCAGGGCGTCGCACACGGCTTGGCAATGGGCCGGCCACGCGTCAGCCGCAGCTTGCAGCCCATGATGAACATGAAGCGCACTGAGTGGCGGGAGCTTGTCGACTTTGGCCAGCGTGGCCAGGAGGTGCAGCAGGACGGTGGAGTCGAGGCCGCCGGAGAAGGCGATGTGCCAGGCCGGGGCGTTGCGCCAGGGCGCGACGGCTTGCAGGAGCTTGGCGGTTAACGTGGGCTTCATAGCAAAGTACGCCATCAATCTGGAATGCGATAACCCAGCATACACAAAGCAAATGTGGGAGCGGGCTTGCTCGCGAATGCAGTGTGTCAGTCGCCAACTATATTGACTGAATCACCGCCTTCGCGAGCAAGCCCGCTCCCACACAAGCCAGCTCCCACATTTAGTAACGCGTCGGCTTAGAGACCGTAGCTCATCAGTCGCTCGTAACGACGGGCCAGCAGCGCCTCGTTGTCGAACTTCTTGAGCATCGCCAGCTGCGAGCTGAGTTCGGCACGAATGGTCGCGGCAGCGGCAGCCGGGTCACGGTGGGCGCCGCCCAATGGCTCGGCGATCACTTTATCCACGATACCCAGGCCTTTCAGGCGATCGGCAGTGATGCCCATGGCTTCCGCGGCATCCGGTGCCTTCTCGGCGGTTTTCCACAGGATCGAGGCGCAACCTTCCGGCGAGATCACCGCGTAGGTGGAATATTGCAGCATGTTCAGCTGGTCGCAGACGCCAATCGCCAATGCGCCGCCGGAACCGCCTTCGCCGATCACGGTAGCGATGATTGGCGTCTTCAGGCGCGCCATCACCCGCAGGTTCCAGGCAATCGCTTCGCTCTGGTTGCGCTCTTCAGCGTCGATACCCGGGTAGGCGCCCGGGGTGTCGATGAAGGTCAGGATCGGCATCTTGAAGCGCTCGGCCATTTCCATCAGGCGACAGGCCTTGCGGTAGCCTTCAGGGCGCGGCATGCCGAAGTTGCGGCGGACTTTCTCGCGCACTTCACGGCCTTTCTGGTGACCGATGACCATCACTGGCTGGTCGTCCAGGCGAGCGATACCGCCCACGATGGCGGCGTCGTCGGAGAAGTGACGGTCGCCGTGCAGCTCATCGAACTCGGTAAAGATATGGTCGATGTAGTCCAGGGTGTACGGACGGCGCGGGTGGCGGGCCAGGCGCGCGATCTGCCAGCTGGTCAGCTTGCCGAAGATGTCTTCGGTAAGCGTGCTGCTCTTGTCTTGCAGGCGAGCGATTTCATCGCCGATATTCAGCGAATTGTCATTGCCGACCAGGCGCAGCTCTTCGATCTTGGCTTGCAGGTCAGCGATCGGCTGTTCGAAATCAAGAAAATTCGGGTTCATAAGCGTCCGTCTTGGGTCGACGGCCAAGGAGTGCCTGGCCAGCCGGTTGTCTATTCGCGCCCTACCTTAAGGGAGAGGCGCGGTTAGGTCGAGATTAAATGTTCGGTCGAGATCAGGCGATCTTCGTACTGCCTGACCGTCAACGGTATTGGAGGAAGACGTTGTCACGCCCGAACTGGTCACGCAATGCTTGAATCAAGCCATCGGCGGGGTCAATTCGCCACGTCTCACCAAACTGCAACATCGCCTTGGCGTCGTTGCCGGTGTACTCCATGGTCACCGGGCAGGCGCCACGGTGGCGTTTAAGCAAGTCACCCAACCAGCGCAGCTGATCGCCCTTGAGCGCATCGGTCCTGACCTTCAGGCGCAGGCTTTCGGCCAGATTGGTGCGTGCATCTTCCATGCTCATCACGCGCTTGATCCGCAGGCGCAGGCCGCCGGAGAAGTCGTCGTTGCTGACCTCCCCTTCCACCACCACCATCGCGTCGGTCTGCAACAGCGACTGGGCGGAATGGAAGGCATCGGCAAACAGCGAGGCTTCGATCCGGCCCGAGCGGTCGTCTAGGGTGATGAAACCCATCTTGTCGCCCTTTTTATTCTTCATCACCCGCAGCGCGATGATCATGCCTGCGACGGTCTGGGTATCCCGCGCCGGCTTCAGGTCGATGATGCGCTGGCGGGCGAAACGCCGGATTTCACCTTCATATTCGTCAATCGGGTGACCGGTGAGGTACAGGCCCAGGGTGTCTTTCTCACCCTTGAGGCGTTCCTTGAGGGTCAGTTCCTTGGCCTTGCGATGATTGGCGTAGACGTCGGCATCTTCTTCGACGAACAGCCCGCCAAACAGGTCGGCGTGGCCGCTGTCGTGGGTGCGTGCGGTCTGCTCGGCGGCCTTGATCGCTTCTTCCATGGCGGTCAGCAATACCGCGCGGTTGCGGTCGATATTGGCCTGGTACGCCTTCGACTCGTCATGGAAGTACGGGCCCAGGCGATCCAGGGCGCCGCTGCGGATCAAGCCATCCAGAGTACGTTTGTTGATGCGCTTGAGGTCGACCCGGGCGCAGAAATCGAACAGGTCCTTGAACGGCCCGTCCTGACGCGCTTCGGTAATCGCCTCCACCGGGCCTTCGCCCACGCCCTTGATCGCGCCGAGGCCATAGATGATGCGGCCTTCGTCGTTCACCGTGAACTTGAACTCGGAAGTGTTCACGTCCGGCGCGTCGAGGCGCAGCTTCATGGTGCGCACTTCCTCGATCAAGGTCACGACCTTGTCGGTGTTGTGCATATCCGCAGACAGTACCGCCGCCATGAACGGCGCCGGGTAGTGAGCCTTCAGCCACGCAGTCTGGTAAGACACCAGGCCATAGGCGGCAGAGTGGGATTTGTTGAAGCCGTAACCGGCGAATTTTTCCACCAGGTCGAAGATGTTACCGGCCAGGTCGGCATCGATGTTGTTGGTGGCGCAACCTTCAATGAAGCCACCGCGCTGCTTGGCCATTTCCTCGGGCTTTTTCTTACCCATGGCTCGACGCAGCATGTCCGCGCCGCCGAGGGTATAGCCGGCCATGACCTGGGCAATCTGCATCACCTGTTCTTGATACAGGATGATGCCGTAGGTCGGTGCCAGTACCGGCTTGAGACCTTCGTACTGGTAGTCGGAGTGCGGGTAAGCCAGCTCGGCACGCCCGTGCTTACGGTTGATGAAGTCATCCACCATGCCCGATTGCAGCGGGCCCGGACGGAACAGGGCCACCAGTGCGATCAAGTCTTCCAGGCAGTCGGGCTTGAGCTTTTTGATCAGCTCTTTCATGCCGCGGGATTCAAGCTGGAACACGGCCGTGGTTTCGGCTTTTTGCAGCAGGCTGTAGGTCGGCTTGTCATCCAGCGGGATAAACGCGATATCCAGCGGTGGCTCATTGACCTTGGCGCGGTCGCGGTTGATGGTCTTCAGCGCCCAGTCGATGATCGTCAGGGTACGCAGGCCGAGGAAGTCGAACTTCACCAGGCCGGCCGCCTCCACGTCGTCCTTGTCGAACTGGGTTACCAGGCCGTCGCCTTCTTCGTCGCAATAGATCGGCGAAAAGTCGGTCAGCTTGGTAGGCGCGATTACTACACCACCGGCGTGTTTACCGACGTTACGCACCACGCCTTCGAGCTTGCGCGCCATGTCCCAGATTTCAGCCGCTTCTTCATCGACCTTGATGAAGTCCCGCAGGATTTCTTCCTGCTCGTAGGCTTTTTCCAGGGTCATGCCGACTTCAAACGGAATCATCTTCGACAGGCGGTCAGCCAGGCCGTAGGACTTGCCCTGTACCCGGGCCACGTCGCGAATTACCGCTTTCGCCGCCATGGAACCGAAGGTGATGATCTGGCTTACTGCGTTGCGCCCGTATTTCTCGGCCACGTACTCAATAACCCGGTCGCGACCATCCATGCAGAAGTCGACGTCGAAGTCGGGCATCGATACCCGTTCCGGGTTAAGGAAACGTTCGAACAGCAGGTCGTATTCCAGCGGGTCGAGGTCGGTGATCTTCTGCACATAGGCCACCAGCGACCCAGCACCCGATCCACGGCCAGGCCCCACCGGCACGCCGTTGCTTTTGGCCCACTGGATAAAGTCCATTACGATCAGGAAGTAACCGGGGAACCCCATCTGGATAATGATATCCAGCTCGAAATTCAGGCGGTCGACGTAGACCTGGCGCTTGGCTTCATAATCTTCAGTGGTGTCCTTGGGCAGCAGGACGCTCAGGCGTTCCTCCAAACCGTCGAACGAGACCTTGCGGAAATACTCGTCGATGGTCATGCCATCGGGAATCGGGAAGTTGGGCAGGAAGTGCTTGCCCAGCTTCACTTCAATATTGCAGCGCTTGGCAATTTCGACGGAGTTTTCCAGGGCCTCGGGCAGGTCACTGAACAGCTCGGCCATTTCATCGGCGCTTTTGAGGTACTGCTCTTCGCTGTAGTTTTTCGAGCGGCGCGGATCGTCCAGCGCCCGGCCTTCGCCGATGCATACGCGGGTTTCGTGGGCCTCGAAGTCTTCCTTCTTGATAAAGCGCACATCGTTGGTCGCGACCAGCGGCGCGCCAAGCTTTTCAGCCAGGGCCACAGCGGCGTGCAACTGCTCTTCATCGTTGGGGCGGTTGGTGCGCTGGATTTCCAGGTAGAAACGGTCGGGGAACACCTCCATCCACTCACGGGCGAGCACTTCAGCCTCATGAGGATTGCCGCCCAACAGCGCGATACCGATTTCACCTTCTTTGGCCGCCGAGAGCATGATCAGCCCTTCGCTGGCTTCGGCCACCCACTCGCGCTCGATGATGATCGAGCCATTGCGCTGGCCATCGATAAAGCCACGGGAAATCAGTTCGGTGAGGTTGCGGTAACCCACGCCGTTCATCGCCAACAGGCTGATGCGGCTCAGTGGGTTATCCGGGTCCTTGTTCGACAGCCACAGGTCGGCACCGCAGATCGGCTTGATACCGGCGCCCATGGCGGCCTTGTAGAACTTGACCAGGGAACACATGTTGTTCTGGTCGGTCACCGCCACGGCAGGCATGTTCATGCCCACCAGGGTTTTGACCAGGGGTTTGATCCGTACCAGGCCGTCGACCAGGGAGTATTCAGTGTGCAGGCGCAGGTGAACGAATGAAGCCGGCATAGTGATCCTGTACAAAACGTGGAGACAACAAGGCCCGGATTGTACCGGGCCTTGGCAAAAACATCAGCCTTGCTGCTAAACCTCGATCAGGCTTTCCCGAGACTCGAAAGCCTGGCGAACCGGGGCAAACGAGCGGCGGTGGATCGGGGTCGGGCCCAGGCGAGCCAAAGCTTCCAGATGAACGGGCGTCGGGTAACCCTTATGGCCACCAATCCCGTAGCCGGGATAGATCAATTCGAAAGCCGCCATTTCACGGTCACGGCTGACCTTGGCCAGGATCGATGCAGCGGCAATCGCCGGCACTTTGCTATCACCCTTGACCACCGCTTCTGCGGGCATCGTCAGCTTCGGGCAGCGGTTGCCGTCGATCATCGCCATTTTTGGCGTGATATGCAGGCCTTCAATGGCGCGCTGCATGGCCAGCATGGTGGCGTGCAGGATGTTCAGTTTGTCGATCTCTTCGACTTCAGCGCGGGCGATGTGCCAACTCAGGGCTTTCTCGCAGATCTCGTCATAGAGCTTTTCACGACGGGCCTCGGTAAGTTTCTTCGAATCGTTCAGGCCGAGGATCGGGCGGTTCGGGTCGAGAATCACCGCGGCGGTGACGACTGCGCCGCACAGCGGGCCGCGTCCGACTTCGTCAACACCGGCAACCAGGTCAAGGGCATCGGCGACCAGGCTGAAATCCAGGCCCATTTGCGTCTTCATAGGGCTTCCTGCTTATGACCGATCAACGTCAGCACGGCATCCGCCGCCTGGTTCGACGCATCACGGCGCAAGGTGCGGTGAATTTCGTCGAAACCACGGGTCTGCTCTTCGCCACCGTCGATCAACGGGAAAAGGGTTTGCGCCAGGGCTTCAGGCGTCGCATCGTCCTGCAACAACTCGGGCACCAACAGACGCTGGGCCAGCAAATTCGGCAGGGAGATGTAGGGGCTTTTGACCATACGCTTGAGAATCCAGTAGGTCAGCGGCGCCAGGCGATAGGCCACAACCATCGGGCGCTTGTAGAGCAAGGCCTCCAGGGTCGCGGTGCCGGAGGCGATCAGCACCGCATCGCACGCCGCCAGTGCCAGGTGCGAGCCGCCGTCGAGCAGGGTCAACGGCAAGTTGCGCCCTACCAGCAATTCTTCAATTTGTGCACGGCGCTGAGGACTGGCGCATGGCAATACGAAGCGCACACCCGGCTTCAGCGCCTGCAGGCGTTCGGCTGCATCAAAAAACAGCGCGCCGAGACGACCGACTTCGCCGCCACGGCTCCCCGGCATCAAGGCCACCAGCGGACCTTCGGGCAAACCCAGTTCGGCACGCGCGGCAGCACGGTCGGCCTGCAGAGGAATGGTATCGGCCAGGGTGTGCCCGACAAACCGCACCGGCACGCCCTTCTCTTCGTAGAACCTGGCCTCGAAGGGCAGCAGGGTCAGCATCAGGTCGCAGCCTTCGCGAATCTTGAGCACGCGCTTTTGCCGCCACGCCCACACGGACGGGCTGACGTAATGCACGGTCTTGATCCCGGCCTGACGCAATTTGAGTTCGATATTGAGGGTGAAGTCCGGCGCGTCGATTCCGATAAAGACGTCGGGCTTTTCTTCGATCAGGGTCTGGATCAGCTTTTTGCGACGGGCCAGCAGCTCGCGCAAACGGCCCAGCACCTCCACCAGCCCCATGACCGACAAGCGTTCCATAGGGAAGTAGGACGTCAGGCCTTCAGCCTGCATCAACGGACCGCCGACACCGATGAATTCAACCGCCGGATGCTGGAGCTTGAGGGCCCGCATCAGGCCTGCACCGAGAATATCGCCGGAAGCTTCTCCGGCCACCAACGCTATACGCAGCCTGGCCATGATCAGCGGGTGATGCCGCGAGTCGACGACTGGATAGAGTCACGGAATATCGCGACTTCCGGAAACAATGCGGCTGGCTCCGTCAGTTCGATCAAGGCCTGGTCGACCGTCAGCCCCTGGCGGTAAACCACCTTGTAGGCGCGGCGCAGGGCGTGGATCGCGTCTTCGCTGAAGCCCCGACGGCGCATGCCTTCGAAGTTCATGCTGCGGGCCTCGGCCGGGTTGCCGAATACGGTGACGAACGCCGGAACGTCCTTGCCGATGGCGGTACCCATGCCGGAAAAGCTGTGGGCGCCGATATGGCAGTACTGATGCACCAGGGTAAAGCCGGACAGGATCGCCCAATCGTCAACGTGCACATGGCCGGCCAACGCAGTGTTGTTGACCAGGATGCAATGGTTGCCGATTACGCTGTCATGACCGATATGCGCATAAGCCATCACCAGGTTGTGGTCACCCAGGGTAGTCTCGGCACGGTCCTGGACGGTACCGCGGTGAATGGTCACGCCTTCACGGATGATGTTGTGATCACCGATTACCAGACGTGTTTCTTCACCCTTGTACTTCATGTCCGGGGTGTCTTCGCCTATCGATGAGAACTGATAGATACGATTGTGTTTGCCAATCCTCGTCGGGCCTTTGAGGATCACATGCGGCCCGATGACTGTCCCCTCGCCGATTTCCACACCTGCGCCGACGATCGACCAAGGGCCGACCTCAACGTCGGCGGCCAGTACGGCCGTCGGATCGATGATTGCGCGAGGGTCAATCAAACTCATAGTTTGCGTTCCGCACAGATGATTTCAGCCGAGCACACCGGCTTGCCGTCGACCGAGGCCTGGCATTCGAACTTCCAGATCTGGCGCTTGCAGCTGATGAACTTGGCTTCAAGGATCAACTGGTCACCCGGAGTTACCGGGTTGCGGAAGCGCAGTTTGTCAGAGCCCACGAAATAGTAGAGCGTGCCATCGGCAGGCTTCAGGTCGAGCATTTTGAAACCAAGGATACCGGCAGCCTGGGCCATCGCTTCGATGATCAATACGCCTGGCATGATGGGATGCGCAGGGAAGTGACCGTTGAAGAACGGTTCGTTGATGCTGACATTCTTGTAGGCACGAATGCGCTTTTCCTCAACATTGAGGTCCGTGACCCGGTCCACCAGCAGGAACGGGTAACGGTGAGGCAGGTATTCGCGAATCTCGTTGATGTCCATCATTTCGGGGGGAAGCCTGTAATAAAGATTGGGAGCGTGCGGACTAAGGCACGCCCCTCTAGCAAATCAAGGAGGCAGTCTAGCGGCTGTGCACACTTGATATGGAAATGGTATCAGCCATCTGATGAAGCATTACCGCCAGGGGTCACGTCCCCAACACGCTTTTCCAGATGTTTCAGGCGCCGAGCGATATCGTCGAGCTGCCTCAGACGCGCCGCGCTCTTGCGCCATTCGGCCGCAGGCTGCATGGCCGTACCGGATGAGTAGGACCCAGGCTCGGTAATCGAATGGGTCACCATGGTCATGCCGGTGATGAATACGTTGTCGCACACTTCGATATGGCCCACCAGGCCAACACCCCCGGCGAGCATGCAATGCTTGCCGATCCTGGTGCTGCCGGAGATCCCCACGCAGGCGGCCATGGCGGTGTGATCGCCAATCTGCACGTTGTGGGCGATCTGAATCTGGTTATCCAGTTTCACGCCGTTACCAATGACGGTATCGGCCAGGGCCCCGCGGTCAACGGCAGTGTTGACGCCAATTTCAACGTCATCGCCAATCAACACGCCGCCCACTTGGGCAATCTTGTGCCAGACACCCTTCGAGTTGGCGAAGCCGAAGCCCTCGCCGCCAATCACGGCACCGGACTGAATCACCACACGCTCACCGATACGCACATCGTGGTACAGGGTCACACGCGGAGCCAGCCAGCCACCGGCACCAATCTCGCTGCGCGCGCCGATAAAACACTGGGCACCCAGCGTTACACCCGCCCCGATGCGTGCACCGCTTTCAATCACCACAAAAGCACCGATGCTCGCGGCAGGGTCAACCTGAGCGTCATCGGCGATCACCGCCGTCGGATGGATACCGGCGGGGGCCTTGGGTTTCGGATCGAACAGGTGCGACACCCGGGCATACGCCAGGTACGGATCGGCAACAACCAGCGCGTCCCCGGCAAAACCTTCGGCGTCAGCGGCCTTCAGCAGCACGGCTGCGGCGCGGCTTTCGCCCAGGTATTTACGGTATTGGGGGTTTGCCAGGAAGCTCAACTGAGCTGGGCCAGCCTCCTGCAAGGTGGCTAGCCCAGTGATTTCCTTCTCCGCGGAGCCACGCAAGGTGGCTCCCAGGAACTCGGCCAATTGGCCGAGCTTGATAGTCGCAGTCATGGCTTACTTCAGCTGATTCATGCGCTCGATCACCTGACGGGTGATGTCGTACTGAGGTTTAACGTCGATGACTGCACCGCGTTCGAATACCAGGTCAAAGGCACCTTTCTTGATGACTTCTTCCACAGCGCTGTCGAGTTTCGGCTTCAGCTGCTTGAGCATTTCGCGGTCGGCAACAGCCTTGGCTTCGTTCAGCTCCTTGGACTGGAACTGGTAGTCACGGGCCTTTTGCTTGAATTCAAGCTCCAGACGCTCGCGCTCGCCTTGCTGCATCTTGTCGCCACCGGCTACCAGACGATCCTGGATGCCCTTGGCGCTGCTTTCCAGCGTCTTGAGCTTGGTCAGTTGAGGACCGAATTTCTTCTCGGCATCTACGGCATATTTCTTGGCCGCATCGGATTCCAGCAGCGCCATCTGATAGTTCAGAACGGCAATTTTCATTTCGGCAAAGGCCGGGGTCGCTACCAGGACAGTCGCCAGGAGAACCAATTGAGTCAACTTACGCACGATGCACTCCTACAGAATCCGTTGTCGTTATCTTGGGTCAGACGCTTAGAACGTCTGGCCGAGGGAGAATTGGAAAATCTGGGTTTCAGCGTTATCCGGTTTCTTGACCGGCATGGCCAGAGCAAAGCTCAATGGGCCAAGCGCGGTAACCCAGGTCACACCGACACCGACAGAGCTTGCCAGGTTGCTGAAGCTCACGTCGTTGCACTGCGTGTTGGACTTCGAGCCATTCGGGTTGGTGACCTGTTCGCACTTGGAGTCGAATACGTTACCCACATCCCAGAAGACCGAAGTACGCAGGGAACGTTGATCTTTAACGAATGGCAGCGGGAACAGAATCTCAGCACCACCCTGGATCAGCACGTTACCACCGAATGGCAGCGGGTCGTTGTCCGAGTCAGCCACAGTCCCCTGGTTACCGGTCACACCCACGCCACGGCTTGGGGTACCACGAGGACCCAAGGTGCTGTCTTTGAAACCACGTACCGAGTTGAAACCACCCGCATAGTAGTTCTCATAGAACGGCAAGCCGCTGGTCGAACCGTAACCGTCGCCATAACCCAGCTCGGTGTGCAGGCGCATGGTGTAGTTTTCGCTCAATGGCTGGAACAACTGGCCACGGTAGTCGAGTTTGAAGAACGACAGGTCGCTGCCCGGCGTGGTGGCTTCCAGGGTCAGGCTCTGGGAATGGCCGCGGGTCGCGAGTACGCCTTTGTTCAGGGTCGATTCCGACCAGCCGGCCGAAGCCTTGAAGTTCAGGAACTGGTCGCCTTCTTTACGCACGAAGTTGAAGATCTCATCCACGGTGTACACACCGGTCTTGATCTTGTCCTGCTGCGCGGTCAGGCCGAAGGTCAGACGCGAGGTCTCACTGATCGGGTAACCAATGTTGGCACCAACACCGAAGCTGTCGATTGCATAGCTTGCAACGTCAACGTCGAGGTCTTTGTAGTCGGTTGTGCGATAAAAGGCGTTGTAGCCCAGGCTCACGCCGTCAGCAGTCCAGTAGGGGTCGACATAACCGAAGTTATAGCGGCTCTGGTATTCGCTTCGGGTCAGGCCGATGGAAACCTTGTTACCGGTACCGAGGAAGTTGTTCTGGGTGATCGAACCACCGAGGATCAGACCGGCACTCTGGGCAAAACCGACGCTGGCGGTAATCGAACCGGACGCTTGCTCTTCTACGGCGTAGTTCACGTCAACCTGGTCATCCACACCCGGTACAGCCGGGGTTTCAACGTTGACTTCCTTAAAGAAGCCCAGGCGCTCGAGGCGAACCTTGGACTGGTCGATCAGGTAAGTCGACGCCCAGCCACCTTCCATCTGACGCATTTCGCGGCGCAGCACTTCGTCGGCAGACTTGGTGTTGCCACGGAAGTTGATGCGGTTCACGTAGGCACGCTTGCCCGGGTCTACAACGAAGGTGATGTCCACGGTGTGGTCTTCGTCGTGCGGGGTCGGTACGCCGTTGACGTTGGCGAAGGTATAGCCTTCGTTACCCAGGCGGCGGGTGATCAGCTCGGAGGTAGTGGTCATCAGCTTGCGCGAGAACACCTGGTCCTTCTGCACCAGCAACAGGGACTTGACCTGGTCTTCAGGCACTTTCAAGTCGCCGCTGAGCTTGACGTCACGAACCTTGTACTTCTCGCCTTCGTTGACGTTGACAGTGATATAGACGTGCTTCTTGTCCGGGGTGATGGACACCTGGGTCGAAGCGATATCCATGTTGATATAGCCGCGGTCCAGGTAGTAGGAACGCAGGCGCTCCAGGTCACCGGAGAGTTTTTCACGGGCATACTTGTCATCGTTCTTGAAGAACGACAGCCAGTTGGTGGTCTTGAGTTCGAACAGGTCGATCAGGTCGTCATCAGCAAACTTGGTGTTACCCACCACGTTGATGTGCTGGATGGCCGCCACGGTGCCTTCGTTGATGTTGACCTTCAGGCCGACGCGGTTACGCGGTTGCGGCACCACTTCGGTCTCGACGGTAGCCGAGTAACGACCCTGGGCAACGTACTGGCGTTGCAGTTCGTTACGCACGCCTTCGAGGGTGGCACGCTGGAAGATCTCGCCTTCGGCAAGGCCGGATTGCTTGAGGCCTTTCATCAAGTCCTCAGTGGAGATCGCCTTGTTGCCTTCGATCTCGATACTGGCGACAGAAGGTCGCTCGACGACAGTGATGACGAGGACGTTACCTTCGCGACCCAGTTGGATATCTTGAAAGAACCCGGTTTTGAACAGCGCACGAGTGGATTCCACCAGGCGACGGTCATCAGCCTGTTCCCCGACGTTCAACGGCAAGGCACCAAAGACGCTACCCGCGGAAACCCGCTGGAGGCCGTTGACGCGAATATCGGAGATGGTGAAGGACTCGGCGTGAACTTCGGCGATCATCAATACGGTGAGAACCGCAGTTAGCAGCAGACGTTTCATGAAGTCCTTTCTTATTCCAACTGGCAATAAACAAACTGCCGCAAAATGCGGCAGATTCGCAATTCAGCGAAGCGTTACAGTCGTCCCAGATCGTTGACCAGGGCTAATAACATCACCCCGACCACCAAACTGATACCGATCTGTATCCCCCAACCCTGCACCCGATCCGACAAGGGGCGACCACGCGCCCACTCGACCAGATAAAACAACAGATGCCCCCCATCCAATACTGGAATGGGCAACAAATTCAGAACCCCAAGGCTAATACTCAGATAAGCCAGGAAATTCAGGAAATCTACAACGCCCGACTGGGCAGAAGCGCCCGCCACTTTAGCAATGGTTATCGGTCCACTCAAGTTTTTTACCGAGAGCTCGCCGAACAACATTTTCTTGAGGGAATCGAGGGTCAGCACACTCATGGTCCAGGTGCGTCTCGCACCCTCGCCAATCGCCGCCAACGGCCCGAAGCTGACCTCTCGAACCATCGAAGGTGGCCAATCGACACCTTTGACGCCGGCCCCCAGGTAACCCCCGGCCGCCTTGGCTTCCCCACGAACCGCCAGGGTCACAGGGACGTCGATTTGAGCACCATCGCGCTCAACTTTCAGCACAATTTTGGTATCAGGGCGTACACGCACCAGGTCGACCACCTGCTGCCAGTCACTCAGCGCCTGGCCATCGAGGGCCAGCAGGCGATCACCGGTTTTCAGACCCGCGGCCTGGGCCGGCCCCTTCGGATCCAGCTCCGCCAGCACCGGCGGTAAGGCCGGACGCCATGGGCGAATGCCCAGGGATTTGATCGGGTCAGGCTCATCGGAGCCTTTCAGCCAGTGATCCAGGGCCAGCTCGCGCGAGGTTTCGGTGGTGGAATCCTGATCGCGCACCACCAGTTTCACGATGCCGCTTTCACCCAGGCGACGCACCAACTGCAAATTGACGGCACCCCAGCCGGTGGTTGGCTCGCCATCAACTGCAACAATTTCTTGCCCGGCAGTCAGGCCGGCCTTCGCCGCCATGCTGTCGGCCTCGACGGCACCGATCACCGGACGCACCTGCTGGCTACCCAACATGGCCAGGACCCAGAAGAACACCATCGCCAACAGGAAATTTGCGATCGGGCCTGCCGCGACGATGGCGATGCGCTGACGAACGGTCTTGCGGTTGAAGGATTGATCCAACTGATCAGCCGGCACTTCGCCTTCGCGCTCGTCGAGCATCTTGACGTAGCCGCCCAATGGAATGGCCGCAATTACGAACTCGGTGCCACGACGGTCGTGCCAGCGCAGCAACGGCATGCCGAAGCCTACGGAAAAGCGCAGTACCTTGACGCCGCAACGACGCGCGACCCAGAAATGGCCGAACTCGTGGAAGGTAACCAGCACACCCAGAGCAACCAGGGTGCCGACAATCATGTAGAGCGCACTCATCTAATTTCTCCGCATTTCAATCCAGTGCCTGAAGGCTTGAACACACCCAGAGGCTAACGCGTATTGCGGCTCAACCACTGCTCGGTCAAGGCCCGGGCCTTTGCATCCGCTTCGAACACCGCGCCCAGATCATTCACCGGGACGACGGGCTCAAGGCTCAAAACGTCCTCGATGATACCCGCGATCTGCGGAAAGCGGATGCGCCGGTCCAGAAACGCCGCCACAGCCACTTCATTGGCCGCATTCAGCATCGCCGGGGCACTGTTACCCGCCTCCGCAGCTTGCCGCGCAAGACGCAGGCAAGGGAAGCGTTGCTCGTCGGGCGCTTCGAAGTCCAGACGGGCAATGGCAAACAGATCCAACGGCGCAACACCCGAGTCAATCCGCTCAGGCCATGCCAGGGCATTGGCGATCGGCGTACGCATGTCCGGATTGCCCAGTTGGGCCAATACCGAGCCATCCACATAGTCCACCAGGGAATGAATCACACTTTGCGGGTGGATCACCACCTCGACCTGGTCCGGCCGGGCATCGAACAACCAGCAGGCCTCAATCAGCTCCAGGCCCTTGTTCATCATGCTCGCTGAATCCACCGAGATCTTGCGCCCCATGGACCAGTTCGGGTGAGCGCACGCCTGATCGGGAGAAACATGCTCCAGATCGGCCAGCGGCGTCTGCCGGAACGGACCACCGGAGGCTGTCAGCAGAATCCGGCGCACGCCGACCTGGCTCAACCCGCGGGCGAAATCACCAGGCATGCATTGGAAAATCGCGTTGTGCTCGCTGTCGAGCGGCAACAGCACGGCGCCGCTCTTGCGCACCGCCTGCATGAAGAGTGCCCCGGACATCACCAGGGCTTCTTTGTTGGCCAGCAGAATCTTCTTGCCCGCATCAACGGCCGCCAGGGTCGGGCGCAAGCCGGCAGCGCCGACAATCGCCGCAACCACGGTGTCGACCTCAGGGTCTGCCGAAACCTGGCACAACCCCTCCTCCCCCACCAATACCTGAGTCGCCAGGCCCGCAGCGCGCAAGTCATCCTGCAAACCACGTGCAACTGCCGCTTCGGGCACTACTGCGTATTGCGGCGCGTGCCGCACACACAGTGCCAGCAGTTCACTCAGGCGACTGAAACCGGTCAAGGCGAATACTTGATAACGCTCGGGATGACGGGCAATCACATCCAGGGTGCTTAGCCCCACCGAGCCGGTAGCGCCCAGCACGGTTACCTGTTGCAGGCGGCTCACGAGGCAGCCATCCACAGCAGTACGGCAAAGATCGGGATCGCGGCAGTCAGGCTGTCGATACGGTCCAGCACGCCACCGTGACCCGGCAGCAGGTTACTGCTGTCCTTGATCCCGGCCTGGCGCTTGAACATGCTTTCGGTCAGGTCACCGACCACCGAGATGAACACCACCACGGCTGCGCCCACCAGGCCCAGTAGCATTTCCTTGACGGTCCAGCCACGCACCACACCGACCACCACGGTAATCACCAGGGTCAACGCCAGGCCGCCATACACGCCTTCCCAGCTTTTGCCCGGGCTGACCGCCGGCGCCAGCTTGCGCTTGCCGAAGGCACGCCCGGAGAAATAGGCGCCGATATCGGCACCCCACACCAGGACCATCACCGCCATGATCAGCCAGTTACCCAGTTGCATGTGCTTGATGTAGACCAGGCCTTGCCAGGCAGGCAACAGAATCAAAAGGCCAATCACCAGCTTGCAGGCGACACTGGACCAATGACTGCTGGTGCCCGGATAGGTCAGCACCAGATAGGTCGCCAACGCCCACCACAACACCGCCGCACCCAGCACCCAGGGCGCCACGTCCGGCAGGATGTACATCAGGAACATCAACAACGCCACGACAGCGGCATACACCACACGAGGCAACTGCGCGGCGAAACCCGCCAGGCGCGCCCATTCCCAGGCACCCAGGGTCACAACCAGGCCGATGAACAGCGCGAAGTTCGCACCTTCAAGCAGGAAAAACCCGCACAGGGCAATAGGCAGCAGGATCAGCGCCGTGATGATTCGTTGTTTAAGCATTAAACCCGGGCTCCAGCTTCGATCTGCTCGCTCGTTTTACCGAAGCGACGCTGACGGGAAGCGAAATCGGCCAGCGCATTGCGCATGGCATCGTGTTTGAAGTCCGGCCAGAACAGGTCGGAGAAGTACAGTTCGGTATAGGCCAACTGCCACAACAGGAAGTTGCTGATGCGATGGTCGCCACCGGTACGAATGCACAGGTCCGGCAACGGCAGGTCGCCGGTCACCAGGCAGGTTTGCAACAGTTCGGGAGTAATGTCTTCCGGACGCAGATGGCCGGCCTGCACTTCCCGCGCCAGACGCTGCGCGGCCTGGGCAATATCCCACTGGCCGCCGTAGTTGGCTGCGATCTGCAGCACAAAACGGTTGCTGCCGGCAGTGATCGCCTCGGCTTCGCGCATGGCCGCCTGCAGCTCCGGATGAAACCGCGAACGGTCACCGATGATACGCAGGCTGATGTTGTTCTCGTTCAGGCGCTTGGCCTCGCGGCGCAGGGCCTTGAAGAACAGGTCCATCAAGGCACTGACCTCCTCGGCCGGGCGCTGCCAGTTTTCACTGGAGAACGCGAACAGGGTCAATACTTCGACCTTGGCCTCGGCGCACACCTCGATCACGGCTCGTACAGCGTCGACACCCGCTTTATGCCCGGCAACGCCCGGCATAAAGCGCTTCTTCGCCCAGCGATTATTCCCGTCCATGATGATCGCGACATGGCGCGGCACCACGGAGGGCACAGTCTGCTTGGTCTTTTCCATGAAGGCGTCCTGACCCCTTATACGGCCATCAGGTCCTTTTCTTTATCTTCCGTGGCCTTGGTGATCTGGGCCTCGGCATCTTTAGTCAGCTTGTCGATATCAGCAACGGCACGGCGCTCTTCGTCTTCGCTGATTTCCTTGTCCTTGACCAGCTTCTTCAGGTCACCCAAGGCATCACGACGGATGTTGCGCACGGCAACACGCGCGTCTTCCGCTGCACTGCGCGCCTGCTTGGTGAAGCCCTTGCGGGTTTCTTCGGTCAGGGCAGGCATGGAGATCAGCAGCAATTCGCCCAGGTTGGTCGGATTGAGGTTCAAACCGGCGCTCTGGATGGCCTTGTCGACGGCGCCGAGCATGTTGCGCTCGAAAGCAACGACTTGCAGGGTGCGCGAATCTTTTACAGTGATGTTGGCCACTTGGGTGATCGAGGTATCAGCGCCGTAGTAAGGCACCATCACGCTGCCCAGGATGCTTGGGTGGGCCTTGCCGGTACGAATCTGGCCAAACGCATGGTTCAGGGATTCCAGGGATTTTTGCATGCGCTCTTGAGCGTCTTTTTTGATTTCGTTGATCATTGTTCGATTTCCTCGATCAGAGTCCCTTCCGCGCCGCCGTGTACGATGTTCAGCAGGGCGCCGGGCTTGTTCATGTTAAATACGCGCAGCGGCATCTTGTGGTCGCGGCACAAGCAAATTGCCGTCAGGTCCATCACGCCCAGCTTGCGATCCAGTACTTCATCATAAGTCAGATGATCGAACTTCTCGGCATGCGGGTCTTTGAATGGGTCTGCGGTGTAGACACCGTCAACCTTGGTGGCCTTGAGCACCACGTCCGCGTTGATCTCGATACCACGCAGGCAAGCTGCCGAATCGGTGGTAAAGAATGGGTTGCCGGTACCGGCCGCAAAAATCACGACTTCCTTGGCATCCAGGTGACGCATGGCCTTGCGACGATCATAGTGATCCGTTACGCCAACCATGGAAATAGCCGACATCACGATCGCGGTGATATTGGCGCGCTCCAGCGCATCACGCATGGCCAGGGCGTTCATCACAGTGGCCAGCATGCCCATGTGGTCGCCTGTCACCCGATCCATGCCGGCAGCGCTGAGTGCCGCGCCACGGAACAGGTTGCCGCCGCCGATCACCAGACCGACCTGGACACCGATACCGACCAGTTGGCCGACTTCCAGCGCCATGCGATCGAGTACTTTGGGATCGATCCCAAACTCTTCCGAGCCCATCAGGGCCTCGCCGCTAAGCTTGAGTAGAATGCGTTTATAGCGAGCCTGATGACCACTGCCCTGCTGAGCCATTGCGAATCTCTCCTGCGGCGTATTTTTTGAAAATTCTTGGCAAGCCGTTTACGGCCTGCGTTCACTCTAGCTTGACGCTGTCACAGCGCCATCGGAACACGGCTTTGTAAGCCAGTTCCAAAGGGAAACCAATAAAAATCGATCACCCCATTTGAAAAGAGGCTGCGCGCGTAAGCGGGCAGCCTCTTTTGGGCGACAGTTAAAAACTGTCTTACTTCTTGGTGGCAGCCAGCTGGGCAGCAACTTCTTCAGCGAAGTTGTCGACCGGCTTCTCGATGCCGTCGCCTACTTTGTAGTAGGTGAAGGAAACGATATCAGCACCGGCTTTCTTGGCCAGTTCGCCAACCTTGATTTCAGGGTTCTTGACGAACGCCTGCTCAACCAGGGAAGCCTCAGCCAGGAACTTGCTGATACGGCCCTTGACCATGTTTTCAACGATGTTTTCAGGCTTGCCTTTGATTTTCTCTTCGTTCAGCTGCAGGAACACGGCTTTCTCGCGTTCGATGGCTTCAGCAGAAACTTCCGATGGCAGCAGGAATTCAGGGTTGCTGGCCGCTACGTGCATAGCGATGTCTTTGGCCAGTTCAACGTTGCCGCCTTTCAGGGCAACCACAACACCGATCTTGTTGCCGTGCAGGTAAGCACCCACAACGTCACCTTCAACGCGGGTCAGGCGACGAATGTTAACGTTCTCGCCCACTTTACCCACCAGAACCAGACGATCAGCTTCTTGAGCTTCGATCAGCGGAGCGGCGTCGGTCAGCTTGTCAGCGAATGCTTTTTCAACGCTGGCAGCGACGAAGTTCTTGAAGTCGTCTTGCAGGGCCAGGAAGTCGGTCTGCGAGTTAACTTCCAGGATAACGGCCGATTTGCCGTCTTCCTTGATTGCGATGGCGCCTTCAGCAGCGACGTTGCCTGCTTTCTTGGCAGCCTTGATGGCGCCCGAAGCACGCATGTCATCAATGGCTTTTTCGATGTCGCCGCCGGCCTTGGTCAAGGCCTTTTTGCAATCCATCATGCCTTCGCCGGTACGCTCACGCAGTTCTTTAACCAACGCTGCAGTAATCTCTGCCATTTTCAAAATCCTCTTGGATAGGTTTTCAACCATTCCACCCGATTGAACGGGCGATCAATTCTTCCCGAACCACCCTTGTAGGCCGCTGCACGTTACAAATGTTGTAGCTGCGCTGCCGACAAATGGTTTTCGAGGTGGCAAAAAGGGGGCCAAGCCCCCTTTTTGCTTACTGAGTCAACGCCAAGGCGTCAGTTACTCAGCTGCAGCTACCGGAGCTTCTTCAACGAACTGCTCGGTACCGCCAGCAACGTGTTTGCGACCACGGATTACATCGTCATCCATAGAACCCATGTTCAGCTGGATAGCGCGGATTGCGTCATC
>NZ_JBIUVK010000071.1:0-21565 GCF_044742865.1 Pseudomonas sp. NPDC087814 | reverse complement strand
ATTCCAGGGCATGATGGTTTTCCGGCGTAGTTAGCTCGCCGAAAAGTGTCAACCATGTCCCCGTACACCCGTCAACCATGTGTCCGGTCCGTACACGCTTTTCAAAAGTGACCCGCTGTAAGAGCGGAACCATAAGCCGCCGTTACCTAAATAACGGATATGTACTCAACCCCAATCAAGAATAAGCCACCCGAGCAGCCCCAACCCCAAGCCCCTCCCGAAACGCCAGATAATGCTTCAACACCTGCACCGGCGCCTCAATCTGCGGGTAGTGCCCAATATTCGCCAGCAACACCGTATCCGCGTGCGGCACCAGCTCACGATAACGCTGAACCATATGCCCCCCGGAAATCGGATCAACCTCCCCATCGATCACCCGCAACGGCACCTCCCCCCGCTGCATGGCCGCCACCCATCGATCCCGCTGCCGCCGACGCTGAGGAATATACGCAATCAACTTGTGCAGAATCCGCGGCCCATCCTGGCTCTCGATCAAGCTCCAGAAATCATCCAGCGCACTCTCACTGGGCCGAGTCGCCGGCCCGAAAATCTGCCCAAAACTGTTAGCCAGGGCATTACGCCCAAACGCCCGCCCAATCATCCAACCCAATGGGCTCAGCAACAGCTTCTGCACCAACGCCGGACGATGCGTCTCCGGAAACAACCCACCGTTGAGAAACACACAACTGCCCATCCGAAACCGGCCTTCGTAATGCCGCGCCAACAACTCCTGCGCAACACTGTCACCGTAATCATGGGCCAGCACATGCACCGGCTGCTGCACCCAAAGATGCTCCAGCAACGCCTGTTGCAAGTCCGCCTGCTCCAGCAGGCAATAGGTGTGGTCCAGCGGCTTGGCCGAATCGCCAAACCCCAGCATGTCGCAGGCAATCACTTGATAGCGCTGGACCAACGGCTGCCAGAGGTAATGCCAATCCCAACTGGCCGTGGGAAAACCATGGATCAGCAGCAACGGCTCGCCCTGCCCCGCCACCCAGTACCGAATGGTGCGGCCGCGAAACTCAAAGTTCTGGGCACGCTGGCGCCAGATGCGCAGCGGGATCTCGGCGAGTGGCATCAGCTTTTATACCCGGGGTCGAGTGCATCGAGTTTGCGCAGCAACGCCGGCCACGCCAGCGCGCCGCCCATGCCCTGAGCGCTTTTGGTGACCCCAGCGATCATCGCCCGGGCACCGGCCAATATCTGCGGCGCAATGCTGATCAGTTCAGCGCCACCGTTCTGCGCCATCACCTGGATATCGCAGGTGCGCTGGAAGATGAACATCATCAGGAACGTATCGGCGATGCTGCCGCCACAGGTCAGCAGACCGTGGTTGTGCAGCATCAGGAAATTGTTTTCGCCAAGGTCGGCCTGTAAGCGGGCCTTTTCCTCGTGGTTCAGCGCCACACCTTCGTAGGCGTGATAAGCCAGGC
The DNA here is from genome assembly GCF_044742865.1 of Pseudomonas sp. NPDC087814. Lineage (NCBI taxonomy): Bacteria > Pseudomonadati > Pseudomonadota > Gammaproteobacteria > Pseudomonadales > Pseudomonadaceae > Pseudomonas > Pseudomonas sp. NPDC087814. The sequence continues at coordinate 20,132 of NZ_JBIUVK010000071.1, read as the reverse complement.
TGGACAACACGAACAACGATTGCTGGCTGATGGGCAGCACGCCCTGTTTCTGCGCGGAGACGGCAATGCCGGAGGCGGTGTGGGTGTGCAGCACGCAGACCACATCGTGCCGCACTTCGTGCACCGCACTGTGAATGGTGTACCCGGCAGGGTTGACCTCGTAGGGACTGTCCATCAGCTTGTTGCCGGCCTGATCGACCTTCACCAGGCTCGACGCGGTGATCTCGTGGAACATCAGCCCGTAGGGGTTGATCAGGAAGTCTTCGGTGCCCGGCACCTTGGCCGAGATGTGGGTGAAAATCAGGTCGTCCCAACCATGCATCGCCACCAGGCGATAGCACGCGGCGAGGTCGACGCGGGCCTGCCATTCGGCCGCGCTGACCTGGTCTTTTACACTGTGTGTCGATTGAACAGTGGCTAGGCTCACGGCAATGACCTCCTTGGCGCGCTTATTATTGTTTTTTTGAGTGAAGAGGCAGTCTAGTCAGACCTCGAGGCCGCCGTAGTTGCATTGGCAGCCAGCTTGATGACCGAACGGGTCAGTCCTGAGGATAGTTCGATTTTGTTCTGCGCGTGTCAGAGAAGCGACGCCAATAAAGGCGCGGCGAACAGGTTGAGCAACCCGGTCAGCACCATTACCAGGCCCGCCACGGAGCCTTCCTCGCCGCCCACTTCATGAGCCCGGCTGACACCCGCGCCATGAGCGCCCACGCCAAACAATGCGCCACGGGCCAATGGCGTGCGCAACGGCAACCACTTGAGCAGTACGCCGCCGAGCATGGCGCCAAACACCCCGGTGAACATCACGAACACCGCCGTCAGTTCCGGCACGCCGCCCAGGTCGGAAGACACCGGCATCGCGAACGGGGTGGTGATCGAACGGGGCACCAACGACATCGTCACCGAGCTGTCGAGAGCGAGGGCCTTGGCCAGGCCATACGAAGTGGCGATGGACGCCGCGCTGCCCGCGACCATCCCCAGCAATAACGCTGACCAGTGGCGCATCAGCAATTGGCGCTGTTGCCAGATCGGAATCGCGAACGCCACGGTCACCGGGCCCAGCACCAGCATCAGCCAGTGGGTGTCGGTGGCGTATTCGGCATAGGCGGTTTTCATCGGCACGGCCACCGCCAGCAGCAGCGCCGGCACCAGGATCAGCGGCGACAGCAGGTAGCGCCCGGTGCGCCGGTAGATCCAGCGGCTGAAGCCGTAGGCACCGAGGGTCAGCGCCAGCCAGAACATCGGCATCAGCTCAAGCTTCATGGCGCAGCTTCCAGCGGCAGACGAATTCCACGGTAAACGCAGTCACCAGCATCACCGACAAGGTGCTGAAGCCGATCACCAACATGATCCGCCAGCCGTCGTGCTTTACCAGGCCACCGTAGTCCAAAAGGCTCATCAAGGCAGGAATAAAGAACAGCAGCATCTCGGCCATCAGTACACCGGCGCCCAGTTGCAGAGCCGCCGGTTTTACCAGGCCGGTGGCGAAGGTCAGCAACAACAGGCCCAGGCCGACCACACCACCGGGAATAGGCCAGCTCAGCCAGGCGGCCAATTGGCAGCCCAGAAAATATATGGCCAGCAGCACAATCAGTTCAGTCAACAACCGACCGACGACTTTGAAGGTGAAACGTTTCATGAGCTTTGGGTCCTCCCAGGGCACCCATTTTAAAGAGGCGCCTGGCATCCCCACAGCGAATTGTTAGACTGCAAGCTATTCCAAACTGGAATCATGTCGATGGAATTTAAACAGCTGCGCAGCTTTGTCGAAGTGATCCACCGGGGCGGTTTTACCCAAGCCGGTAAAACCCTGCACATCAGCCAGTCCGCGGTCAGCAAGCAGGTGGCGCAATTGGAACAAAGCCTGGGCACGCCGCTGCTGGATCGCCTGGGTTCGCAGATTCGCCTGACGGCGGCCGGACAAGTGGTGCTGCAGCGGGCGGAGGCCATGCTGCGCCAGCAAACCGAGTTGCTCAGTGAGCTGGATGACTTGAATCAGTTGACCCGTGGCGAGTTGCGCATGGGCCTGCCGCAGTTGGGCGGCGACACGTTGTTCGCCGGGCTGTTTGCCGAATACCGCCGGCGTTATCCGAACGTCACCATCCAGTTGCTGGAAGGCGGCAGCCGCAATATCGAGCAGGCGATCTTGAGCGGAGAGCTGGAAGTGGGCGGCAGCCTGATGCCCAGCGACCCGGCATTCGCCTGGCAGGCATTCTGCGATGAACCGCTGGATGCCCTGCTGCCGATGGACCATCCATTGGCCGATAACGCGCAGATCCGCCTGGAGGAGTTGGCTGACACGCCGTTCCTGATGTATCAGCGCAGTTTTGTGTTGAACGACCGCCTGCTACAGGCCTGTCAGCAATTGGGCTTCACCCCGAAGGAAAGTGGTCGCAGCGGCCAGGCGGATTTCCTTGCGGCCCTGGTGGCCGCCGGCCAAGGCGTGGTGTTGCTGCCCAGCGTGGTGGCCCGGGGCCTGGTGCGGCCCGGGGTGGTGCGCCTGACACTCAAGGCGCCGGACTACCTGCGCTGGGACATTGCCTTTATCTGGCGTGAGGGCGCCTATCTTTCGAAAGCCGCCCAGGCCTGGCTGGCGTTGTTGCGCGAGTTCCCGGTCAACCGCGCAGTGCAGTGACCAACTCGGCCAGCCAGGGCTCGGCGTCGGCTTCCGGGGTCACGCTTTCGCTGGCGTCCAGGCGCAGCATCGGCAGCACTTCGTGCACGCCCAACTCGGCAAACAGCTCGCGCATTTGCTCGCCGCCCCCGCAGAAGGTGTCGCCATAGCTGGCGTCGCCCAGGCCGATCACCGCGCCTGGTAGTCCGCGCCAGGCGGCCGGCAGTTGGTCGCGAATGGTCGAATACAGCGGTTGCAGGTTATCGGGCAATTCGCCCATGCCGGTGGTGGAGGTCACGGCTAAAAAGGCCTCGGGGGCAAAACCCTGCACATCGGCCAGGGTGGCGCGCGGGTTGTGCCAGGCGTCGAAGCCGGCAGCGTTGAGGATGCTTGCAGCATGACGGGCGACTTCTTCAGCCGTGCCGTACACCGAGCCGGAAAGGATGGCGACTTTCATCAATCTGATCCTGTAGCTGACTAAAAGCCTGGGATATTAACAGCTGGGGCCCATGGACAGGCTGCCGGCATGTCTTAAACTGCAAACTCCAACTACAAGCCATGGATCGCTCAATGATTAACGCCAAGCTGATGCAACTGGTGATCAACGCTTCCAACGACGGCATCGTTATCGCCGAGCGCGAAGGCAAGGACAAGCCACTGATTTATGTGAACCCGGCCTTCGAGCGCATGACTGGCTACACCCTCGACGAAATCCTCTATCAGGACTGCCGCTTCCTGCAATCGGGTGACCGTGACCAGCCGGGGCTGATGGCGATTCGCGAAGCCCTGGAGAGTGGCGGCGCCTGCCGGGAAATCCTGCGCAATTACCGCAAGGACGGCACGCATTTCTGGAACGAGCTGTCGTTATCGACGGTTTATAACCCGGCCGACAAGCAGACCTACTTTGTCGGTGTGCAGAAGGATGTGACCGTTCAGGTCAAGGCCCAGCAGCGTGTCGCGCAACTGGAAGCCCAGTTGGCTGACCTCAAGGCGGAGCTTGCGGCACTCAAGGCGACGAGCGGATCTAACAAAAACTAGAAAACGCGGTCTTTAAAGAGATAATGGCGTTTTAATACCTTTTTCTTGAGCAAGATCAATGCAACGCGACGCGCTTTTGACGCAGGACGAGCTGGATTTTATTCAGACCATGCACCATAACCCGCAACTCAATGTGCGGGACGCGTCGTCGAGCCTGACGGTCAATGGCGGTGCGCAGATTCGAGATCTGCTCACCCGCCTGGCCGCCCATGACCATGTCACCCTCCAGGCCCAATTCGACAACCAGCAAATGACGTTTCCGCTGCAATTGGTGGAAGACGAGTTTCATGCCGTGCATCTGCGGCTGGGTGTACCGAGTATTTTCGAAGACGGGCCGATGATCCGCCCGTGGCGCCTGGCGCTCGAAGAGCCGGTACCCCTGGAAAACATCAAGGGCCAACCCGGTGCGCTGTGGGTGCATGAGGTGTCATTCAAGGGATTGCTGGTGGAAATTCGCGGGCGGATCAAGGCGCCAAGAACCTTTTCGCTGTGGTTCAGTCCGTCCGGGTACGAGCGCATTTCGGTGCGGGGCACGCTGGAACGGGAAACTGCCCGAGGATTGTTCGCCTACCGCCTGAGCCAGAACGATGTGGATGAGACCGAGCGCCTGCGCCAGTTTATCCTGCAGCAACACCGCCTGTTTCACCCCGAAGTCCACGCCTGAAGTCAGGTATCCAGGTTACCGCGCAGAAACTGCTGCAAGCGGCGCTGCATCAATCGCCCTTCGTTACCCAGGCAGCCGACGGATGAACCCGCCAGTTGTTCCTGCGCCAACTCCGCCGCATCGCCGGCCAGCAACAGTGGGCAATCCAGGGTCAGGGCCAACCGTTCAAGGCGCCGAGGCAAGCCATTGGCCGGCGAGTGATTGGAGAACACCACAAGGGCTTGTGGCCTGGTTTTTTCACAGACAAGGGTCAATTCATCCATCGGCTGGCCCACAGCCAGAACCTTGACCGCCAACTCGTCACCGCTCATCAACAGGCCTGCGACCAACAACTCCAGCTCTCGGCACTCCCCCGCAATGGCGGCCAGCAATACCCGCGGCGCCGCTGAGGCACAGCCTATCTGCAGGCGTTTCCAGGTTCGGCTGCGCAGGAATCCATCAAAAAACAGCCATTCACTGGTTTGGCCAAACAACCCCTGATGTCGCAACAGTTGCTGCCAGAGGGGCATCAGGATGTCCTGGAACACCACCGCGACCGGGTAGGCGGCGAAAATCTGGCCATACAACCGGTCCAGTTGCCGGTCGTCGAAGGCACCGACGGCCGTTCGCAACTGCGCCTGCCATTGGGCCCATTCATGCTCTGCACCTGCCGGCGAAGCAGCCGCCGCTTCGACTTGATGATCGTCGCGCGCGAGGATCTTGCCGACCTTGCTCACGGCCACGCCACGCTCGATCCAGTCAAGAATGCGATGAACGGTCTCGATATCGGTGCGCGAATACAGGCGGTGCCCACTTTCGGTGCGAACCGGGTGGATCAGCCCGTAACGCCGTTCCCAGGCACGCAAGGTGACAGGGTTGATGCCTGTCAATCTCGCGACTTCGCGAATCGGAAACAGCTCATCGGAATCGGCAGGGTTGCCAAGGGCCATTTCGGGACGTGGAGCAGTCATTACAGACATCAGGGCATCAATATACTGTCAGGAACTTGGATCCCATTTAACGCCCATACAGCTGTCCGATTCAAGGTCTTCGACAAGCCGACCAATGTCGCTGGTGTATTTCTGCAAAACAGGAATAATCCTTGCCTGTTTTTTCAACGTGGCTGCTTACCCCGCAGCTTCGTTCGTGCGCCGCCTACCCGGCCCAGTGCACCTGATCCTTATGGAGATACACAATGTCTACCTCCCCCGTCACCCTGATGGTTGCGCGCCGCGTGGCCAAGGGCCGCTATGAAGAGTTGATGGCCTGGCTGCGCGAAGGCGAGCAATTGGCCACGGACTTCCCCGGTTACCTGGGTTCAGGCGTGCTTGCACCGCCGCCCAACGATGACGAGTTCCAGATTATTTTCCGCTTCGCCGACGAAAAAACCCTGCATGCGTGGGAGTTTTCCGCCTCCCGTGGTGCATGGCTCGGGCGTGGCAGTGAGCTGTTTGCTGCGCCGTCGGAGCATCGCGTACGCGGTATCGACGGCTGGTTTGGCGCCGCCGCCGCACGTCCGCCGCGCTGGAAGCAGGCCGTGGCCATCTGGCTGGCATTTTTCCCGGTGTCGCTGCTGTTCAACTTCGGCCTTGAGCCGCTGCTCAGCGAGTTGGGGTTGCTGAGCCGTGTGCTGGTCAGCACCCTCGCGCTCACGCCATTGATGGTTTACTTCTTTATCCCGTTGTCGACCCACCTGCTGGCCGGCTGGCTGCATCCGGCGCCAGCCCGGGTAAAGGCCACCGAAGCCGCTGCTTGAGTACAAGGGAGGCCGCTCGCTGGTATAGTTTTAGCCTGCCAGCGATTCGAGCCTCCCATGTCTTCAACACCCGCCCCGATCCTGATCACCGGTGCCGGCCAGCGCGTCGGCCTGCATTGCGCCCAGCGCCTGCTGGACGAAGGGCAGCCAGTGATTTTCAGCTACCGCAGCGAACGTCCCGGCGTGCAAGCCTTGCGCGAACGCGGTGCGATCGGTGTGTTTGCCGACTTCTCCAATGAGACCGGTATTCTCGCCTTCATCGACGAACTGAAGACGCACACCCAAAGCCTGCGGGCGATCATTCATAATGCCTCGGCCTGGGAAGCGGAAGCGCCCGGCGACGAGAGCCGCGCCTTTACCGACATGTTCAGCGTGCACATGCTTGCGCCGTACCTGATCAACCTGCATTGTGCTTACCTGCTGCAACGCTCCACGCCTGCGGATATCGTGCACATCAGCGATGACGTGACCCGCAAGGGCAGCCGCCAGCACATTGCCTACTGCGCCACCAAGGCCGGGCTCGACAGCCTGACCTTGTCGTTTGCCGCGCAGCTTGCACCGGATATCAAGGTGAACGGCATTGCCCCGGCAATGGTGATGTTCAACGAGGGCGACGACGCGGCTTACCGCGCCAAGGTCCTGGCCAAGGCGGCACTGGGAATCGAGCCCGGCCCCGAGGTGATTTACCAGAGCGTGCGCTACCTGCTGGATAACCCTTATATCACCGGTACCACCCTGACCGTCAACGGCGGGCGGCATATCAAGTAAGCCGTTTGCGAGGATGTTGTATGACTTTGTCCCTGCCCCACCACTACCGCGAGATCCTCAAGGGCCTGGGTGAAGACCCCGAGCGCGAGGGTTTGCTCGACACGCCAAAGCGTGCCGCCAAGGCCATGCAGTACCTGTGTCACGGCTACGAGCAGAACCTGGAAGAAATCGTCAACGGTGCGCTGTTTGCCTCCGACAACGACGAGATGGTGATCCTCAAGGACATCGAGCTGTATTCGCTGTGCGAGCATCATCTGCTGCCCTTTATCGGCAAGGCCCATGTGGCCTATATTCCGACCGGCAAGGTGCTCGGCCTGTCGAAGCTGGCGCGTATCGTCGACATGTTCGCCCGTCGCCTGCAGATCCAGGAAAACCTCACGCGGGAAATCGCCGACGCCATCCAGACGGTGACCCAGGCCGCCGGCGTGGCGGTGGTGATCGAAGCCAGGCACATGTGCATGATGATGCGCGGTGTCGAAAAACAGAATTCAACCATGAACACCTCGGTGATGCTCGGCGCCTTCCGCGAGTCGAACACCACGCGCATGGAGTTCCTGCAACTGATTGGACGGAGCAAGTAGCAATGCCACAACTTCAGCCAGGCATGGCGCGCATCCGGGTCAAGGACCTGTGCCTGCGCACGTTTATCGGGATCAACGAGGATGAAATCCTCAACAAGCAGGATGTGTTGATCAACCTGACCATCCTGTATGCCGCCCAGGAAGCCGTGCGCGACAACGACATCGACCACGCGCTGAACTACCGCACCATCACCAAGGCGATCATCGCCCATGTGGAAGGCAACCGCTTTGCCCTGCTGGAGCGCCTGACCCAGGAGATCCTCGACCTGGTGATGAGCAATACATCGGTGCTGTACGCCGAAGTCGAAGTCGACAAACCCCATGCGTTGCGTTTTGCCGAATCGGTGTCGATCACCCTAGCGGCCAGTCGCTAACCCTTACCTTTGCAGTGAGCATCATGAACGATCAACAACGCCTCGAACTCGAAGCCGCCGCCTTCCGCCGGCTGGTGGCCCACCTGGACAGCCGCAAGGATGTGCAGAACATCGACCTGATGAACCTCTCGGGCTTCTGCCGCAACTGCTTGTCCAAGTGGTACAAGGCCGAGGCCGACGAGCGCCAGATCGAGCTGAGCCTCGATGACGCCCGTGAAGTGGTGTACGGCATGTCGTACGCCGAGTGGAAAGCCCAATACCAGCAAGAAGCCAGTGCCGAACAGCAAGCGGCATTCGCCAAAGGAAAAACCCATGACTGACCTGAACACCCTGCGCGCCAGCCTCAACAGTGGCGAACATGTTTTTGCCGATACCCTGGCCTTTGTAGCTGCGGGTTACGACTACCAGCCACAAGCGTTCACCAATGGCAGCGTGGAAAACGCCGCCGGGCAGAACGAAGGTTCGTGCAAGACCCTGGGCCTGGCGCTGCTGGAAGGCTTGAGCGACCAGGAAGCGCTGTTGGCGTTTGGCGAGCATTACCGTTCGGTGCTGGCCACGCCTGAAGGCAGTGACCATGGCAACATTCGTGCGCTGATCGAGCATGGGTTGGCGGGTGTGAAGTTTGCCGCACAGCCACTGACCCGCAAATCCTGAGTCAGACATAGATCAAAATGTGGGAGCGGGCTTGCTCGCGAAAGCAGAGTGTCAGTCAATACGTCGGGTGACTGACACACCGCTTTCGCGAGCAAGCCCGCTCCCACATTTGGACTGCGGTGATCATCAAATCCCGTGCATAAAAAAACCGGCCTCGCAGCCGGTTTTTTTGTTTCTACGGTTTAGAACGAAGCGTCCTTCAAACCGTCGAGGTAACGCTCGGCATCCAGTGCCGCCATGCAACCGGCGCCGGCGGAGGTGATCGCCTGGCGGTACACGTGGTCGGCCACGTCACCGGCAGCGAAGATACCTTCGATGTTGGTGGCAGTCGCATTGCCTTCACGGCCGCCCTGCACGATCAGGTAACCGTCTTTGGCATCCAGCACGCCTTCGAACAACGAGGTGTTCGGAGTGTGGCCGATGGCGATGAACACGCCGTCGACTTTCAGCTCGTCGAAGCTGCCGTCGTTGTTCTTCAGGCGAGCACCGGTCACGCCCATGTTGTCGCCCAGAACTTCATCCAGGGTGGCGTTGAGCTTGAGGATGATCTTGCCTTCGGCCACGCGGGCATGCAGCTTATCGATCAGGATCTTCTCGGCGCGGAAGGTCTCGCGACGGTGAACCAGGGTCACGGTGCTGGCGATGTTGGCCAGGTACAGCGCTTCTTCCACCGCGGTGTTGCCGCCACCGACCACAGCCACTGGCTTGTTGCGGTAGAAGAAACCGTCGCAGGTTGCGCAGGCCGAAACGCCCTTGCCCATGAACGCTTCTTCCGACGGCAGGCCCAGGTAACGAGCGCTGGCGCCGGTGGCGATGATCAGCGCGTCACAGGTGTACACGCCGCTGTCGCCGGTCAGGCTGTAAGGCTTCTTGGAGAAGTCGACCTTGTTGATGTGATCAAACACGATCTCGGTTTCGAAACGCTCGGCGTGCTCTTTCATGCGCTCCATCAGCACCGGGCCGGTCAGGCCGTGGACGTCGCCCGGCCAGTTGTCAACTTCAGTGGTGGTGGTCAACTGACCGCCCGCTTGCATGCCGGTGATCAGCAACGGCTTGAGGTTGGCCCGGGCAGCGTAGACGGCAGCGCTGTAACCGGCAGGGCCGGAACCGAGAATAATCACTCGCGAATGACGGGTATCAGACATGACTCACTCCTATCGACCGCCCGGACTACAGAACGGCTGGAATAAAAAAGGACCGCGAAGCACTTGGGGAAGGCTTGAACTCGCAGATCCTGAAAATAATGGGTGCAGCGTATAGAGGGAGGCAAGATTAAGGAAATACGGATTAACAATCCAGCTCATAGGTGGTCTCTATCCCATGCCCTCTATTAATCGACACCTTTGTTACCGTTAATGTCGCGATGCGGGCCGTGCTTTCCCGGTACTCCCAAAGCCGGTAAGGTCGGCGCGTTCGCCCCTATTGCCCGGAGTTATCCATGCCCGCCCCCGTTCTTTCAGGCCCACAGTACCTGCGCGAAGGTCTCAAACTGGTACTCAGCCCCGGCCTGCGGCTGTTTGTGCTGCTGCCGCTGGCAATCAACCTGATCCTGTTCGTCGGATTGATCTACTTCGCCGGCCATCAGTTCAGCCTGTGGGTCGACACACTCATGCCGACGCTGCCGAGCTGGCTGAGCTTCCTCAATTATCTGCTGTGGCCTTTATTTGTGGTGCTGGTGGTGCTGATGGTGTTTTTCACCTTCACCATGCTTGCCAACATTATCGCCGCGCCGTTCAACGGCTTTCTGTCGGAAAAGGTCGAAGTGGTGGTGCGCGGCACCGATGATTTCCCGGCGTTCAGCTGGGGCGAACTGGCGGCCATGGTCCCGCGCACCCTGGCCCGGGAAATGCGCAAACTGGGTTACTTCCTGCCCCGGGCCATCGGCCTGTTTATCCTGTCGTTCATCCCAGTGGTCAACCTGGTGGCGGCGCCGCTGTGGCTGCTGTTTGGTGTGTGGATGATGGCGATCCAGTACATCGACTACCCGGCCGACAACCACAAGCTGGGCTGGAACGAAATGCTCGCCTGGCTGCGCCAGAAGCGCTGGCAGAGCATGAGTTTTGGCGGGATCGTTTACCTGGTGTTGCTGGTGCCGGTGGTCAACCTGCTGATGATGCCGGCAGCGGTGGCCGGGGCGACGTTGTTCTGGGTGCGTGAGCAAGGCGCCGAGGCCATGGCCATTAAAAAGGCCTGAGCCGTCACAAATCCATCATCCAAAAGACACAATGACGACATGGCCCACGCCGACACTGTGGGTCATGACGACAGCTTCGCTCCACATCACCCTGATCACCGAAACCTTCCCGCCAGAGATCAACGGGGTGGCCAATACCCTTGGCCGCCTGTGTGACGGTTTGCGCGCGCGTGGGCATCAAGTCGAACTGGTTCGCCCGCGCCAGGGCAGCGACCAGAGCCGGCCCAGCGACGACGGCCTGATGCTCTGTCGCGGCTGGCCGCTGCCGGGCTACCCGGGGCTGCAATGGGGCCAGTCGTCGATGCACAAGCTGTTGCGGCGCTGGACCCGCCAGCGCCCGGATGTGTTGTATATCGCCACCGAAGGCCCGCTGGGTTTGTCGGCGTTGCGGGCGGCGCGGCGCCTGGGGATCAGCGTGGTGAGTGGCTTTCACACCAACTTCCAGCAGTATTCCAACCAGTACGGCCTGGGCATGCTGAGCCGGGTGCTGACCCACTATCTGCGCTGGTTCCATAACCGCTCGACCCTGACCCTGGTGCCCAGCGCCAGCCAGCGCCTGGAGCTGGAGCGGCGCCATTTCGAGCGCCTGGGCATGCTCGCGCGCGGTGTCGACAGCCAGCTGTTTCACCCGGCCAAACGCGACCCAGCCCTGCGTGAGCAGTGGGGGCTGAGCGATGAAGACATCGCCGTGCTGCACGTCGGACGCCTGGCCCAGGAAAAAAATCTCGGGCTGCTCAAGCGCTGCTTCGACTCGCTGCAAACCACTTACCCACAGCGCCGGTTGAAACTGATCATTGTCGGCGATGGCCCCCAACGGACAATGCTTGAGAAATCGCTGCCTCAGGCAATTTTTTGCGGTACCCGACGCGATGAGGAGCTGGCTCGGCACTACGCCTCAGGGGATCTGTTCCTGTTCCCCAGCCTGACCGAAACCTTTGGCAATGTAGTGTTAGAGGCCATGGCCGCAGGGTTGGGGGTGGTGGCTTACGACCAGGCAGCTGCAACCCAGCATATTCGCCATGGTTACAACGGTGTGCTGGCGATGCCTGGGGACGAGGAGGCATTTTGTGATGCCGCCAACTGGTTGTTGGAGGAGCGTGAAAGTTTGCGCAGGGTCAGGCTCAATGCCCGACAACACGCCAGTCGCCAGGGCTGGCCGGCAATTATTGAGCAGTTTGAAAGCAAGTTACTGGATGTATGCAGGGGCATATCGAGTGTGTACAAAGTCGGCAGCAGCACTATGAATGTCTAGTATTCGATGTAGATATTTTTGATCTGCCCAAGCGAACACCCTTGAATGACCAGTAGACAAGCCAACTCAGTGCTGCGTGAGGGGGAATGTTGCGAGTTGCAGTTGGGAACTAGTGCGCAGGTGAACGCCACAACATCAGTGGCGGTTGTTCAGGGTCATAGGAAGAACCAGCCATAAAGCCCAAATACTCTTAGATAAAATATGTGGAGTTCTCCCATGTCGATGCCACTCAACAGCATCCAGCCTTCGTCGTTCAGTCTGCCTCCTGCGCCTTCGGGCTTAGAGAACGGGGGTATTCGCGGCAAGCGGCCTGACGATCAACAAGCAGGCCTCCTTGCATTGCAGCAGCAGCAGCAGCAGAAGCAGCAGGAGCAGGAGCAGGAGCAGGAAAAAAACCAGCTGAAGTTTTAATACAACTCAAGGCAACTTGGCAAAAATGCCTGGAAACTGGTTCCAGGCATTTTTTGCAGCCACGCAGTTAAACGTGTGCGCGTCAAACGAGGGTCGTCAACGCCTCACGACTGAACGGCAGGATGTCGCCTTCACGGCCTTCGCGAACCTTCAGCGCCCAATCCGGATCCACCAGCAGCGCACGGCCCACAGCGACCAGGTCGAACTCGTCGTTGTTCAGGCGCTCCAGCAGTTTTTCCAGGCTGGCGGGTTGCGCCACTTTATCGGTGTTGACCATGAACTGCAGGAACTCGCCGTCCAGGCCGACGCTGCCCACGGTGATGGTCGGCTTGCCGGTGAGCTTGCGGGTCCAGCCGGCCAGGTTCAGCTCGGAGCCTTCGAATTCCGGCTCCCAGAAACGGCGGGTGGAGCAGTGGAAAATATCCACGCCCGCGTCAGACAGCGGCTTGAGGAATTCACCCAAGGCTTCCGGGGTTTGCACCAGGCGCGCGGTGTAGTCCTGCTGCTTCCACTGGGAGAAACGCAGGATGATCGGGAAGTCCGGCCCCACGGCGGCGCGGACGGCCTGGATCAATTCGATGGCGAAACGCGAACGGTTGGCCAGGCTGCCGCCGTATTCGTCGGTGCGCTGGTTGGTGCCTTCCCAGAAGAACTGGTCCACCAGGTAGCCATGGGCGCCGTGGATTTCAACGCCGTCCATGCCGATGCTCTGGGCATCCCTGGCAGCCTGGGCGAACGCGGCGATCACGTCCTTGATGTCTTGCACGGTCATGCCGTGGACGACGACGTTGCCGTCCTTGAGTTTTTCGGTGGGGCCGTAAGCCGGCACGCTGGCATCCGGCTCGGTGCCGATGCGCCGAACGCTGCCCACATGCCACAGTTGCGGAACGATCTTGCCGCCTTCGGCATGTACCGCGTCGACTACTTTCTTCCAGCCGGCCAGGGCGGCTTCACCGTAGAAGTGCGGGACGTTCGGGTAGCCGTTGGAAGCCGGGTGGCCGACCACGGTGCCTTCGGTGATGATCAGGCCTACACCGGCGGCGGCGCGGCGGCGGTAGTACTCGATCACTTTGGAGTTGGGCACGCCACCCGGAGAAAAGGAACGGGTCATCGGCGCCATGACCACGCGACTCGGCAGTTGCAGTGCACCGAGCTGGAACGGTTTGAACAAGGCTTGGACAGGCATGGGAGCACTCCATCGGAAAGGAATTTATGATGTGGATAATATGGAGTGTGCAGCGTGTTGGATAGCACTATTGATTGGGGTGATTAAGGGGTAAAAGCGGGAGGGCATGGGGCTGCTTCGCAGCCCAGCGGGAGCAAGCTCCCTCGCCACAGCAAGCTCCCTTGCCATAGGAAACTCCTGCCACAGGAAGCTCCCTTGCCACAGAAACTCACTCGACAATGCTGAAAGTATCAGCTCAATGCTTTTTCGATCGCCTGAATAATGGAGGGGTCATCCGGCGGTGTACGCGGCGAGAAACGCGCCAGCACCCGGCCGTCCTTGCCCAACAGGAATTTCTCGAAGTTCCAGGTGATGTCCCCGGGAAATTCGGCGCCCTCGCCCGCCAGCAATCGATACAGCTGGTGGCGATCGTGGCCATTCACCTCAAGCTTGCTGCCCAGGGGAAAGGTCACGCCGTAGTTGAGGCTGCAGAATTTCTGGATTTCTTCTTCAGTACCCGGTTCCTGCCCGGCAAATTGATTGCACGGCAGCCCGAGTACGGTGAAACCCTGGTCTTTGTATTGCTGATAGAGGTTTTCCAGCGCGGCGTACTGTGGGGTCAACCCACATTTGGAGGCGACGTTGACCACCAGCACGACTTGCCCCTTGAAGGGCGCCAGAGGCAGCTCCTGACCATCCAGGGCTTTGAGTTTAAGGTCGTGGAAAGCACTCATGACGAACTCCAGATATCCCATGTTCTTCGTAACGGCCATTCGAGATTACAGCCGCCAAGTCGGCAAGAATAGCCGCCAAATGAAAAAGGCGCCCGAAGGCGCCTTTTTCCAACTGACAGAGCGTCGCTCAGTCAATTAATGGTGGTGACCACCTTCGCCGTGCACGTGGCCGTGGGCCACTTCTTCCTGGGAAGCGTCACGGATAGCGACGATCTTCACCTGGAAGTTCAGGCGCTGGCCAGCCAGCGGGTGGTTGCCGTCGACGGTCACGTCGTCGCCGTCCAGGTCACGGATGGTGACGATTTGCATCTGGCCGTCCGGAGCGGAAGCGTGGAACTGCATGCCCACTTCCAGCTCGTCGACACCTTCGAACATGCTGCGGCTCAGGGTGCTGACCAGTTCGGCAGCGTATTCGCCGTAGGCATCTTCAGGTTCTACGGCAACGGTCAGTTCGTCACCGACCTCTTTGCCTTCCAGGGCCTTTTCCAGGCCCGGGATGATGTTACCTGCACCTTGCAGGTAGACCAGCGGCGCGCCGCCGGCAGAACTGTCGATGACCTCACCAGCGTCGTTGGTCAGGGTATAGTCAATGGAGACAGCCTTATTGGCGGCGATCGGCATGGGGCGAGACCTTTTGCAGAAGAATGAAGAACGGACAAGTCTAAACAAGGATTTGCCCGAAAGCGAACACAACCCGGACGGACGGGGTCGAACAACTGACCCGACGGTCGTCGGATTTCACCAGGACGAAGACCGGCACTGGGTCGTCGAGCTTTCCTGCGGCCACACCCAGCACCTGCGCCACCAGCCACCCTGGCAATCCCGGGCCTGGGTCACAGACCCGGCGCAACGCCTTGAAAAAATAGACAAGCCCTTTACGTGCGGCTGGTGTGCGCAAGGCTCAGATAAAGATAACCTTGGCACCTGATTCCCGGTAGGCAGCCAGCCATAGGCCGCCACCGAAGCCATGCACCTCCAGAGAATTCGCATGCAGACTTTTTTTATCGCGCCCACCGATTTTGGTGTGGGTCTGACCTCCATCAGCCTTGGGCTGGTGCGCACCCTTGAACGGGCCGGGCTGAAAGTCGGCTTCTTCAAACCGATTGCCCAGCCGCACCCCGGCGACACCGGCCCCGAGCGCTCCACCGAGCTGGTGGCCCGCACCCACGGCCTGAAACCGCCCCAGCCTCTGGGCCTGGCCCATGTCGAACGGATGCTCGGCGACGGCCAGCTCGACGAGCTGCTGGAAGAAATCATCACCCTTTACCAGCAAGCCGCCGTGGGCAAGGACGTGCTGATCGTCGAAGGCATGGTGCCGACCCGCAGTGCCAGCTATGCGGCCCGGGTCAACCTGCACCTGGCCAAGAGCCTGGACGCCGAGGTGATCCTGGTCTCGGCCCCGGAAAACGAAGTGCTGACCGAACTCTCCGGCCGCGTGGAATTGCAGGCCCAGCTGTTCGGCGGCCCGAAAGATCCAAAAGTGTTGGGCGTGATCCTCAACAAAGTGCGCACCGACGAAAGCATGGAGGCGTTCTCGGCACGGCTCAAAGAGCATTCGCCGTTGTTGCGCAGCGGCGATTTCCGCCTGTTGGGCTGCATCCCCTACCAGCCGGAACTCAACGCCCCACGCACCCGCGACGTGGCCGACCTGATGGGCGCGCAGATCCTCAACGCCGGTGACTACGAAACCCGGCGCATGACCAAGATCATCATCTGCGCCCGTACCATGCGCAACACCGTGGAGCTGCTCAAGCCCGGCGTATTGGTGGTGACACCCGGCGACCGCGACGACATCATCCTCGCCGTCAGCCTGGCCGCCATCAACGGCGTGCCGTTGGCCGGCCTGTTGCTGACCAGCGACACCCTGCCCGACCCACGGATCATGGACCTGTGCCGTGGCGCGTTCCAGGCCGGGCTGCCGGTGTTGTCGGTGAGCACCGGCTCGTATGACACCGCCAACCAGCTCAACAGCCTGAACAAGGAAATCCCGATTGATGACCGCGAACGTGCGGAGATCATCACCGACTTCGTCGCCAGCCACCTCGACGCCCGCTGGCTGCACCAACGCTGCGGCACGCCGCGGGAGATGCGCCTGTCGCCGGCGGTGTTCCGTTATCAACTGATCCAGCGCGCCCAGGCGGCCAACAAGCGCATCGTGTTACCCGAAGGCAGCGAGCCGCTGACCGTGCAGGCCGCCGCCATCTGCCAGGCACGCGGGATCGCCCGTTGCGTACTGCTGGCCAAGCCGGCCGACGTGGAAGCCGTAGCCCGCGCCCATGGCATCGAGCTGCCCGAAGGCCTGGAGATTCTCGACCCCGACCTGATTCGCCAGCGCTACGTCGAACCGATGGTGGCCCTGCGCAAAACCAAAAGCCTCAACGCGCCGATGGCCGAGCAGCAACTGGAAGACACCGTGGTGATCGCCACCATGATGCTCGCCCTGGATGAAGTGGACGGCCTGGTCTCCGGCGTCATCCACTCCACTGCCAATACCATTCGCCCGGCCTTGCAACTGATCAAGACCGCGCCGGGCTGCACCCTGGTCTCGTCGGTGTTTTTCATGCTGTTCCCCGAGCAAGTGCTGGTATACGGCGACTGCGTGATGAACCCGCACCCCAGCGCGGCGGAGCTGGCGGAAATCGCCCTGCAAAGCGCCGACTCGGCCGCCGCATTCGGCATCACGCCACGGGTGGCGATGATCAGTTACTCCAGCGGTGATTCGGCCACGGGCGAAGAAGTCGAGAAAGTCCGCGAAGCCACTCTGCTCGCCCACGAAGCCCAAAGCTCACTGCTGATCGACGGCCCGTTGCAGTACGACGCCGCCGCCAACGAAACCGTGGCCCGGCAACTGGCGCCCAACAGCCTGGTGGCGGGCAAGGCCACGGTGTTCGTGTTCCCCGACCTGAACACCGGCAACACCACCCACAAGGCCGTGCAGCGCAGTGCCGATTGCGTGAGCCTGGGGCCGATGCTGCAAGGCCTGCGCAAACCGGTGAACGACCTGCCCCGCGGGGCGCAGGTGGACGACATCGTGTACACGATCGCATTGACCGCGATTCAAGCCGCCAACCGACCTATGGATGTCTAAATGCTGGATTTTCTACCTGCCGCCGTGCGCGGGGTGATCGCCTCGCTGTTGCTGGCGTTGAATACGATCCTGCTGTGCTCGTTCCTGTTTATAGTGGCGCTGTTCAAGGCGCTGCCGTTTGCCAAGCGCTTCAGCGAATGGCTGATGAACCAGACCCACGAGGCCTGGATCAGCAACAACAAGGCCTGGATGAACCTGGTGCGACGCACCCGCTGGCACCTGAAAGGCCTGGAAGGCCTGGACTATGAACACTCATATCTGGTGACCAGCAACCACCAGAGCTGGGTCGATATCATGGTGCTGCAATACGTGCTCAACCGGCGCATTCGCCCGCTGAAGTTCTTCCTCAAGCAGGAGCTGATCTGGGTCCCGGTGATTGGTTTGGCGTGGTGGACACTGGGCTTCCCGTTCATGAAGCGCTACACCAAGGCGTACCTGGAAAAGCACCCGGAGAAGAAAGGCAAGGACCTGGAAACCACCCGCAAGACCTGCGCGAAGTTTCGCCACAACCCGGTGGGCATTTTCAACTTTGCCGAAGGCACGCGGTTTACCCCGGGCAAGCATGCACAGCAACAGTCACCGTTTCGCTACCTGCTCAAGCCCAAGGCCGGCGGCATTGCCTTTGTGCTGGATGCCATGGGTGAACAGCTGAAGTCGCTGGTGAACGTGACCATTCACTATCCTGGTGGGCGCCCCGGTTATTGGGATTTGCTGTGCGGGAATGTGAAGGACGTTGTCGTGCAGTTTGAAGAGGTGCAGATTCCGGCCGAGTTTATCGGCAAGAATTATGAGCAGGATGGGGAGTATCGGTTGGCGTTCCAGGGCTGGATCAACCGGTTGTGGGAAGAGAAGGATGTGTTGCTCGCCAAATTGCACACAGATTATCCCGCCAGTCACTGATCAAAATGTGGGAGCGGGCTTGCTCGCGAATGCGGTATGCCAACCTATACATGTGGCGGCTGACACTCTGCTTTCGCGAGCAAGCCCGCTCCCACATTTGACCGAGTTGTTTCCAAGGCCCCATAAAAAAAGCCCGCCAACATGGCGGGCTTTTTTGCGCGCGTGAAGCTTAGATCGCGCCGCGCTGGCGCAGCAGGTCCAGCACTTGCTTGACGCTGTCTTCCAGCGATAACGCCTGGGTGTCAATCACCAGGTCCGCATTCAACGGCACGTCATACGGGAACGACTCACCCGGGATGTTATCGCCGCCCGCCGCGTACAAACCTTGCGGATCACGCTCGGCACACACCAAAGGCGAAGCCTGCACGTACACGGTCAGCAAACGATCACCGCCGATCAGCGCCTTGGCCTGTTCACGCCCTTCAGCATCCGGGGCAACAAACGCCGCCAACGTCAGCAAGCCGGCCTCGTTGAACTGACGCGCCACATGCGCGGCACGACGCCAGTTCTCGGTACGCCCGGCACGGTCCTGCGGCAAGCCCTTGTTCAGGTCGTGGCGCAGGTTCTGGCCGTCCAGCACAAACACCGCACGGCCCATGTCGAACAGCTTGCGTTCAACCGCGTAGGCCAGGGTGCTTTTGCCGGCGCCCGACAAGCCGCTGAACAACACGGTCGCCGGTTGCTGGCCGAAGCGCTGGGCGCGCTCTTCGGTGGCCACGTGAGCCAGTTTGCCGTGCTGCGCCGCGCTGCCATGGGTCACCGGCGGCGCGATGATCATGCCCGCAGCCACGGTGCCGTTGGTCAAACGGTCGATGACGATGAACGAACCGGTGGTGCGGTTGCTCGCGTAACCGTCCAGGGCGATGACCGTGTCGAGGCTGACCTTGACCCGGCCGATCTCGTTCAACTGCAAGGCGCTGGCCGGGCCTTCTTCCAGGGTGTTCACATCCACGCGATGCACAATGCTGGTGATGGAACCCGGCACGTAGCTGGTGGCGCGCTTGATGTCGTATTTCTTGCCCGGCAGCATCGGTTCTTCAGCCATCCACACCAGCATGGCGTCGAAAGCATCGGTCACTTGCGGCACATTGTCGGCATGCACCAGCAGGTCGCCACGGGAGATGTCGATTTCGTCTTCCATGGTCAGGGTCACGGCCTGGCCGGGACCTGCGTTTTCCAGTTCACCTTCAAAGGTGACGATGGATTTGACGCGGCTGCTCTTGCCCGACGGCAGCACCACGACTTCGTCGCCCTTGTGCACGATGCCGCTGGCCAGGGTGCCGGCAAAACCACGGAAGTTCAGGTTCGGACGGTTGACGTACTGCACCGGGAAACGCAGGTCGGTGTAGTTGCGGTCATTGGCGATCTCGACGGTCTCGAGGATCTCCATCAGCGACTGCCCGGTGTACCAGGGCGAACGCTCGCTCTTGTTCACCACGTTGTCGCCCTTGAGCGCCGACATCGGCACGAAGGCCAGGGTGCTCGGTTTGAACGCGATACCGTCGGCAAACTTCAGGTAATCAGCCTTGATCGACTCGAATACGCTTTGGTCAAAGCCATTGATGTCCATCTTGTTGACGGCCACCACGATGTGCTTGATGCCCAACAACGAGGCGATGAAGCTGTGGCGACGGGTCTGGGTCTGCACGCCGTAGCGGGCGTCGATCAGGATGATCGCCAGGTCACAGGTGGAGGCACCGGTGGCCATGTTGCGGGTGTACTGCTCATGGCCGGGGGTGTCGGCGATGATGAATTTGCGCTTGGCGGTGGAGAAGTAGCGGTAGGCAACGTCGATGGTGATGCCCTGCTCACGCTCGGCCTGCAGGCCGTCGACCAGCAACGCCAGGTCGATGTCGTCACCGGTGGTGCCGGATTTTTTCGAATCGCGGGTGATGGCTTCCAGGTGATCTTCGTAGATCATCTTGGAGTCGTGCAGCAGGCGCCCGATCAGGGTGCTCTT
>NZ_JBIUVK010000070.1:0-22179 GCF_044742865.1 Pseudomonas sp. NPDC087814 | reverse complement strand
CCCCCCCCCCCCCCCCCCCCCCCCCCCCCCCCCCCCCCCCCCCCCCCCCCCCCCCCCCCCCCCCCCCCCCCCCCCCCCCCCCCCCCCCCCTCGCCGCAGCAGTCGCCTAAATCTCGATACGCTCGACCTTGCCGACCAGCAAGATGTAGGACAACGCACCCAACAACGCCAGCACCGCGATGTACGTAATCGCCGGCGCAAACGAATCCCCGGTCGCCAGAAAGCCAATCACGATCGGCGTGGTAATCGCCGACAGATTGCCGATGAAGTTGAACACCCCTCCGGTCAGCCCCAGCAGCCTTGCCGGCGCCAGGGTCGACACCAATGACCAGGTGATCGACGCCAGACCATTGCCGAAAAATGCCACCGCCAGAAACGCAATCACCCACGCCGTGGAATCAACAAAGTTGGCGCCGATGATCGCCGTGGAAATCAACAGCCCGCCAATGATCGGCAACTTGCGCGCAAACCCCACGGACGCTCCCCGGCGAATCAGCCAATCGGAAAACAGCCCCGAACACAGCACCCCGACAAACGCCGCCAGAAACGGCAGCGACGCCAGCAGGCCGGACTTGATGAAGTCCATGCCGCGATATTTCACCAGGTAGGTCGGAAACCACGTCAGGAAAAACCACAACGTGGAATTCAGGCAGAACTGCCCCAGGTAGATCCCCCACAGTTTGCGCTTGCTCAACACGATGCCGAGGTCGACCCAGCTGAACGGTGCCTTGGCCGCCTGCGCCTGGATGTCCACCAACCCGCCGCCTTCGCGGATCAGCTCGATTTCCGCCGCATTCGCGCCTTTGAAATCCCGTGGCTCGCGGTACACCGCGTACCAGATCAACGCCCACACAATGCCCACGCCGCCGGTGGCGACAAACACCATGTGCCAGCCAAAGGCGTGTTGCAGCCAGGCCAATACCGGCGTGAGAAACGCCAGCCCGACAAACTGCCCGGAGGTGTAGACGCCAATCGCCGTGGCTCGCTCACGCTCAGGGAACCAGGTGGTGACCACGCGGCTGTTGATCGGGTAGGCCGGGGCCTCCAGGGCGCCCACCGCCATGCGCAATACGAACAGCGCGATGAAGCTGGCGGCGAAACCGAGCATCACCGTGGCCACCGACCACAGCAGCAGGGCGACGCTGTAGAGAATGCGCGGCGGCACCCGGTCCACCAGCCAGCCGCCGGGAATCTGCATGGCCGCGTAGGTCCAGCCGAACGCGGAGAAGATCAACCCGACATGCACCGGGTCGATCCCCAGCTCGCTGGTCAGGGCCGGAGCGGCAATCGACAGGTTGCTGCGGTCCAGGTAGTTGATCACCACGGTGATGAACAGCAGCACCATGATGAAGAAACGCTTTCGGCTGGGCGTGACTAAAGAAGCCTGCCCGGTGAAGGACTCGGATTGCATGGGGGTTGCCTCTTCTTATGGTTATTGAGGACAGGTCTTACTGAAGAAACCGAATCAAATGTGGGAGCGGGCTTGCTCGCGAAAGCGGTCTACCAGCAGCGGAGGTGTTGACTGACACTCCGCCTTCGCGAGCAAGCCCGCTCCCACATTGATTGGGTTTTCATCTCAAATTCGCGGTGTTTACCACTCCGCGAAGCTGCCGTCGGCATGCCGCCAGATCGGATTGCGCCAGCGATGCCCGATGGCCGCGCGTTCGATCACGTATTCCTCGTTGATCTCGATGCCCAGGCCTGGCCCGTTGGGGATTTTCACAAAGCCCTGGTCGTAGTCGAAAACACCCGGATCGCGCACGTAATCCAGCAGGTCATTGCTCTCGTTGTAGTGAATGCCCAGGCTCTGTTCCTGGATGAACGCGTTGTAGCAAACCGCATCCAGCTGCAGGCACGCTGCCAGGGCAATCGGGCCGAGCGGGCAGTGCAGGGCAAGGGCCACGTCGTAAGCTTCGGCCATGTTGGCAATCTTGCGGGTTTCGGTGATACCGCCGGCGTGGGACGCATCCGGCTGGATGATGTCGACGTAGCCTTCGCTGAGCACGCGCTTGAAGTCCCAGCGCGAGAACAGGCGCTCGCCGAGGGCAATCGGGGTGCTGGTGAGCGGCGCCAGCTCTTTGAGCGCTTCGTAGTTTTCGCTGAGCACCGGCTCTTCGATAAACATCAGTTTGTAGGGGTCGAGTTCCTTCATCAGCACCTTGGCCATGGGTTTGTGCACCCGGCCATGGAAGTCGACGCCGATGCCGACGTTCGGACCGACCGCATCCCGCACGGCGGCGACGTTGGCCAGGGCCTGGTCGACTTTTTCGAAGCTGTCGAGAAATTGCAGCTCTTCGGTGCCGTTCATTTTCACCGCAGTAAAACCACGGGCCACGGCTTCCTTGGCGGCGCGGGCAGTGTCGGCCGGGCGGTCGCCTCCAATCCATGAATACACGCGGATTTTGTCGCGCACCTGGCCACCCAGCAGGTCGCTGACCGACACGCCGAGGGCCTTGCCCTTGATGTCCCACAGCGCCTGGTCGATACCGGCGAGAGCGCTCATATGGATCGCGCCGCCACGGTAGAAACCGCCGCGATAGAGCACGGTCCAGATGTCCTCGATATTGCGTGGGTCCTTGCCGATCAAGTAGTCGGACAATTCCTCGACGGCGGCAGCCACGGTATGGGCGCGGCCCTCGACAACGGGCTCGCCCCAACCAGTCACGCCCTGGTCGGTTTCAACCTTGAGGAAGCACCAGCGCGGCGGGACGATGAAGGTGGTCAGTTTGGTGATTTTCATCTTCTTATCTCTCTTGTAGATGGAGAACGCTGATCAGCCCAAGGCATGCCAGGCGGCGACGTAGGCCTGGGCGTTGCTCGCCACTTGGGCGACGCTCATGCCCGGCTTGAATAACCCGGAGCCCAGGCCGAAGCCTTTGACGCCCGCGTCGAAAAATACCTGCATGTTGTCCGGGGTGATGCCGCCCACCGGCAGCAGCACGGTGCCGGCGGGCAGTACTGCGAGCCAGGCCTTGACCACCGCCGGGCCCATTTGCTCGGCCGGGAACAGCTTCAGCACGTCGGCGCCTTCGGCCAGCGCGGCAAACGCTTCGGTGGGCGTGGCCACACCCGGCGACAGATACAGGCCCGCGGCCTTGGCGGCCCGCAGCACCTTGGCATCGCTATGGGGCATGACGATCACCTGGCCGCCGGCGGCTTTGACTTGATCGACCTGTTCCGGGGTCAGCACGGTGCCGGCGCCGATCAGGCAATCGGCGGGCAGGCTGTCCCGCAGGATGCGGATGCTGGAATAAGGATCCGGCGAGTTCAGCGGCACTTCGATCACCCTGAAGCCCGCCGTGTACAACACCTCGCCGATCGCCAGCGCCTCCTCCGGTCGCAGGCCGCGCAGGATCGCGATCAAACCGTTGTGTGTCAGTGCTTGCTTGAGCATGTCGGGCCTCTCGTCAGGTTGCAGGCAGCAGCCCCGCCGCCATGGCCAGCTGCCAAAGGCCACGCTCGGTAGCCTCCTGCGCCAGGGTCACGTGAGGGAAGCCACAGAGTTGGAGTGCACGCTGGTAGCGGGTGCAGAGTTGGGGTGTGCCGACCAGGACGATGTCGCGCTGCTGGTTGGGCTTGCGAGTGCGCAGGCCGGTCAGTTCGTGGCCGATCAACAGCCCGGACAGATAGTCCGGTTGCTCGTCAGGCGCCAGCTCGCCGGTCAATCCCAGGGAGCGTGCGCTGAACAAGTTCGACAACAGCCCCGTTTGGCCGTCTGCCGACAGCGCAACCTGAACACCGCGATCAAAAGCGGCCACCTGGAACTGTTCGGAAGGGCGCTGGGTGCGCCCCAGAATGCTGTGT
Source organism: Pseudomonas sp. NPDC087814 (assembly GCF_044742865.1). Taxonomy (NCBI): domain Bacteria; kingdom Pseudomonadati; phylum Pseudomonadota; class Gammaproteobacteria; order Pseudomonadales; family Pseudomonadaceae; genus Pseudomonas; species Pseudomonas sp. NPDC087814. The sequence continues at coordinate 18,375 of NZ_JBIUVK010000070.1, read as the reverse complement.
TGACTGAGCACGGCGAACAACTCGCCGGTCATGAAAGTATCGAAGTGAGGGATGCAGCCTTCCACCACCTCCACCCACTTGGAATGGCTGCCCGGCAGGCCGATCAATACGTCGCGCCCGGTATGGGCAGCCAGGCTTTGCAGCACGCCGAGCACCTGGGTTTCTTCACCGCGCATCACATTGGGCAACGCGCCGCGTTGAATCACGCCGGGCACGATGTGCACCGCTGCGCCCCGCAGGCTGCGCACCACATGCAGCGCCTGGCCGAGGGTAGAAACGTCGGCCGGGGTGTCGCGGTAAGCCGCTTCGCTCCAGCCCTGGGCGCTGCCGACCATGCCGCAAGCGATAACGGGAAGGTCCGGCTGGGTGTCGAGCCAGTCACCGCAGGCTGCGTCAAATGCCAGCTCGAACCCGTTGCTGCAGCGAACACCGGCTATTTCCCGGGCTTCAGTCGGCAGGTGCATGATCCCCGACGCCAAGGTGCGCCGTTCGATCACGACGCCTGCCGGGCCGAGCTTGTAAGCACGAAGGGAACTGGTTCCCCAATCGAGCGCGATCAATTGCGCCTGCATCGCTTCACCTGAGTGTTCTGAGCGGATTAGGCGAATATAAACCCAAGACCAGCAAAGTCTCAATATATAAATATCAGTCCCATATATAGGGAAATTGCAGGCTTAAAATATTGACAGATCCAGCGTGCGCATCGCCCCCATCCAGATCGCGTGTTCGGTGTGGTCCTTGAGGTCATCACCGGTGGTCGGGTGCAGGAACACCACCAGGCCGTTGCGGTTGAGGGCCAGCCAAGGCAGCACGACGCCGATGTATTCAGGTTCGAATGCCAGCTGGCAGCTCCAGTCCGGGTGCGGGCCCACCGGGCGTTCATGCACGCGGCCCATGCGCAGCGGAAACAATTGCGCGGCGTCTTCGCAGAGTTTGCGCGCCTGGTCGATGGTGTTGGCGTCGAAATAGATATGGGCGTGGTAGCCCTTGATACGTTGCATGACAAGCTCCGGGCTCATTGATCGGCAAATCCTAGACCGCAATGGACGGCAGGGCCAGACCGGTCAGCGATTGTGCGCTGCTGGCCTGTTCGGTCATCAGCCAGTCGACGAAACGCTCGATCAACTGGCTGCGGCGTTTGCGCTGGGGCAGCACCACGTAATAGCCGAAGCGCGAGATCACCGTGTCGCCAATCGGCCGGCACAGCCATTTTTGCTCCAGCAGGTTATCCACAAGGTGACGCCAGCCGATGGCCACGCCCTGGCCCGCGATCGCGGCCTGGATCAACAGCGTGTAATTGTCGAAACGCAGTTGGCCCGGGGTGGGCGCGGTGGTGATGCCCAGTTCGCGAAACACCCCGCTCCAGTCGAACCACTGGTTGTTGTTTTGCTGGCGCAGGTGCAGCAAGGGGAACTCCAGCAGGCTCTGCACCGATAGTGGCGCGACTCGGTCCTGGAGTAGCTGCGGGCTGCACACCGGGAACACTTCCTCGTTGAACAGCCACAGGCTGTCGCCCTGTTTGAAGCGGCCGTCACCGAACAGCACCGCTACGTCGATATCGCTGCGCAACGTGGCGTGGTTACGCTCGCTGGTGACCAGGCTCACGTCCACCTGCGGGTTGGCTTCATGGAAACGATGCAAGCGTGGCATCAGCCAATACGCGGCGAAGGCAAAGTCGGTCGCCACCTGCAGGACTTCATGCTGGTCCTGCTCGGCAATCGCGCTCAGGCCCTGGTTGATGCTCTGCAAACCGGCCTGTACCTGCTCGAATAACAAGGCGCCCGCGTCGGTCAGCTCGATGCCACGGTAGATGCGATCAAACAGGCGCACCTTCAGCTGTTCTTCCAGGCGCTTGATCTGCTGGCTGATGGCCGGCTGGGTGGTGCCCAACTCCATCGCCGCTGCCGTAAAGCTGCGTTGGCGCGCTGCGGATTCAAAGGCACGCAGCAGGTCGAGTGACAGGTGACCGAGGGATTCATACATAAGCTGGGCTTATCCTAGACATTGCTTCTCATGGGCTTTACCACGATTTCCATGGCCTGCATGCTCATTCGCATAAACATCGACTATGGAATGCCGCGAAACCATGAAGCGCAAGAACATTCTTTTTATCATGGCCGATCAAATGGCCGCGCCGATGCTTCCGTTCTACGGTCCTTCGCCTATCAAACTGCCAAACTTGAGTCGCCTCGCCGCTGAGGGCGTGGTGTTCGACGCCGCTTACTGCAACAGTCCGCTGTGTGCGCCATCGCGCTTTACCCTGGTGAGCGGCCAGTTGCCGAGCAAGATCGGCGCCTACGACAACGCAGCCGATTTCCCCGCCGACGTGCCGACCTATGCCCACTACCTGCGCCGCCTCGGCTACCGCACCGCGCTGTCGGGCAAGATGCATTTTTGCGGCCCCGACCAGCTCCACGGCTATGAAGAACGCCTGACCAGTGACATCTACCCGGCCGACTATGGCTGGGCCGTGAACTGGGATGAGCCGGACGTGCGCCCCTCCTGGTACCACAACATGGCGTCGGTGCTGCAGGCCGGGCCGTGCGTGCGCACCAACCAGCTGGATTTCGACGAAGAGGTGGTGTTCAAGGCCCAGCAGTACCTGTTCGACCATATCCGCGAGGATGGCGACCAGCCGTTCTGCCTGACCGTGTCGATGACTCACCCACACGACCCTTACACCATTCCCAAACCGTTCTGGGACCTGTACGACGACAACGACATCCCGCTGCCTGCAACACCGCCACAGGCTGACCTCGACCCTCACTCCCAGCGCCTGCTCAAGGTCTATGACCTGTGGGACAAGCCGCTGCCGCTGAACAAGATCCGCGATGCACGCCGCGCTTACTTCGGCGCGTGCAGCTACATCGACAGCAACGTCGGCAAGCTGCTGCAAACCCTGGAAGACACGGGCCTGGCCGACGACACCATCATCATCTTCTCCGGCGACCACGGCGACATGCTCGGCGAACGCGGGCTCTGGTACAAAATGCACTGGTTTGAAATGGCCGCCCGGGTGCCGCTGCTGATCAGCGCGCCGGGGCAGTTTGCGGCCGGCCGGGTGACCGCCGCCGTGTCCACCGCCGACCTGCTGCCTACCCTGGTGGAACTGGCCGGCGGCGAGCTGGACCCGAGGCTGGCGCTGGACGGCCGCTCGCTGGTGTCTCACCTGCAAGGGCAGGGCGGGCACGACGAAGTGTTCGGTGAGTACATGGCCGAGGGCACCATCAGCCCGCTGATGATGATTCGCCGTGGCGCCTACAAGTTCATCTACAGCGAGGACGATCCTTGCCTATTGTTCGATGTGCACAACGACCCGCACGAGCGGGAGGACCTCAGCCAGTCACCGGAACACCGGCCACTGTTCGAGGCGTTTTTGCATGAAGCGCGGGCCAAATGGGACATCCCGGCGATCCACCAGCAGGTGCTCGCCAGCCAACGCCGTCGCCGCCTGGTGTTCGAGGCGCTGACCCAGGGCAAGCTGAAGAGCTGGGACCACCAGCCACTGGTAGACGCCAGTCAGCAATACATGCGCAACCACATCGACCTCGACGATCTGGAGCGCAAGGCACGTTTTCCACAACCCTGCCAAAACCAATAAAACTGAGGGGAAGGCCATGCAAAAGTTATCCACCGTGTTGAGCGTTGCGCTGCTGGCATTGAGCAGTGCCGGCGTCTACGCGGACACCAGCTGCGACACCGTGAAGATGGCCGATCCGGGCTGGAGCGATATCGCCGCCACCAATGCCATTACCGGTTTCCTGTTGAACGGCATGGGCTACAAGGCCAAGGTCGACACCCTTGCGGTGCCGATCACCTTTGGCGGGCTCAAGGACGGCCAGGTGGACGTGTTCCTGGGTAACTGGATGCCGGCGCAGCAGGGCTTCTACGACAAGTTCGTGGCCAATGGCGATGTGGTGCAACTGGCGAAGAACCTCGACGGCACCGAGTTCACCCTGGCCGTGCCGGACTATGTCTGGGACGCCGGGGTGCATGACTTTGCCGACCTGAACAAGTTTGCCGACAAGTTCGACAAGAAGATCTACGGCATCGGTTCGGGTGCGCCGGCGAATCTCTCGTTGCAGGAAATCATCAAGAAGAACGACTTTGACCTGGGCCAGTGGAAGCTGATCGAGTCCAGTGAACAGGCGATGCTGGCCGAAGTGTCCCGGGCGGTGAAGAAGCAGAAGTTCGTGACCTTCCTCGGCTGGACGCCGCACCCGATGAACGTGCAGTTGAAGATGCATTACCTCAAGGGTGGGGAGAAGTACTTTGGTGACACCGGCAGCGTGTATACGTTGACCCGCAAGGGCTATGCACAGGCGTGCCCGAATGTGGGGAAATTGCTGACCAACCTGAGTTTCACCCAGGAGATGGAGAACGCCATCATGGCTGAGGTGGTGAACAAGAAGCTCAGTAATGCGGACGCGGCGAAGGCGTGGATCAAGGCGAACCCGGCGGTGCTGGACAAGTGGCTGGACGGGGTTAAAACCGTGGACGGTCAAGATGCGCTGGCCGCTGTAAAAGCCAAACTCTGATGCACTGATCGTTCCCACGCTCTGCGTGGGAACGCATCCGGTGACGCTGCGCGTCACGACTCAAGAGCGGACGCAGAGCGTCCAAGACGGCATTCCCACGCAGAGCGTGGGAACGATCATCATGAGCCTGATACTCTGATTCAAACCTCTTCAACCGAGTTTCCAATGCCCTGGCCCAACCGCCATACACTCTTCCCCTTCCTCAGCTGGCTCCCGCGCCAAACCCGCGCCAGCGTCGGGCGAGATGCAATCGTTGGCCTGAGCGGTGCAGTCCTGGCATTACCCCAGTCCATTGCCTACGCGCTGATCGCCGGGCTTCCACCGGAGTATGGCCTGTACGCCGCGATCATCCCGGTATTGATCGCCTGCTTGTGGGGCTCTTCCTGGCACCTGATCTGCGGCCCCACGGCAGCCATCTCTATCGTGCTCTACGCCAGCGTCAGCCCGCTGGCCGTGCCCGGCTCCCAGGACTACATCACACTCATCCTGCTGCTGACGTTCCTGGCCGGCGTCTTCCAATGGCTGTTGGGCATGCTGCGCTTCGGCGCCCTGGTGAATTTCGTCTCGCATTCAGTGGTGCTCGGCTTCACCCTCGGCGCTGCGGTGGTGATCGCCCTGGGCCAACTGCCCAACCTGCTGGGGCTGGACCTGCCCAGCCAGGCCACGGCGATCAACAGTCTGCTGGCGCTGATCAACCATGCCGGGGAGTGGAATCGTCCTTCACTGGTGCTCGGGCTCGGCACCTTGCTGGTGGGGGTGCTGCTGAAACTCTGGGTACCGCGCTGGCCAACCCTGTTGATCGCGCTGGCCCTGGGCAGCCTCATCCCGTGGCTGTGGCCGACGATGTTCGGGGAGGTGGCGCGGGTCAGTTCATTTGTCGGCAAGCTGCCACCGTTCAGCCCGCTGCCGATGGACCTGGACATGGTCCTGCGCCTGCTGCCGAGTGCCGTGGCGGTGGGCATGCTGGGGCTGGTGACCAGCCTGTCGATTGCGCGCTCACTGTCGGCCCGCTCCCAACAATTGCTCGATGCAAATCAGGAAGTGCGCGCCCAGGGTTTATCCAACATTGTCGGCGGATTTTTCTCGGGGTACTTGTCGGCAGGTTCCTTCACACGGTCGGGCCTGAGTTATGAGGCAGGCGCCTGTTCGCCGCTGGCGGGGGTGTTTTCCGCATTGTGGGTGGCGTTGTTCGCGCTGTTCGGTGCGGCATTGATCGCGCATATCCCGATCCCGAGCATGGCCGCCAGCATCCTGCTGATTTGCTGGGGGTTGGTCGACCATCGCGGTATTCGGGCGCTGTTCCGGGTCAGCCGCGCAGAGTTCGTGGTGATGAGCCTGACTTGCATCGCCACGCTGTTGCTGGAGTTGCAAACGGCCATTTACGCCGGGGTGCTGGCGTCGCTGTTTTTCTACCTCAAGCGCACCTCACAGCCGCGGGTCCAGCAATGGCGTGACGGAGAGGACGATGTGCTGCGGGTCGGCGGGTCGATCTTTTTCGGCGCCAGCCATTACCTGCAGGTGCGGCTGCAAAGCCTGCACGGCCAGCGGGTGGTGATCGAGGCGCAGCAGATCAACTTCATCGACTATTCCGGGGTGGAGATGCTGCACCAGGAAGCGCGCCGATTGAATGGAGTGGGGCGCAGCCTGGCGTTGCGCAAGGCCCGGCCGCAGGTGGTGGAAGAGCTGAAGAAACTGGAAGGGGCCGACCAATGCCCCATCCATTTCGAAGACTGAATGCGGTTAAAACTGTGGGAGCGGGCTTGCTCGCGAATGCGGTGTGACAGTCGCCGTATGTATCGACTGATCCACCGCATTCGCGAGCAAGCCCGCTCCCACATTTGGATTGCGTCAGGCCAGTTGGCTACGCAATTCAGCCAGCACCGGCGCGGAGTCCGGTCGAACGCCGCGCCACAGGAAGAACGCTTCCGCGGCCTGTTCCACCAGCATCCCCAGGCCATCCATTGCCACCGCCGCGCCCTGCTCACCGGCCCAGCGGCAGAAAGCCGTAGGCTCTTTGCCGTACATCATGTCGTAGCAAAAAGTCTTTCCGGGTTCGATCAGGCTGCCGGCAATCGGCGGTACATCGCCTGACAGGCTGGCGGACGTGGCATTGATGATCAGGTCCACCGGTTCACGCAGCCAGTCGAAACCGCTGGCGGACACCGGGCCGAGATCGTCGAACAGCTCGGCGAGCAATTCGGCTTTTTCCACGGTGCGATTGGCAATGATCAGCGAAGCCGGCTGCTCAGCCAGCAATGGCTCCAACGCGCCGCGCACCGCACCACCGGCGCCCAGCAACAGGATGCGTTTGCCTTGCAGGCTGAACCCGGCATTCACCGTCAAATCCCGCACCAGGCCGGCGCCGTCGGTGTTGTCTCCCAACAGGCTGCCATCGCCGAGCTTGCTCAGGGTATTCACTGCGCCGGCCCGTTGGGCGCGTTCGGTCAGGGCGTTGGCCAGGCGATAGGCCTCTTCCTTGAACGGTACGGTGACGTTGGCGCCACGGCCTTGTGCGAAAAATGCTTTTGCACAGCCGGTGAAATCCTCCAACGGCGCGAGCAAGGTGCTGTAGTCCAGTTGCTCGCCGGTCTGTTCGGCGAACAGACGGTGAATCAGCGGCGACTTGCTGTGGCCGATGGGGTTGCCGAAGACGACATAACGATCCATCAGACCGCCGCCTTGGGCAGCACACCCAGCCAGTCGCGGTCTTGCAGGAAGTAGTCGGTTAGGCGCGCTTCTTCGCTGTCGGGGGCGGCTTTCCAGTCATAGCTCCAGCGCACTTGTGGTGGCAGCGACATCAGGATCGACTCGGTACGCCCGCCCGATTGCAGGCCAAACAAAGTGCCGCGGTCGTAGACCAGGTTGAACTCGACGTAGCGGCCACGGCGGAATTCCTGGAATTCGCGCTGCTGCTCGGTATAGGCCATGGCCTTGCGGCGCTGGACGATTGGCAGGTAGGCGTCGATGTAGGCGTCGCCAATGGCGCGCATGAAGGCGAAACTGGTGTCGAAGTCCCACTCGTTCAAATCATCGAAGAACAAACCGCCGATGCCACGCGGTTCGTTGCGGTGCTTGATGTGGAAGTAGGTGTCGCACCAGGCCTTGTAGCGTGAATAAACGTCCGGGCCAAACGGCGCGCAGGCCTGTTCGGCGACGCGGTGCCAGTGGATGCAGTCTTCTTCGTTGCCGTAGTAGGGCGTCAGGTCGAAGCCGCCGCCAAACCACCACACCGGCTCTTCGCCTTCTTTTTCAGCGATGAAAAAACGCACATTGGCGTGGGAAGTTGGCACATGCGGGTTATGCGGGTGGATCACCAGCGACACGCCGAGGGCTTCAAAACCGCGACCTGCCAATTCCGGGCGATGGGCACTGGCGGACGGTGGGAGGCCGCTGCCAAACACGTGGGAAAAGTTAACGCCGCCTTTCTCGATTACCGAACCGTTTTCGATCACACGGGTGCGACCGCCGCCGCCGGCAGGCCGGGTCCAGGCGTCTTCGATAAAGCGAGTGTCCGTCTCGAAGGTTTCCAGGGCGCTGCAAATGCGGTCTTGCAGGTCAAGCAGGTAGGCTTTGACAGCCTCGGTGCGGGTAGTCATGACATCACCTTGAATCGGGCAACGCTACACGAGGCCATTGGGCATCGGCGGCAAATGGGCGCACAGGATACCACTGCACCCACTGCTGCCACAGTTGACGAAGATCAAGCTTAGGAGTCCGATAGGGGGCTACGCGAAATGACTTAAGGAGAGTGCAGATGGCCAAACGTATCCAGTTCCGTGCCCATGGCGGCCCCGAAGTGCTTGAGTATGTAGACTACACCCCGGCCGAACCCGGCCCGCAGCAGGTTCGCGTGCAGAACAAGGCCATTGGCCTGAACTTCATCGACACCTATTTCCGCAGCGGCCTGTATGCACCACCGGCCTTGCCGTCGGGCCTGGGCGCGGAAGGTGCCGGCGTGGTTGATGCGGTGGGCAGCGAAGTCACTCAATTCAAGGTCGGCGATCGCGTGGCCTACGGCAGCGGCCCGCTGGGCGCCTACAGCGAATTGCATGTGTTGCCGGCTGCCAACCTGGTGCACCTGCCGGACGACATCAGCTTCGAACAGGCCGCCGGCGCGATGCTCAAGGGCCTGACGGTGCAGTACCTGTTGCGCCAGACCTATGAGTTGAAGGGCGGCGAAACCATTCTGTTCCACGCCGCTGCCGGTGGCGTCGGCTCCCTGGCTTGCCAATGGGCCAAGGCCTTGGGCGTGAAGCTGATCGGTACCGTGAGTTCGCCGGAAAAAGCGGCGCTGGCCAAATCCCTCGGCGCCTGGGAAACCATCGACTACAGCAAGGAAAATGTCGCACAACGCGTGCTGGAATTGACTGACGGCAAGAAGTGCCCAGTGGTGTACGACGGCGTAGGCAAGGACACCTGGCTCACCTCGCTGGACAGCGTTGCGCCACGCGGGCTGGTGGTGAGTTTCGGTAATGCTTCGGGGGCGGTGGATGGGGTCAACCTGGGGATTCTGGCGGCCAAGGGCTCGCTGTATGTGACCCGGCCGACATTGGCGACCTATGCCAACAACCCGGAAAACCTGCAGGCGATGGCGGATGATCTGTTTTCGATGATCATCAGCGGGAAGCTGCAGATTGATATTAACCAACGGTTTTCGTTGGGGGATGCGGCGAAGGCTCAGGCAGAGTTGTCGGCGCGGCGCACGACTGGGTCGACCATTCTGCTGCCATAGGGCGTTGGATTTTCAGCGGCTTTGAGGGCCTCTTCGCGAGCAAGTCGAATCGTCGCACCGCCGCTCCCACATTTGTCCGCGTTCCAAAAGTTGGACTCGGTCAAATGTGGGAGCGGGCTTGCTCGCGAAAGCAGGCGGCTCGGTCTCAGGAAGGCCGCACAACCTCACCCGTCGCCAGATCCCGAATCAAACTCGGGTTCTTGCGCCCCCCCAGATTCCCCCCCAATACCAGATCCACCTGCCCACGGAAATACTGCTCCACACGAATCCGCGTGCGCGCCGCCGGGCGGCCCTGCGGGTTGGCCGAGGTGGAAATCAGTGGCCCGACGAGCGAGCACAGATCCCGCACTTGCGGATGATCAGTCACCCGCAACGCCACCGTGTCATGCACCCCGGTAATCCACTCGGGCAGCAAGTCCTGATGGGGCACCAGCCACGTATTCGGGCCAGGCCAGGTACTGGCCATGCGGTCCATCCACTCATCGGGAAAATCTTCGAAGAGAAAATCGAACTGACGGATATTGTCGGCAATCAGGATCAGCCCCTTATCCACAGACCGGCCCTTGATCGCCAGCAACCGATCCACCGCTTCTTCGTTCCAAGGGTCACAGCCCAGGCCCCAGACCGCCTCGGTTGGATAGGCAATCACTGCGCCTGCGCGAATTTCTCGTGCGGCTTCTCGCACACGCCACCTGTTGACCATTACTCACTCTCCGGACTAAAGCTCTGCGCAGTTTACCGATCTTCGTTACAAAACCTAGCCGCGCGCAAGCCAGCGCCCGCTTTCGCAGATCACCCGGCCTTCCAGTTCCAGCTCCGTCAGGCTGGCCAGCACCTCGGACAAGGCCCTGCCACTGGCAATCGCCAGGGCTTCACTGGTGTGGGGCGCCGCGTGCAACAGCGCCACCAGCGGATGATTGACCGCAATCGGCGCCGGGCGGGAGAGGGCCTGCCAGCCACGCAGGTTTTCGAGAATGTGCTCGATGGTTTCCACCAGCACCGCGCCATCGCGGATCAGTTGATGGCAGCCTTTGGCCCCGGGGTGATGGATGGAGCCGGGGATGGCGTATACCTCGCGCCCTTGCTCCGCCGCCAGCCGCGCGGTGATCAGCGAACCGCTGGCCATGCTGGCCTCCACCACCAGTACCCCAAGCGACAGGCCACTGATAATACGGTTGCGGCGCGGGAAGTTGCCGGCCTGGGGCGCGGCGTCCAACGGAAACTCGGAAACCACGGCGCTGCCTTGGGCAATCATCGCCTCGGCCAAGCGTCGATGGCGCTGTGGATAAAAATTTTCGAGCCCGGTGCCCAGCACGCCGATTGTATGTCCACCAACATCCAAAGCCGCCTGGTGAGCAGCACCGTCGATACCCAGGGCAAGGCCACTGGTGATGACAAAACCGGCACTCGCCAGGCTGCGGGAAAACGCGGCGGCGGTATCCATTCCTGGCCTGGAGGCGCGACGGCTGCCGACCATCGCCAGCTGCGGTTTCTCCAGAATCGCCGGGTTGCCGGCGACGAATAATAGCGGGGGTGCGTCATCCAATTCTGCAAGCAATGCCGGGTAGTCGGGTTGGTCCCACATCAGCAAATGCTGGGCCGGACGCTCCAACCAGGCCAATGCCGCACTGGCACCATCACGTACTTCCTCGCAACGCCGGGCATCGGCGCTGGCCACCTTGAGCCCCAGGGAGCGCCAGGCACTGGCCGGTGCGCTGATGGCTTTTGACGCAGAACCAAAGGCCTCGATAAGTTTTTTAAAGCCCTTGGGACCCAGTTCCGGCAGCCTGTGCAAGCGTAGTCGGGCTTCCAGTTCTGCCGGGGAAATTTCACGGTCATTCGTCGGTAACATATGATCGTCCTTGATCGGAACAAGCTGTGGATAACTCTGTTGGTAACTTATTTAGCAACCTAATTATTGTCTTCGTTCTGGCGCCTCAAAACGGTCCATTACCGCCAGCGAACGCGACGCGCTGAGCACCAGGCCATAGCTGAGCTTTTCGTAGGTACGGAACACCAATAGCGTCCCGGCCGGCTCGTCGGGCATCTTCACCGGAGCACCGGTTACTCGGTCCCGAACGGTTTCCCCGGTTTTCACCACGGCCAGCAAATGGCCTTCCGTCAGGCCGTCACGACGGCCCTTGTTCAGCGTCACCGCGTCCAGCACGCCGATCTGCGTCACGCCCCGTGGCACGTCGATGATGTGCCCGGCAGTGGCGCGAGCAGGCATCTGAATCACCAGGCTGGCGAGGTCGGTGGGCGCTTGCTGGCTGAGCAAACGATCCCCGGGACGCACCTCCTGGGTGACGCGCCGCACACCCAACGTGCTGACATCGCCCACCGTCACAAAACGTGCGGTGCCAATGTCGTCGACGTTGATACCCAGCAATTCCTGGCTTTGCGGGTCGGTATAGGCCTTGCCGCGACGGAAGATCCCGTAGCTTTCGGCGGTAGGGTCCAGGGCACCTCGCGCATAAATACGCTCGCCATCGGCGCCCAATACTCGTCCGGCATCTGCTGCAACAATATAGGGAGCGTGCTCCAGTTCCTGGGGGGTATCGAGAATGCGGTTGTGCAGTAAAAAGCGCTGGATGGCCTGCTGCGTATGAAGCGGCAACGGTTGGCCGGCCTGTGGATAGCTCTCGGGAACCTGGGCAATAACGGCCTGGGCCCACAGCAGCAAGACGAGTAGCGATTTCCTCATGGGGTGAATCTCCTTTATTATGTGCATTCGCGTGAAACGCCTTGGCCTTCGCGGCTTTCGGACGTTTTCCCACGGCACTTATCCCGGCACATCAAGGGTCCATCCCCGGCGCCGACTTGCCTTTACCTCACATGTGCAGCAATTACGCTTATGGCTATTTTGAACATCCTCGAATTTCCGGACTCACGCCTGCGCACCATCGCCAAGCCAGTGGCCGTAGTGGACGCCAAGGTTCGTCAGTTGGTCGATGACATGTTTGAAACAATGTATGAAGCCCCGGGTATCGGCCTCGCCGCGACCCAGGTCGACGTGCATCAGCGCGTCGTGGTCATGGACCTGTCCGAAGACCGCAGCGAGCCCCTGGTGTTTATCAACCCTGAGTTCGAAACCCTGACCGACGAGATGGGCCAGTACCAGGAAGGCTGCCTGTCGGTGCCCGACTTCTACGAGAACGTCGACCGTCCCCAGCGCGTCAAGATCAAGGCCCTGGACCGTGACGGCAAGCCGTTCGAGATGATTGCCGAAGGCCTGCTGGCGGTGTGCATCCAACACGAGTGCGACCACCTCAACGGCAAGCTGTTTGTCGATTACCTGTCCACGCTTAAACGCGACCGGATCAAGAAGAAGCTGGAAAAGAAGCATCGCCAGCAAGCTTGATTCCCTTCTTTCAAAGGCTTGCTCCGGCAAGCCTTTTTCTTTTGTGAGACGTTTCCCATGACCGAGCCACTGCGCATCGTTTTTGCCGGCACCCCCGAATTCGCCGCCGAGCACCTCAAGGCCCTGCTCGCCAGCCCTTATGAAATCGTGGCGGTCTACACCCAGCCCGATCGCCCGGCCGGTCGTGGGCAAAAACTGATGCCCAGCCCGGTCAAGCAGCTGGCACTGGAAAACAACATTGTGGTGCTGCAGCCGCCGACCCTGCGCGACGCCGATGCCCAGGCCGAACTGGCTGCGCTGAAGCCAGACCTGCTGGTGGTGGTGGCCTACGGCTTGATCCTGCCCCAGGCTGTGCTGGATATCCCGCGCCTGGGCTGCATCAACAGCCACGCCTCGCTGCTGCCTCGCTGGCGTGGCGCGGCACCGATCCAGCGTGCCGTCGAAGCCGGTGATGCGCAAAGCGGGGTGACCGTGATGCGCATGGAAGCAGGTCTGGACACCGGGCCGATGCTGCTGAAAGTCACCACCCCGATCACCGGGCAAGACACCGGCGGCAGCCTGCATGATCGCCTCGCCGAAATGGGCCCGCCGGCTGTCGTCCAGGCCATCGCAGGCCTGGCTGCCGGCACTCTGCAAGGTGAAGTTCAGGACGACAGCCTCGCCACCTACGCCCACAAATTGAACAAGGATGAAGCCCGCATCGACTGGAGCCGCCCGGCCGTTGAGCTGGAGCGTCTGGTGCGTGCCTTCAACCCGTGGCCGATCTGCCACAGCACGCTCAATGGCGAGGCCTTGAAAGTACTGGCCGCCACCCTGGCCGAAGGCAAGGGCGCCCCCGGCGAGGTCATCGGCGCCAGCAAGGACGGCCTGTTGGTAGCGTGCGGTGAACAGGCGCTGTGTCTGACCCGTCTGCAATTGCCCGGCGGCAAGGCGCTGAACTTCAGCGATTTGTTCAACAGCCGCCGTGAGAAATTTGCCGTTGGCATCGTCCTCGGCCAAGCGGTGGACGCGCAATGAACCCACGTCTGGCCGCCGCCAAGGCCCTGGCCGCCGTGCTCAACGGCAAGGCTTCCCTCAATAGTTCGTTGCCGACCCAACTGGATAAAGTCGAAGACCGCGATCGCGGCTTTACCCAGGACCTGGCCTTCGGTACCGCCCGCTGGCAGCCACGTTTATCGGCGCTGGCGGCCAAGCTGCTGCAAAAGCCGTTCAAGGCGGCGGACGCCGATGTCGAGGCGCTGCTGCTGGTGGGCCTGTATCAACTGCTCTACACCCGCGTGCCGGCCCACGCGGCAATCGGCGAAACCGTCGGTTGCGCCGACAAGCTGAAAAAGCCTTGGGCCAAGGCCCTGCTCAACGCCGTGCTGCGCCGCGCCCAGCGCGAAAGCGAAGCGCTGCTGGCCGAGCTGGAACATGACCCGGTGGTGCGCACCGCCCACCCGCGCTGGCTGCAAAAATCCCTGAAGGCATTCTGGCCCGCGCAATGGGAAGCCATCTGCGCCGCCAACAATGCGCACCCGCCGATGATCCTGCGGGTCAATCGCCGTCATCACACTCGCGATGCGTATCTCACGTTGCTTGGCGAAGCCGGTGTAGCGGCCACGGCCTGTGTCTACAGTCAGGACGGCATCGTTCTTACAGAACCGGGTGATGTCCGTAACCTGCCCGGGTTCGCCGAAGGCTGGATCAGCGTGCAGGACGAAGCCGCGCAAATGGCCGCTGATCTGCTGGACCTGGCGCCTGGCCAACGAGTGCTGGACGCCTGCTGCGCCCCCGGTGGCAAAACCTGCCACATCATGGAAGTGCAAGCAGACCTGGCCGGTGTCGTCGCCGTCGACCTGGAAGCCAAGCGCCTGGTGCGTGTGCGGGAAAACCTCGCCCGCCTGGGCCTCAGCGCCGAGCTGATCGCCGCTGACGGCCGCGACACCGCCACCTGGTGGGACGGCAAGCCGTTCCAGCGCATCCTGCTGGACGCACCGTGCTCCGCCACCGGCGTGATCCGCCGCCACCCGGACATAAAGCTGACCCGCCAACCCGACGACATCGCCGCCCTGGCCGTGCTGCAAGGCGAGTTGCTGGACGCGTTGTGGCCGACCCTCGAAGTAGGCGGCATCCTGCTGTACGCCACCTGCTCGACGCTGCCTACCGAAAACACTGAAGTCATCGAAGCCTTCCTTGCTCGCACCAGCGGCGCACGGGAACTGGACCTCGACATCCAGGCCGGGATCAAGCAGCCTCATGGCCGCCAGTTGCTGGCCCAGGAAGGCGGCCACGACGGGTTCTATTACGCCAAGCTGATCAAGATTGCCGCCGCTCGCGGCTGAATGGTTTTAAGGGAGTGACCGGATGAAAATCATCATCCTCGGCGCAGGGCAGGTTGGCGGTACGCTGGCCGAGCATTTGGCCAGCGAAGCCAACGATATCACCGTGGTCGACACCGACGCGGAGCGCCTGCGGGATTTGGGCGACCGTTTGGACATCCGTACCGTACAAGGCCGCGCCTCGTTTCCTACAGTGCTGCGCCAGGCCGGTGCCGACGATGCCGACATGCTGGTGGCAGTCACCAACAGTGACGAGACCAACATGGTTGCCTGCCAGGTCGCCCACACCCTGTTTCACACTCCGACCAAGATCGCCCGAGTGCGTGAGGCGGCCTACCTGACCCGCGCCGGACTGTTCGACAACGACGCGATCCCGGTCGATGTGCTGATCAGCCCGGAACAGGTGGTGACCCATTACATCAAGCGCCTGATCGAACACCCGGGCGCCTTGCAGGTGATCGACTTCGCCGAAGGCAAGGCACAGCTGGTGGCGGTCAAGGCCTACTACGGCGGACCGTTGGTGGGCCAGCAACTGCGCCAGCTACGCGAGCACATGCCCAACGTCGAGACGCGGGTGGCGGCGATCTTCCGTCGCGACCGGCCGATCCTGCCCCAGGGCGATACGGTGATCGAGGCTGACGACGAGGTGTTTTTCATCGCCGCCAAAGCGAACATTCGCGCGGTGATGAGCGAAATGCGCCGTCTGGATGAAACCTATAAACGCATCGTCATCGCCGGCGGCGGGCAGATCGGTGAGCGCTTGGCCGAGGCCATCGAAAGCCGCTACCAGGTGAAGATCATCGAGATGAATCCGGCACGCTGCCGGTATTTGTCCGACACCCTCGACAGCACCGTGGTCCTGCAGGGCAGCGCCTCGGATCGTGATCTGCTGCTGGAAGAAAACATCGCCGACGCCGACATCTTCCTGGCCCTGACCAACGATGACGAAGCCAACATCATGTCGTCGTTGCTGGCCAAGCGGCTGGGGGCGAAGAAGGTGATGACCATCATCAACAACCCGGCCTACGTCGACCTGATCCAGGGCGGCGATATCGACATCGCCATCAGCCCGCAACTGGCGACCATCGGCACCTTGCTGGCCCACGTGCGCCGCGGCGATATCGTCAGTGTGCACTCGTTGCGCCGGGGTGCGGCGGAAGCCATCGAGGCGATTGCCCACGGTGATTCAAAATCGAGCAAGGTGATTGGCAAGGCGATCCGCGATATCGGCCTGCCGCCGGGCACCACCATCGGCGCAATCATTCGCGATGAAGAAGTGATCATCGCCCACGACGACACGGTGATCGCCACGGGCGACCACGTGATTCTGTTCCTTGTGGATAAAAAACATATCCGCGATGTGGAGAAGCTGTTCCACGTGGGCCTGAGCTTTTTCTGATCAAACGGAGTGACCGACATGCTCGAATCCCTGGAAAAAATGCTCGCCAAGGGTGTGGATAACTCACTGCTGCGGTTTGGTTTGGGCAAGGGTTATCTTGATCTGAAGGACAACGCCAAGGCGGCCGAGCATTTGCAGAAATGCGTCGAGTTCGACCCGAAGTATTCGGCGGCGTGGAAGCTGTTGGGCAAGGCGCAGCTGGGGCAGGGTGATAACGCTGCAGCGCGGTTAGCTTGGGAGAAGGGTATTGAAGCGGCCCTGGCACATGGCGACAAGCAGGCCGAAAAGGAAATGACCGTATTCCTGAAGAAACTCGACCGCCAAGCTTAAGCAGAACCCAATGTGGGAGCGGGCTTGCTCGCGAAGGCGTCGTGTCAGTCACCGAATTTGTGTCTGATACACCGCCTTCGCGAGCAAGCCCGCTCCCACATTTTGTTTTGTGCCAACCTTGAGTCAGCCGTACATCAATACCACCGCGCCTCACCCGGCGGGCGTTTCTTGAAGCGTTTCATGCTCCACATGTACTGGCTCGGGTAAGCCCCCACATAGCGCTCCACCACCTTGCTCATCGCCGCACACGAAGTGGCTGTATCGGTGCTGTACATGTCTTCCGGCGCCGCTTCCAGGATCACTTTGTAGCCCGAGCCATCCGGCAGCCGCAGGGCATGCAGGAACACCCCGACCGCCTTGTGCCCCGCCAGCATGTTCGGCACGAACTTGCTGGTCAGCGCCTGGGTGGCGAAGAACGGCACGAAGATCCCGGCCGATTCCGCCGGCTCCGGATCCGCAGGAATGCCCACCTGGCCGCCTTTGCGCACTTCCTTGATGACACTGAGGATGCCTTCCTTGGTGGACGCCGCCACGCGGTTACCCAGTTGCACCCGCTGTTTGCGCAGCAAGTCATCCACCGCCTTGAGCTTCGGCGGGCGGTAGAAAATGATCGGTTTGCACTGGCTGCAATAGAAGTGGTTCAACACTTCCCAGTTGCCCAGGTGGCTGGTGATGCCGACCACGCCTTTGCCCGAGGCCAGGGCTTCGTGCAGCACTTCCAGGCCTTCGACCTCGCGCACCAGGTCGATGGAACGCTGGGCCGGCCAGATCCAGGCGCAGGCGCTTTCGGTCAGGGACTTGCCGATGTCCATCAGGCTGCGTCCAACGAGACGCTCGCGCTCGGCCGGATCCATGTCCGGGAAGCATTTGGACAGGTTGATCCGCACCGTCTCACGGGAACGGTTGGGGGTTTTCCACATGATCCAGCCAATTGCCGAACCGACCGCTTGCACCGCGCGCCAGGGCAGCAGGGCAAACAACCGAAGAGCGCCTACCAGCAAGGCGCCTTTAAACTTTTCCACAGGTCACTCCTGATCTTGTGTGGTGCGCAAAGCCGCCATTCTAACCGGCGTTGGCGAGGTCCGCGTAACGGTCGCAGTCCTGAGTGTGGTCCATGACCATGCCCGAGGCCTGCATGAACGCGTAGCAGATGGTCGGCCCGACGAAGGTGAAGCCGGCTTTTTTCAAGGCTTTGCTCATGGCCTCAGCCTCCGGCGTAATGGCCGGGACCTGGCTGCGGTCCTTGAAATGATTGACCTTGGGCACGCCGCCCACAAACGACCACAGAAACTCCACGGGGTCCTGCAGCGCCAGCCAGGCGGCGGCATTGCGCCGGGTGGCATTGAGTTTCAGGCGGTTACGCACGATGCCCGAATCGAGCATCAGCGCTTCGATCTCGGCATCGCTCAGTTGGGCCAGACGCTGCGCATCAAAGCCGAACAAGACCTTTCGATAATGCTCGCGTTTGCGTAAAACGGTGATCCAGGACAGGCCCGCCTGGAACCCTTCGAGCAAAAGCAACTCGAACAGTCCCTGCGCATCGCGCAGCGGCGTTCCCCACTCCTGATCGTGATAAGCCATGTACAGCGGATCTTCAGAACACCAAAAGCAGCGTGGCATAAGGCTCCAGGGGATGGTGGCGCGGCCGAATCGGGTATACTCCCGCTCTTTAAATAGCAGCACAAGAAAAAGGT
>NZ_JBIUVK010000069.1:0-23514 GCF_044742865.1 Pseudomonas sp. NPDC087814 | reverse complement strand
GTGGGGCAAGAGCGTTTTGCTTACTTTTGCGCTGTTCAAAAGTGAGCCGCTGTAAGAGCGGAACCGATATAAGCCATCACCCAAATAACGGATATGCCCCCACCCCCACCATCACCCCTCAGCACTATGCACCACCACCAAAAGCTGCGCCTGAACCTCCCCCACCGACCGAATCCGATGCGGCTTCTGCGCATTGAAATGCAAAGCATCCCCCCGATTCAACACCACCCGCTCACTCATGAAATCCACCTCAACCTGACCTTCATGCACAAACAAAAACTCCTCCCCCAAATGTTCCTTGAAGGTCTTGTCGGTGAACTCCGCCGGCGGGTAAATGATGAACGGCAACAAACTACGCTCACTGACCTGATGCGCCAGCACCGCGTAACCCGGTGACGCATCGGTGCCCGACAACGCCTGCCGTTCGTGGCTGCGCACCAGGCTGTAGCTGTCGAGGCTGACATTGTCCTCGCTGAACAATTCTTCGACCTTCACATTCAACGCCTTGGCCAGTTTCAGCGCCGCCGCAATCGACGGCGTATTCAACCCGCGCTCGACTTTCGACAGGTAACTCTTGGTCATCCCGGATTTTTCCGCGAGCGACTCCAACGTCACACCAAGTTTTTTTCTCAATATTTTCAAACGGATAGACATGCGCAGCGGTTAATCCATTAAGAGGCGATGATGAATACTTGCCAATGACACTTTGTGTCATATAGTCTCTTTAGTGTCATTTGCGACGAACAAGGACACTGATATGGCCAAGACATTAGCACTCCCGAAAGACCAGCTGGTCAAGCAGGCGCTGACCCAGATGCAAAACACCCTGGCGGATAATACGTGGACCGACCGGCAAAAGCTGGCGCTGACCTGCCGGATCCTGTTCGAAAACGGCCACGACTCCGGCCTCGCCGGGCAGATCACCGCCCGTGGCCCGGCACTTGGCACCTACTACACCCAACAACTGGGCCTGGGTTTTGATGAGATCACCGCCAGCAACCTGTTGCTGGTCAACGAAGACCTGGAGGTGCTGGAAGGCCATGGCATGCCCAACCCGGCCAACCGTTTTCACAGCTGGGTGTACCGCGGTCGCCCGGACGTGAACTGCATCATCCACACTCACCCGACCCACATCGCTGCGTTGTCGATGCTGGAAGTGCCGTTGCAGGTGTCCCACATGGACCTCTGCCCGTTGTACGAAGATTGCGCATTCCTCGAAGCCTGGCCCGGGGTGCCGGTGGGCAACGAAGAAGGTGAAATCATCACCGCTGCCCTGGGGGATAAACGCGCGATTATGCTTTCCCACCACGGCCAATTGTCCACTGGGGCGAGCATCGAGGAAGCCTGTGTGATCGCGCAGTTGATCGAGCGCGCGGCCAAGTTGCAGCTGCTGGCGATGGCCGCCGGCACGATCAAGCCGATCCTGCCGGAACTGGGCCGCGAAGCCCATGACTGGATTTCCAAGCCCAAGCGCCACGGCGCCGCGTTCAACTACTACGCTCGGCAGAACCTGCGCCAACACGCCGATTGCCTGAACTGAAACCCTTTTTCGACCGGAGACCTTTCCATGTCCAGCCCTTCTATTCACGGCATTATCGGCTACACCATTACCCCGTTCAGCGCGGACGGCCAGCGCATTGACCTCGACGCCCTGGGCCTTTCGATCGACCGCCTGATCGACAGCGGCGTGCACGCTGTCGCACCGTTGGGCAGCACCGGCGAAGGCGCCTATCTCAGTGATGCAGAGTGGGATGAAGTCGCCGCCTACAGCATCCAGAAGGTGGGCAAGCGTGTGCCGACCATCGTCAGCGTCTCCGACCTGACCACCGCCAAGGCCGTGCGTCGTGCGCAGTTTGCCGAGGCCCACGGCGCGGACGTGGTGATGGTATTGCCGGCCTCGTACTGGAAACTCAGCGAGGCGGAAATCCTCGCCCACTATGCGGCCATTGGCGACAGCATCGGCGTGCCGATCATGCTCTACAACAACCCGGCCACCAGTGGCACCGACATGTCGGTGGACTTGATCCTGCGCATCGTCAACAGCGTCGACAACGTGACCATGGTCAAGGAAAGCACCGGGGATATTCAGCGCATGCACCAATTGCACCGGCGCAGCGAGGGCCAGGTGCCGTTCTACAACGGCTGCAATCCGCTGGCGCTGGAGGCGTTTGCGGCGGGTGCGAAAGGTTGGTGCACGGCGGCGCCGAATCTGATTCCTCAGCTCAACCTGGATTTGTATGAAGCCGTTTTGGCCAATGACCTGGAGAAAGCGCGGGAGCTGTTTTATCGCCAGTTGCCGTTGCTGGATTTCATCCTCAAAGGTGGCTTGCCGGCGACGATCAAGGCCGGTTTGCGGCTGACGGGCCTGGAGTCGGGGGATCCACGGCTGCCGGTGTTCCCGCTGGCTGAGGCAGGCCGTGTTCAGTTGCAAGAACTACTGACCCTGTTGCGCTGAAACGCAATCCAAATGTGGCAGCGGGCTTGCTCGCGAAGGCGGTGGGTCAGTCAATTAATAGGTCGACTGACTCACCGCATTCGCGAGCAAGCCCGCTCCCACATTTAGTCCGCATCCAACCTTGGATTTTCAATAGAGACAAATGACAATAATTCTCGATATCATTCACGACTTTTCCACGTCGTGCTTCGTCAAGAAGGATATCCATGTCTCGTCCCAAGCCCGACCCACTGTCGGCCGATGCCTTTCGCGGGTTTTATGCAGATATCCTGCATTTCCTGCGTAAACGCACGGACAACGCCAGCGACGCGGCAGACATGACCCAGGATGTCTTCACCCAATGGCTGGACTACCGCGACCGGGCTCAGGTCGAGCAGCCACGGGCGTTTCTGTTCCAGATGGCGCGCAATCTGCTGCGCGATCACTGGCGCAAACAAAAGGTGCGGCACACCGTCCACCAGCAACAGGCCGAACTGGATGCCGAACCTGTCAGCGACTCGCGAGACGATCCCATGGCCGCCGCGCAACGCCTGCAACGCCTGGAACAGTTGAAAGAAGTCCTCTCTGAACTCTCGCCGAGAAGACGAGAAGCCCTTATGCTGCACCGCTTCGAAGGCCTGAGCCAGGCGCAGATCGCCGAGCGCATGGGCGTTTCGGTCAGCATGGTGGAAAAGCACATCGCTTTTGCCTTGCTGCATTGCAAGCAGCGACTTCAACAAGAACAGGGCAAGGAGCAGCCAGAATGACCCGTCTGAGCGACATCGACACCTGTGACATCGAGGCCAGCGACTCCATCGATGCCCAGGCCGTCAGCTGGTTTGCGCGCAACCGCAATGACGCCGGTCGCGCCGACCGCAAAGCGTTTGCCGCCTGGCAGTCCGAGCCGGCCCATGCCCGCGCCTATGCGGAATTCGAACAGCTTTGGGCCGACCTGGCCCAGTTGCAGCAACTGAACAAACCGACACCGCTGCCCGTGCGCAAACCACCCGTGTGGCGCCCGGCCCTGGCGGTGGCTGCCGCCCTGGTGTGTGCCGTGCTGACGAGCAACATCGGCGCCCCACGCGAGCTGTTCCACGCCCAGGTCGCGGCCCATGCCAAAGGAATGCGCACCATGCATTTGCCTGACGGCAGCACCTTGTACGTCAACGCCAATACGCGCCTGCGGGTGGACTTCAACAGTCACCAGCGCATCGTGCATCTGGATCAGGGCCAGTTGTATATCGAGGTGGCGCCCGACAAGGAACGACCGCTGTTCGTGCAGGCCGGTGAAGCCAATGTGCGGGTGGTCGGCACCGGCTTCGATGTGCGGCGCAGCAAGCAGCAGTTGGTGGTCAGCGTGGCCCATGGGCAAGTGGCGTTCGATCCGGATGCCAGGCTGCCGGCCACCCTGCTCGGCGCCGATCAGCGCGCTACGTTCAGTTATGCCAAAGGCACGCTGCAGCAGCAAATCCTCACTGCCGGCGAGGTCGCCGATTGGCGCGGCGGCCACGTGTCGTTTCGTAATCGCGAGCTGGCCAGCCTGATGGACGAGTTGAGCCTGTACCGGCCCCAGGCGCCGTTGCTGGTGGACAGCGCGGTGGCGCAACTGAAGGTCTCGGGCAATCTGGACGTGAATGATCCGGACGCCCTGCTCAACGCCCTGCCGGCGCTATTGCCGGTGAAAACCGTGGCCCTGGCCGACGGCAATATCAGGATCGAACCGCGCAAATAGCCCCGCGGAATTCTTATTTGAGAATATTTTGCATTCGCATGTGAGGATTATTTTTCCTGCCGCGTCTTCCTCGGGTCTGCGTTTGATACGCACACCTTTCTGGCCATTTGGCTACTCCGGGGGATTTCATGTTTCGCGCGCCTTGCCACGTTCAGCACCTGTTTCTTCGACCCACCGCCATTGCCGCCTGCCTGGCCTTCAGCCTGAGTGCCCAGGCCGAGTCGTTCAAGCTGCAACTGCCGGCCCAGTCCCTGGCCACGTCCCTGAGCCAGGTGGCGCAGCAGGCGAAAATCCAGCTGCTGTTCGATGAAGCGCTGCTGAAAAATATCCAGGCGCCGGCCCTCAATGGCGACTTCACACCGGAAGTGGCGATTCGCACCCTGCTCAAGGACGGCGAGTTCGTATTGCTCAAGGTCGGCAGCACTTACGTGGTACGCCCCGAAGAGGGCAAGACCACCAACAGCAGCGCGATCCAGCTCGACGCCCTGAGCGTGATCGGCACCGGCAGCGAGGTCGACTCCACCACCGTCGGCCGTTCCACCCTGACCCAGGCGGACATCGACCGATACCAGTCCAACAACATTCCCAGCCTGCTGCAAACCTTGCCCGGCATCAGCCAGGGCGGCTCGCTGAAGCCCGGTGGCCAGACCATCAACATCCGTGGTTTCGGCGACGCCGAAGACGTGCCGCTGACCGTCGATGGCGCCACCAAAAGCGGTTTTGAGCGCTACCAGCAGGGCACTGTGTTTATCGAGCCCGAGCTGATCAAGAGCATCGAAGTGGAGAAAGGCCCCAACTCGCCCTTCAGCGGCAATGGCGGCTTTGGCGGTACGGTCAACATGACCACCAAGGATGCCCCGGACCTGCTCAAGGACGGGCGCAACAGCGGTGCCATGCTCAAATACGGCTACTCCAGCAACGACCATGAGCAGGTCTACAGCAGTGCCGTTTACGGGCGTACCGATGACGGCCGCTTCGATGCGCTGGCCTACCTGACCCAGCGCGACGGCGGCGACATGAAGCTGGCCGCCACCCTGCCCAACGACAACAACCAGTACCCGATCAACCCCAAGCGCCTGCCCAACAGCGCCCAGAATGTGGACGGCAAACTGTTCAAGTTCAATGCTCACTTCACCGATGAGCAAAGCCTGGGTCTGTCGTATTCGCGCTCCAACAGCCAGCGCTGGACGCCCTTCTCTGCCGCCAGCTACCCGACGCCGCCGACCCAGGCCAACATCGACCGCTATGGCTACGAAGCCGCGCTGAAACGCTTCCTGGCCAACCGCAATACCGTCGACACCACCTGGTCCGGCAAGTACGAATACCAGCCGATGAATAACCCGCTGGTGGACTTGACCATCAAGTACTCCGAATCCAATACCGACCAGACCGACGAGCGCGACGCCACGGCGTTTTTCCAGTTGGCCACCGGCGGGCGCAAGATGGACACCTCCTATAACGACAAGAACCTCGACGTACGCAACGTCAGCCTGTTTTCCACCGGTGCGTTGCAGCACGCGGTGACCACCGGTGTGCAAATCCGCAAGCACACCCGGGAAACCGAAATGTGGATGCCCGGCGCCACCTACAACACCCCGAAATACAACTACGGGCACTTCCAGCCGGGCTTCATGCCCCATGGCAAGGTCGACACCAACAGCTTCTTTATCCAGGACGCGGTGACGCTGGGCGATGTGACCATTACCCCGTCGATGCGCTATGACCATGTGCGCAACCGCGGCGAGGCCAACGACGCGCCGTACTACAGCAACCCGGACCCGGCCATCGGCCATGACTACAGCGACCGCACTTACACCGGCTGGTCGCCACGCCTGGCGGCGTACTGGACCATCACCCCGAACGTGGCGATGTTCGCCAACTGGAGCCGCACCTGGCGTGCGCCAGTGATCGACGAGCAGTATGAAGTCCAGGGCCTGGGCAGCCGCACCGCCACCAGCCTGGACCTGGACCCGGAGCGCATCACCTCCATCACCCTGGGCAACGTCACCAGTTTCGCCGACGTGTTCGCCCACGGCGACAACCTGCAACTGCGTACCACGCTGTTCCACAACAAGGTCGAGGACGAAATCTTCAAGGCCACAGGCGTGGGCTGCCAGAACCAGGCGGTCAACGGCGGGACGATTTCCAGCGCCTGCCCGCCGGGCGCGATGTCCAACTACCGCAACATCGGCGGCATGACCATCAAGGGTTTCGAGGCCGAGAGTTTCTATGACTCCACCTACGTGTTCGGCTCGGTATCGTTCGCCTACACCACCGGTAAACATGAAGGCGCCTACACCAACCCGTGGGGGCCGGACGTCTGGGCGCGGGACATTCCGCCAACCAAATGGGTGGTGGTGCTCGGCACCAAGATCCCGAGCCTGGATATGCGGGTAGGCTGGCAAGGGCAGTTCATCGGCGCCACCAGCCGCCTGCCGAGCGACAAGTATTCCGGCGGCCCGGGCACCAGCATCGGCGACCTGTTCTACGACCAGTACGGCAACAAGCGCTACAACACCCAGGGCCTCTTCGCCAGCTGGAAGCCGCAACAGGCTTACCTCAAGGGTACCGAGGTGAACTTCACCGTAGACAACCTGTTCAACAACAACTTCCGACCGGCCCTGAGCGGCGACCGCGCCTACACCAAGGGCCGGGATGCGAAGATCAGTGTGACGCGGTTCTTCTGACCCCACCT
This sequence comes from Pseudomonas sp. NPDC087814, assembly GCF_044742865.1. Classification (NCBI taxonomy): domain Bacteria; kingdom Pseudomonadati; phylum Pseudomonadota; class Gammaproteobacteria; order Pseudomonadales; family Pseudomonadaceae; genus Pseudomonas; species Pseudomonas sp. NPDC087814. The sequence goes on along the minus strand of NZ_JBIUVK010000069.1, from coordinate 16,653 downwards.
AATCAATGTGGGAGCGGGCTTGCTCGCGAAAGCGCTGGATCAGTCGGTACATGAGTTACCTGACACACCGCCTTCGCGAGCAAGCCCGCTCCCACATTCAGATCTTCTGCGCGCCATTTCTTGTATTCACAAGGCTGAGCTCTGGGGCGTGAACCCGCTGCTTGCTCAAATACCGCGTGCAACTCACCCGCAAGAACGAAGCAAAATTCACCACTTCGCCGCGGTAATCCATCACTTCTTCATACAGCTTGGCGATCAGTTGATTGGTGGTCATGCCATCCACCTCGGCGATCTCGCTGAGGATGTCCCAGAACTGGTTTTCCAGGCGCACGGTGGTCACCACGCCGCAGATGCGCAGGGAGCGCGAGCGGGATTCGTACAGAATCGGGTCGGCCTTGACGTACAGTTCGCACATGGCGATGACCTCCGCTTTACAGGGTGATTTTGGTGCCCAGCAGGCCGAGGAAACCCGCGAGCCAGCTTGGGTGCGCCGGCCACGCCGGGGCCGTCACCAGATTGCCTTGAACGTGGCTGTCGGTCACCGGGATATCGATGAACGTACCGCCCGCCAGTCGTACCTCCGGCCCGCACGCCGGGTAGGCGCTGCACTCTCGGCCTTCCAGGATCCCGGCAGCCGCCAGCAGTTGAGCGCCATGGCACACGGCAGCGATGGGTTTGCCAGCCTGATCGAAATCCTTGACCAGTTGCAGGACCTTTTCGTTCAGCCGCAGGTACTCAGGGGCACGGCCACCCGGCACCAGCAGCGCGTCGTAGTCGGCGGCGTTCACCTTGGCAAAATCCGCATTCAGGGCGAACAGGTGCCCGGGCTTTTCGCTGTAGGTCTGGTCGCCTTCGAAGTCGTGGATCGCCGTGCGCACGGTCTGGCTGGCAGCCTTGTCAGGGCACACCGCGTGCACGGTATGCCCCACCATCAGCAGCGCCTGGAACGGCACCATCACTTCATAGTCTTCGACGTAATCGCCGACCAGCATCAGGATTTTTTTCGCGGCCATGGGACATTCCTCCGGTTGAACGGTTGGGCAGATAGGAGTAGCCAAGATAGACCTGTGCCGATGAGCCGGGTAATGGCCCGCTACTACATCATTGCGGACCAGCCCTCTGTAGGAGCGAGCTTGCTCGCGAAGCACGTTAACGATAACGCGGGTAACCAGACAGCCCGCGACGCTCTCAGGTTTTTCGCGAGCAAGCTCGCTCCTACACAAACTGTACGGTCCAATCTGCACCCAGCTGTAAGCGCGCGTTTGCGGGGCTTTGTGGCTAGATGAACATCCACTTCCGGCCCATTCGATTCTGGTTCCTTCCATGAGCTCCCGCGAAAATACCGGCATGGCCCTCGGCCTGCTGGGCGTCGTCATCTTCAGCCTCACCCTGCCCTTCACCCGTATCGTGGTGCAGGAAATCCACCCGTTGCTCAATGGCCTGGGCCGGGCGTTGTTCGCGGCGGTGCCGGCGGCGGCGTTGTTGCTGTGGCGCCGTGAGCGCTGGCCCACCTGGCGCCAGGTGCGCGGGCTGACGCTGGTGATTGCCGGGGTAATCCTGGGTTTCCCGGTGTTGTCGGCCTGGGCCATGCAAACCTTGCCCGCGTCCCATGGCGCGCTGGTCAACGGGTTGCAGCCGCTGTGCGTGGCGCTGTATGCGGCGTGGCTGTCCCATGAACGTCCGTCGAAGGCCTTCTGGGCCTGCGCGGCGCTGGGCAGTGCGCTGGTGCTGAGTTATGCGTTGATCACCGGGGCCGGCAGCATCCAGGCGGGCGACCTGTTGATGCTCGGCGCGATTGCCGTGGGTGGCCTGGGTTATGCCGAAGGCGGCCGGTTGGCCAAGGAGATGGGCGGCTGGCAGGTAATCTGCTGGGCGCTGGTGCTGTCGACGCCGGTATTGATCGGGCCGGTGGCCTACCTGGCGCTGCAACACGAAGGGCCGATTTCCATGCGCACCTGGTGGGCGTTTGGTTATGTCTCGTTGTTTTCGCAGTTCCTGGGGTTCTTTGCGTGGTACGCCGGGCTCGCCATGGGTGGCATCGCCCGGGTCAGCCAGATTCAGCTGTTGCAGATCTTTTTCACCATCGCGTTTTCGGCGCTGTTTTTTGGTGAACACATCGAGCCGATTACCTGGCTGTTTGCCTGCGGGGTGATTGTGACGGTGATGTTGGGGCGCAAGACCAGCGTGAAGCCTGCGCCAGCTCCCAAGGCTAGCGCGATCTAATGTGGGAGCGGGCTTGCTCGCGAATGCGGTGGGTCAGTTGATACATCAGGTGACTGACACACCGCTTTCGCGAGCAAGCCCGCTCCCACATTTTTGATTTGCGTCGTACTCAGGCGAGGTAACCTTCCGACCGCAGCAGGGTTTCCAGGCAATGTTCGGTGATGTTGTAGAACGCCTTGAGCTCCTGGATTTTCTCCAGGAGTTGAGCGTTGTCCACCGGCTCGGCACGCTTCACGGCCAGGATCATCTTGTTCTTGTTGGTGTGCTCCAACGAGATGAACTCAAACACCTTGGTCTCATAGCCGCACGCTTCAAGGAACAACGCGCGCAAACTGTCGGTGACCATTTCCGCCTGCTGGCCCAGGTGCAGGCCGTATTGCAGCATCGGCTTGAGCAGCGCCGGGCTCTGGATCTGCAGGCGAATCTGCTTGTGGCAGCACGGCGAGCACATGATGATCGACGCACCGGAGCGGATGCCGGTGTGAATCGCGTAGTCGGTGGCGATGTCGCAGGCATGCAGGGCGATCATCACGTCCAGCTCGCTGGGCGCGACGCTGCGCACATCCCCGCACTTGAACACCAGCCCCGGGTGGTCCAGGCGGGCGGCGGCGTTGTTGCACAGGGTCACCATGTCTTCGCGCAGCTCCACGCCGGTGACTTCGCCCTCGGCGTTGAGGGTGTTGCGCAGGTAGTCGTGGATGGCAAACGTCAGGTAACCCTTGCCCGAACCAAAGTCCGCGACCCGCACCGGCTGGTCCAGCTTCAGCGGCGAGGTGGTCAGCGCATGGCTGAACACTTCGATGAATTTGTTGATCTGCTTCCACTTGCGCGACATCGCCGGGATCAGCTCGTGTTTGGCGTTGGTCACGCCAAGGTCGGCGAGAAAGGGCCGGGTCAGGTCCAGGAAGCGATTCTTCTCGCGGTTGTGCTCGGCAGACGGCGCTTCGCGCAGTTGCTGCGGCTTGCTTTTGAACAGTGAGCTTTTGTTCTTCTTGCTGTATTCCAGCTGGGCTTCGTCGGTCACCGACAGCAGGTGCGCATTCTTGAACGCCGCCGGCAACAATTCGGCAATTGCCGCCACGCCGTCGGCCAGGGAGAAGTTCTTGGTGATGTCGCGGGTCTTGTAGCGATAGACGAAGGACAGGCAAGGCTGATCCTTGACCGTCAGCTGCTTGATGATCAGCTTCTGAAGATCAGGCTCGGTGCCGACGTACTTGGCCAGCACCAGCTTGATAAAGGCGTTTTGCTCAAGGCTCGCGCTCAGCAGTTCGAGGAACTGCGCGTGATGATCCGGCGCGGGGCTGGCAGGTTTAGCGGTGGCAGACATGAACAAAAACGCCTCGGGCAGGGAATGCCGGGAATTTTACACTACTCCAACACCACCAACCGATTCGGCAGCTCATTGCGTGCGTGGGTCACCGGTACGTGCTCCCTGAGCAATTCCCCGCAAGCCTCAATACACGCCACAAACCCGGCCAACGTCTGGCCTTGCTTCACCTGGCGGGTGAAGTCCTTGACGATCGCATCCCAACTGCTGTCATCCAGGCGACTGGAAATCCCCTTGTCCACCAGGATTTCCACATACCGCTCGGCCTCACTGACAAAAATCAGCACCCCGGTGCTGCCCAGCGTGTGGTGCAGGTGCTGCTCGAGAAACTGCCGCCGTGCCAGGTTGGACGCGCGCCAATGGCGCACCGAGCGCGGGATCAGTCGCGTGGTGACCCTGGGCAAACGGAACACCAGGCACAGCACGACGAAAGTGCCCCACTGCGCCAGCAGCAAGGTGTACATGGTCAACCAGCCCGACAGGTAGTGGATGATCCCCGGCACCACCAGCGCCAGCAGGCTGGCCCACAACAGCGGGATGTAGGCGTAGTCGTCGGCGCGGGCCGCGAGCACGGTCACCAGTTCGGCGTCGGTCTGTTGCTCGACCCGGGCGATCGCCTCGGCGACCTGGCGTTGCTCGTGTTGACTCAGTAATGCCATGGTTGTTGATGCTCTCTAGTTATTGTCATTACCAGCCGCCCGAGGCGCCACCGCCGCCAAAACCACCGCCGCCGCCCCTGAAGCCACCACCGCCACCGCCTCCCCCGCCGCCACGACCGCTGCTGCTAAGAATCGCCAGCAGGATAGCGCCAACGGGCAGGCCCATGCGATTGCACAGCCACAACACTGCCAGCAACAGGATGAACAGGCCAATGGAAATGCCCGGGTTTTGCTTGGCGAAGTTGGCCTCGGACACATGCGCCGGTACGGCCAGCGGATCGCCGCCCACCACCTGCAGCATCGCCGCCACGCCGTCGCTGATGCCCTTGCTGTAGTTGCCCGCCTTGAACGCCGGGGCGATCACCTGGTTGATGATCACCCAGGACTGCGCATCCGTGAGCACGCCTTCCAGGCCATAACCCACTTCGATGCGAATCTTGTGCTCATCCCGGGCGACGATCAGCAGGGCGCCGTTGTCCTTGCCCTTCTGGCCGATGCCCCAGGCGCGGCCCAGTTGATAACCGAAGTCTTCAATGGGCACGCCTTGCAGGTCGGGCACGGTGACCACCACGATCTGGTCGCCGCTGGTCTGCTCCAGCGCCTGCAACTGCTGGGTCAGCTGCGCACGCACGGCCGGGTCGATCATCTGGGCGTTGTCCACCACCCGTCCGGTCAGGGCCGGGAAATTCAGGGCGGCCTGGGCGGTCAGGCTGAAGGCCAGCAGCACCGCCGCCATCAGCCAAGCGCGCTTGCCCATCAGAATTTCACTTGCGGCGCTTTATCGGCATCGGCACTCGTGGCCTCGAAGTTGGCGCGGACCGGCAAGTCGCTGTACATCACGCTGTGCCACAGGCGGCCAGGGAAGGTGCGGATCTCGGTGTTGTAGGCCTGCACTGCCTGGATAAAGTCGCGGCGGGCCACGGCGATGCGATTTTCGGTGCCTTCAAGCTGCGATTGCAGGGCCAGGAAGTTCTGGTTGGCCTTCAGGTCCGGGTAGCGCTCGGACACCACCATCAAACGGCTGAGTGCACCGCTCAAACCGTCCTGGGCTTGCTGGAACTGCTTGAGTTTCTCGGGATTGTCGAGGGTGCTGGCGTCCACCTGGATCGAGGTGGCCTTGGCCCGCGCTTCGATCACGGCCGTCAGGGTGTCCTGTTCATGGGCGGCGTAGCCCTTGACCACTTCCACCAGGTTGGGGATCAGGTCGGCGCGCCGCTGGTACTGGTTCTGCACCTGGGCCCAGGCCGCCTTGGCCTGTTCGTCCAGGGTCGGGATCTTGTTGATGCCGCAACCGCTCAGCACGGTGCTCACCAGTATCAATGCCACGGCCTTCCAGCCCCAACGGTAACCTTGTGCTGCTTGCATGGTGTTTCTCCTGCCAAACCTATGAAATTTACCGACTGACGCGTTAGCCACGGGCTTAGGGCATAATCCGCCACCACCCACTGGATTGCATCGTGCCAATCAGCTAAAAGATGCCCAGCGCCAATAAGAGTTCAGAAGTGTGCGGTATTTATCTGAACAACACCCGAACAACAATAGACGCTCTCCGGTCCCAAGGCTGCGAGAAAGGATTTTCATGAAGAAGCTGTGTTTGCTGGGCCTTGTTGTCAGTTTGGCCACTCATTCCGTATTAGCCGAAACAAAGCCCGCAGTGCTCAAGGATAAGGACGCCTTCGTCAGTGACCTGCTCAAGCAGATGACCCTTGATGAGAAGATCGGCCAATTGCGCCTGATCAGCATCGGCCCCGAAATGCCCCGCGAACTGATCCGCAAGGAAATCGCCGCCGGTCGCATCGGCGGCACCTTCAATTCGATAACCCGCCCGGAAAACCGTCCGATGCAGGACGCAGCCATGCGCAGCCGGTTGAAGATCCCGATGTTCTTCGCCTACGACGTGATCCACGGCCACCGCACGATATTCCCCATCAGCCTGGCCCTGGCATCCAGCTGGGACATGGACGCCATCGGCCACTCCGGGCGCATCGCCGCCCAGGAAGCTGCCGCCGACAGCCTCGACATCACCTTCGCGCCAATGGTCGACATCTCCCGCGACCCGCGCTGGGGCCGTACCTCCGAAGGCTTTGGCGAAGACACCTACCTGACCTCGCGCATTGCCGAAGTGATGGTCAAGGCCTTCCAGGGCAGCAGCCCGGCCAAGGCCGACAGCATCATGGCCAGCGTCAAGCACTTCGCCCTGTATGGCGCGGTGGAAGGCGGTCGCGACTACAACGTGGTCGACATGAGCCCGGTCAAGATGTACCAGGACTACCTGCCGCCCTACCACGCCGCCATCAAGGCCGGCGCCGGTGGCGTGATGGTTGCGCTGAACTCGATCAACGGCGTACCCGCCACCGCCAACACCTGGCTGATGAACGACCTGCTGCGCAAGGACTGGGGCTTCAAGGGCCTGGCCGTGAGCGACCACGGTGCGATCTTCGAGCTGATCAAGCACGGCGTGGCCAAGGACGGGCGTGAAGCCGCCAAGCTGGCGATCAAGGCCGGCATCGACATGAGCATGAACGACTCGCTCTACGGCAAGGAATTGCCCGGCCTGCTGAAGTCCGGCGAGATCGAACAGAGCGACATCGACAACGCCGTGCGCGAAGTGCTCGGCGCCAAGTACGACATGGGCCTGTTCGCCGACCCGTACCTGCGCATCGGCAAGGCCGAGGATGACCCGGCCGACACCTACGCCGAAAGCCGCCTGCATCGCGCCGACGCACGTGACGTGGCGCGCCGCAGCCAGGTGCTGCTGAAAAACCGGAACAACACCCTGCCGCTGAAAAAGGACGCGACCATCGCCCTGGTCGGCCCGCTGGCCAAGGCGCCGATCGACATGATGGGCAGCTGGGCCGCTGCCGGTAAACCCGCGCAATCGGTGACCCTGCTGGACGGCATGAACGCCGTGATCGGCGACAAGGGCAAGGTGATCTATGCCCGTGGCGCCAATATCACCAACGACAAGAAAGTCGTCGACTACCTCAACTTCCTGAACTTCGATGCCCCGGAAGTTGTGGATGACCCGCGCTCGTCCCAGGACATGATCGACGAAGCCGTCAAGGCCGCCAAAGGCGCCGATGTGGTCGTGGCCGCCGTGGGCGAGTCCCGTGGCATGTCCCACGAATCGTCGAGCCGCACCGACCTGAACATCCCGCAGAGCCAGCGCGACCTGATCAAGGCTTTGAAAGCCACCGGCAAACCGCTGGTGCTGGTGTTGATGAACGGCCGTCCGCTGTCGATTGTCGAGGAGAACGAACAGGCTGACGCAATCCTGGAAACCTGGTTCGCCGGCACCGAAGGCGGCAACGCTATCGCTGACGTGCTGTTCGGTGACTACAACCCGTCGGGCAAGCTGCCGATCACCTTCCCGCGTTCGGTGGGGCAGATTCCGACCTACTACAACCACCTGAGCATTGGCCGGCCGTTCACTCCGGGCAAGCCGGGCAACTACACCTCGCAGTACTTCGATGACACCACCGGGCCGCTGTTTCCGTTCGGTTACGGCTTGAGCTACACCAGTTTCAGCCTGTCGGACATGGCGCTGTCGTCCACCACCCTGAACAAGACCGGCAAGCTCGACGCCACCGTGGTGGTGAAAAACACCGGCAAGGTCGATGGCGAAACCGTGGTGCAGCTGTATATCCAGGACGTGGCCGGCTCGATGATCCGCCCGGTGAAGGAATTGAAGAACTTCCAGAAGATCATGCTCAAGGCGGGCGAAGAGCGCGCGGTGCACTTCACCATCACCGAGGAAGACTTGAAGTTCTACAACACCCAGCTGAAGTTTGCGGCTGAGCCGGGCGAGTTCAATGTGCAGATCGGGTTGGATTCGCAGGATGTGAAGCAGCAGAGCTTCGAACTGCTCTAACTGAGCGTTCCCACGCTCCGCGTGGGAACGCAGCCCGGGACGCTCCGCGTCCCAACGCTTGACGCAGAGCGTCACAAGAGGCATTCCCACGCGGAGCGTGGGAACGATCTAAAATGTGGGAGCGGGCTTGCTCCCACATTTGATTGGGGTATTCTGGCTTATCCGCGGCGGTCCAGCAGGTTGACCACCAACCGATCAATCCACCCCCACACCCGCTGCTTCACCCGCCGCCACAACGGCCGCGACTGCCATGCCTCAAGGCTCACCGCCTGGCTCAGGGCAAAATCCCGCTCGAAACTCGCCACCACTGCCAACGTCAATTCCGGGTCCAACGCTTCCAGGTTCGCTTCCAGGTTGAAGCGCAGATTCCAGTGGTCGAAGTTGCACGAGCCAATGCTCACCCAATCATCCACCAGCACCATTTTCAAGTGCAGGAAGCACGGCTGGTATTCAAAGATCTGCACCCCGGATTTGAGCAAACGCGGGTAGTAACGGTGCCCGGCATACCGCACCGACGGGTGATCGGTACGTGGCCCGGTCAACAGCAAACGCACATCCACCCCGCGCCCCGCCGCCCGGCGCAGGGCACGCCGTACGCTCCAGGTCGGCAGGAAATACGGCGTGGCCAGCCAGATACGCTGGTGGCCGCTGTTCAGCGCACGGATCAGTGACTGCAAGATATCGCGATGCTGGCGGGCGTCGGCATAGGCCACACGCCCCAGCCCCGGTCCTGTCGCTGGCACCTTGGGCAAGCGTGGCAGGCCAAAATGCGTGGCCGGTTTCCAGGCTCTACGATCGTCGTTCGCCAGCCACTGACGGTCGAACAACGCCTGCCAATCCAGCACCAGCGGGCCACGAATCTGCACCATCACTTCGTGCCAGTCGGCGGTGTCTTCCCCGGGCGTCCAGAATTCATCCGTCACGCCGGTGCCGCCAACCACGGCGATGGTCTGGTCGATCAACAACAGCTTGCGGTGGTCCCGATAGAGGTTGCGCATCCAGCGGCGCCAGCTCAGGCGGTTGTAGAATCGCAGGTCCACCCCGGCATCGATCAACCGCCGACGCAGGCCCAGGGTAAACGCCAGGCTGCCGTAGTCATCGAACAGGCAACGTACGCGCACGCCACGTTCGGCGGCCGCCACCAGGGCCTGAACCATCGCCTCGGCACACGCGCCCGCCTCCACCAGATACAGCTCCAGCGCCACCTGTTGCTCAGCCTGGGCGATACCTTCCAGCATGCGTGGGAAGAAACTCGGGCCGTCGACCATCAGCTCGAAACGGTTGGCGCTGCGCCACGGGAACACTGCGCCGCTCATGTCAGCGCGCCGTGAAAATCAGTACCGCACCCACCGGCACCGACAGGCTGATCTGCGACAGCCCGGCGGCCTTGCGCAATGCGGCTACCCCCGGCAGCAAATCGAAATCCTCGGCGTGCACCACCAATGGCTCCAGGGTGACCACCTGGAAGCGTCGGTCATCCAGGCGGGTCGCCAGCAATTCGGTGCTGTAGGCCTGGGTCTTGCCGTGCAGGGTCACCGACAGCGGCAGGCGCAGCTCGTATTGCGCGCCGGGGGCCAGGTCGTTGATCGGTTGCAGGTTGATCTGCGCATTGATCACCGCGTCCGGGAAGGTCTTGATCTCGAACAGCTCATTGCGCATGCGCTCGTCGCGCAGCGGGATGCCGCTGTTGATCGACTCCAGTTCGACTTCCAGCTGCGCCGCGCCTTTGCTGTCGACCTTGCCATGCAGCACCAGGAAGCGCTGCACTTCGGCGATGTCGGTGTTCTTGGTGGTGACGAACGACAGGCGCGAGGACTCGTTGTCCAGGTACCAGTCGGCGTGGGCAGGCACGGCGGCAGCGGCCAGCAGCAGGAAGGCCATGGGTTTGAACAGGGACATAAAGACTCGTGGGGCAAAAAACCTGGGCGAACAGTAACAAAGACCTCCTGTAGGAGCGAGCTTGCTCGCGAAGGTTGCCAACGATGACGCGGGCATTCTGAATGAACGCGGTGCCTGTGAGTTCTTCGCGAGCAAGCTCGCTCCTACGGGGGAACGGTGGTCAGGCCAACGCCTGCTGCACATCGCGAATCGTCGACTCCAGGCTGGCCAGGTGCAGGCTCAGCACCCGTTCCACCGGTGCCTGATCCATCGGCCAATGCAGCGCCATGCTGCCCACCAACCGGCCATTGGCCCGCACCGGCAAGGCCACCGCGCGAATCAGGAACGGCAGGCGCACCGGGTATTCCCAGTAGCCTTCGGTGCGTTGGCCAAACCCCTGGTGCTGGGATTGTTCACACGCCCGGTATTGATCGTCTTCCGCCACATGCTCACGGCCTGCCAGGCGCTGCACTTCATCCGCCGACAATTGCGCCAGGCACGCCTTGCCCATGGCCGAATGAAACAGGCTGGCGTGCTGGCCGACGATCTGGCAATTGTTCGGGTAGAGCTTGCGCAGCACCGTGGGGATCGCGCTTTCCATCACTTCCAGGCGCTCGCCGTCGAAGCTCGACAGGTCCACCACCAGGCCGGTGCGCTCGCTGAGGTCCAGCAGCCACGGCGCGGCGCTTTCCACCAGTTGGCGCTTGAAGCGTTGCTGGGTGTCGCCGAACAACCGTCTGGCCCGCAGGCGGTAACGCCGGTCGCTGAGCCCACGATAGATCCAGCCCTGTTCCTGCAAGGTCAGCAGCATCCGCGAGACCGTGGCCTTGGGCAGGTGAGTCAGGTAATGCAACTCTTCCAGCCCCAGCGCCTGATGCTCGCCGAGCAATTCGATGATCGCCAGTGCCCGCCCTACTGAGCGTACGGTTCCCGTCTCGGCGTCGCTGCCCATGTGTCGATCTCCTTGATGCCGATGGATGATCTGATTTCACAGCAAGATACAGGCCCGTCGCGGCTCAACCGGTCGCCGAGAGGCAAGCGGGCGGTCGCCGCTGCACCCAGCGGGTCAGTTGTTCGTGGGCGTACGCCAGTTGCAACACCGCCCTGTCCGCCTGGGCCGGGCCGATGATCTGCAGGCCCATGGGCAAGCCCTGGGGGTTGAAACCCACCGGCACGTTCATGCTCGGCAGGCCGGCCAGTGTGGGGCCGATCACCACTTCCATCCAGCGGTGGTAGGTGTCCATCTCGCGCCCTGCGACGAGGCGTGGCCAGGCTTGTTGTGCATCGAAAGGGAACACTTGGGCGGTGGGCAGCAACAGGAAATCGTAACGTTCGAACAGTTTGCCCAGGGCGCGGTACCAGTCGCTGCGGTTGATCGAAGCCTGGTAAACGTCCGCCGCACTCAGTTGCAATCCGCCCTGCACTTCCCATTGCGCCTCCGGCTTGAGCAGTGCGCGCTTTTGCGGGTCGGCGTAGGCCGCGCCGAGGGAGCCCTGGATCAGCCAATGGCGGTGCACCAGCCAGGTCTGCCACAGGCGTTCCAGAGAAAATTCCGGTTGGCAGTGCTCGACCTCGCAACCCAGCGCAGCGAAGTCCTTGAGGGCCGATTCGCACAGGCTCATCACGCCGTCTTCCATCGGCAGGTAACCGTTGTAATCCCCGAGCCAGCCCAGGCGTGCACCCTTGAAGTCGCGCTGCAGTGGCTCACCCAACACCGCCGGATCCTCCTTGAGCGACAGCGGCACCCGAGGGTCGTAGCCGGCCTGCACACTCAGCAGCCGCGCCACATCCGCCACGCTGCGACCCATCGGGCCTTCCGTGGCCAGTTGCTGGACGAACAGCTCCGGCGCCGGCCCGTGAGGCACCCGCCCCTGGGACGGACGCAGGCCAAATACGTTATTGAACGCCCCCGGGTTTCGCAGCGAGCCCATCATGTCGCTGCCATCCGCTACCGGCAGCATGCGCAATGCCAGCGCCACCGCCGCGCCGCCGCTGCTGCCACCGGCCACCAGGCGCGGGTCATAGGCGTTGCCGGTGGTACCGAACACGCTGTTGTAGGTCTGCGAGCCCAGGCCAAATTCCGGCACGTTGGTCTTGCCGATGATGATCGCGCCGCTGGCCCGTACCCGCGCCACGCTGATCGCATCTTCTTGAGGAACATGCTCGGCGAACAGCGGCGAACCGAGGGTGGTGCGCAGGCCCTGGGTCGCCGCCAGGTCCTTGATGGCCTGGGGCATGCCGTGCATCCAGCCACGGGATTGGCCTTGGTCCAACTCGCGATCACGCTGCGCCGCTTCGGCCAGCACGTCCTCATGGGAGCGCAGCGAGACCAGCGCATTCACCGTCGGGTTGAAGCGTTCGACCTGGGCCAGATACGCCTGCATCACTTCATGGCAGGACACCTGCCGCGCATGGATCGCCCGAGACAGTTCGATGGCATCCAGTTCAACAATACTCAAGGTTTCACCTCGCTGGAAAACGGCGCCGGTCGTTTCGCCCGTGGCGCCTCATGCATGCAGTAAGTGCCCAGCAGCGTCAGGACGCAAGCGAACAGCACATAAAATGCCGGGGCTACCGGCGTGCCCAGCACCTTGCTGAGCCAGGTGACGATCAACGGCGCAAAGCCCCCGAATACCATCACCGCCACGTTGTAAGCCACCGACACCCCGGTGGAGCGTACTTCGATGGGAAACTGCTCGGCCAGGGCCGTCGGCGCCGGGCCGAAAAAGCCGCCGATGGCAGTGCACAACATCACCTGCATCACCAGCAAACGCTCGATGGACGGTGCCGCCGCGACCCACACATACAGCGGGTACACCATCACAAAAAACGCCAGGGTGAACGCCATCAATACCGGACGCCGACCGAACCGATCCGACAGCAGGCCGGACAGCGGAATCACCACGGTCATCAGCGCCACCGCGAACATCTGCACCATCAACACCTGGTCCAACGGCAGGCCGAGGTTCTTGTGGGCAAAGGTCGGCATGTTCACCAGCACCACGTAGAACGACACCGTTGCACCACAGGCCAGGCCCATCGATACCAAGATGCTGCGGCGGTGGTCGCGGATGACGTCCATCAAGCTCGGCGCCGCACCCTTGGCCTGTTTGCGTGCCTCGATAAATTCCTCGGGGTCTTCCATGTGCCGGCGGATCCACAAGCCCACGGGACCGATCAGCAAGCCGAAGATGAACGGCAGGCGCCAGCCCCAGACTTCAAGGGTTTGCGGCTCGAAGAAGTGCGTGACCAACGCCACCATCGCCGCGCCGCCGAACACCGCCAGGCACTGCCCCACCAACTGCCACGAACCGTACAACCCCTTGCGATGGGCCGGCGCGCTTTCCACCAGGAACGCCGTGGCACTGGCGTATTCGCCGCCGGTGGCAAAGCCCTGGAGCATGCGTGCAACCACGATCAGCATCGGCGCGCCCATGCCGATCGCGGCGTAGCTGGGAGCGAAAGCGATCAAGGCGATGGAGACGGTCATCAGCCGGATGATCAACTGCATCGCGGCCTTGCGGCCTTTACGGTCCGAATACATGCCCAGCAGAATCCCGCCCACCGGGCGCATGAAGAAGCCGACGCCAAAGGTGGCCAGGGCCATCAGCAGCGAGGCGTATTCATCCTCCGACGGGAAAAATTGCCGGGCGATGATGCTGGCGAGAAAGCCGTAGACGATGAAGTCATACCATTCCAGCGCATTGCCGATCACCGCCGCCACCACTTGGCGGGTGCGGGGTACACCTTGTTTTGAAGCCTGCATGGGAACACTCCATTCAACCAGTCGGAAAAGGGTCCAGCGGCAGAAAAAAGAGGTCGTCAGGCGGGCTTGAGCCAGCTCTCGGCCAGCGCGCCCCAGTAGGCGGCGCCGGTCAACAGGATGTCGTCGTTGAAGTCATAGGCGGGGTTGTGGACCATCGGCCGCGACACGCCGTTGCCGATAAACAGGTAGCTGCCGGGGCAGCGTTGCAGCATCCAGGCGAAGTCTTCGCTGCCCATCAGCTTGGTGGTGTTGCCGTCGACGGCATCTTCACCCAGCAGGGCGACGCCGACCTGGCGGGCGAATTCGGTTTCTTCGGGATGGTTGACCAGCACCGGATAGGCCGGGCGATGTTCGATCTGCGCGGTGCAGCCGAAGCTCGCGGCCTGGGTCAGGATGATCGCCTTGACCCGCTCCAGCATCAGTTCACGCACGCTTGCATCCAGGGCACGCAGGCTCAAACGCAACAGTGCTTGCTGGGGAATCACGTTGGCCGCCTGGCCCGCTTGCAGGGCACCGACGGTCACCACGGCGGCTTCCTGGGCATTGATATTGCGCGCCACCACGGTCTGCAATGCCATGACCATACTGGCGGCGGCCACCAGCGGGTCGACCGTCAGGTGCGGCATGGAGCCATGGCCACCGACGCCTTCGAGGGTCACGGTGAGCAGGTCCTGGGAGGCCATCATCGGTCCAACGCGCAGGCCCAGATGGCCGGCGGGCAAGCCCGGCATGTTGTGCATGCCGAACAATGCGTCGCAGGGAAACCGCTCCAGCAAGCCGTCGGCGAGCATGGCTTCGGCGCCGCCCTGGCCTTCTTCGGCGGGCTGGAAAATCAGGTTCAGGGTGCCGTCGAATTGACGGGTCGCGGCCAGGTAACGCGCGGCGCCCAGCAGCATGGTGGTGTGGCCGTCATGACCGCAGGCATGCATGCAGCCGGCGTGTTGGCTGCTGTAGCTGGCGCCGGTGTTTTCGATGATCGGCAACGCGTCCATGTCGGCGCGGATACCGAGCTTGCGCGAGCTGCTGCCATTGCGCAGCACACCCACCACGCCGGTCTGGCCGATGCCGGTGTGGACTTCGTAGCCCCAGTTACGCAGCGATTGCGCCACGAGGGCGGAGGTGCGGTTTTCTTCAAAACCCAGTTCGGGGTGGGCGTGAATGTCCTGACGCACGGCGTGCAGGTCGCTGGCGACATCGCTCAGCCAATCCAGAATGTGCTGGTGTGGGCTCATGGTGATTCTCCTCGCAGGCGGGTGTTCCCGTTCTTTTTCGTTGCACACCGCCAGATAACCGCGATGTGCGCAGGAGGACAATCAAAGGTGGTTCCACCCTGTGGAACCTCAGCCCCACCTGTGGCTGCATTAGGGCAAGAGGCGGCAGCCCTCGCGCTGGCCCAGCCATTGGGCACTGTGGGCGCGGCCCAGGCCGCTGGCGGTCACGAGGTGTTTTTCAGGGTTGTCGGTGAAGGCGCTGGTGGGCACGTATTGCTTCACATAACCCTGGCAATAATCAGCGGGATTACCCTCCACATATCGGCAGGAGCAGTACTCCTTGGCGGTGTAGGCCGCGATGATGTCGGGGAAGGCTTGCAGGTTGACCCGCTCGTGCCAGACCCAGCCGAGCAACACGAGTAACAGCAGGATCAACAGACTGACGAAGGGATGACGGCGGATCATGGTTGCACCGCTGCAAGGACGCGCTTGAGGAGTTCGTTGTGGCGATAGCTGCCGTCGCGGTCGTCACCGTAGCGCACGATGACCAGCTGTTTTTCGGGCATCACGTAGAGCGCCTGCCCCCAGTGGCCGAGGGCGGCGAAGGTGTCGGCGGGCGCGTCCGGCCAGGGTCTGGCGGCACCCTGCACTTCGCGGTTGAGCCACCATTGGCCGCCCGGAACGGCTTCGTCCTGGCCCGCCTTGTACTTGTCGAACGGTTGGCGATTGAACGCGACCCACTCCTTGGGCAGCAATTGTTGCTCGCCCCAACGGCCGTCGCGCTGCATCAGCAGGCCGACGCGGGCCAGGTCGCGGGCGGTGAGGTAGGCATATGAGGACGCGACGAAGGTTTCCTCGGCATCGCTTTCCCAGGTGGCGTTGTGGATGCCCAGTGGCTGGAACAGGGCGGTCCATGGGTAGTCGACGTAGGCCTTGTGGCCGAGCATGCCCTTGAGGGTGGCGGACAGGATATTGCTGTCGCCACTGGAGTAGCGGAATGCCTGGCCGGGGGCGCTGGAGGTCGCGGTGTCGGCGGCGAACTCGGCCATGTCGTGGTGGCCGCGGGTGTAGAGCATGGCGACCACCGAAGATTTCAGCGGGGCGTATTCGTAGTCTTCCTGCCAGTCGAGGCCAGAGGCCCAGTGCAGCAGGTCGGCCATGGTCACGCCGGGGTGTTGTTTCATCGGCGGGTAAAAGCGCGCGGCGGGGTCGGTGAGTTTGAAGCGGTTTTCGCCGAAGGCCACGCCGAGCACGGTGGCCATCAGGCTTTTGCTGATGGACCAGGTCAGGTGCGGGGTGCTGGCGGTGGTGGGGGCGGCGTAGCGTTCGTAGATGATCTGGCCGTCGCGGATGACCAGCAAGGCGTCGGTGCGGACGCCTTTGCGGGTGGTGTCATCGCGGGGTGGGAAGGCGTAGTCGTCCAGGGCTTGGGCGGCCGGGCCGGTTAGCGGTTGGCCTTGGGACCAATCCTTCTGCGGCCAGGTTTCGGCGTGGGCCGTCAGGGTGAACAGCAGCGCGGCGTAGAGCAGGCCTTTGAACATGGACTTGGGACTCGTGGGGCGTTCGAGCCCGCGAGCCTAGCCCAGGGGGATGACGGTTTTGTTACGGACCCTGGGGTGAGTACATATCCGTTATTTGGGTGATGGCTGATATGGGTTCCGCTCTTACAGCGGCTCACTTTTGAACAGCGCAAAAGTAAGCAAAACGCTCTTGCCCCA
>NZ_JBIUVK010000068.1:0-25592 GCF_044742865.1 Pseudomonas sp. NPDC087814 | reverse complement strand
CACACCGAGCCTAGGCGAGGTGCCGAGTGGTGGGGCAAGAGCGTTTTGCTTACTTTTGCGCTGTTCAAAAGTGAGCCGCTGTAAGAGCGGAACCCATATCAGCCATCACCCAAATAACGGATATGCCCCCCAATCAGCGAGCCTTCACAGCCTCAACCCAATCCGGATCCAGCCGCGTCTGGTCAGGCTCAATCCCCAACCCCCGCATCTTCTCCAGATGCTCATCAACCTCCCGCACCAACTGCGCCTGAGAACTCGAATTGGCGTCCAGTTCGTGCATCTGCATCAACCCAAGGTGATAAAACCGCAGCAACTTGATCGCCACCGGATCATTCGCCTTCACCCCGTCAGTCACCTTGTGCATCACATTAGTCACACTCATCAGGCTGCGCTTGAGCTGCCACCCATACACCGCCGGCGCGAACCAGGCCTGGTTCCAGAACGGCCCCCGCACCAGCCCTACGGTAATCAACACCCCGGCAAACACCCCGCCCACATTAAAGCGAAAATTATCCCCCCCAGGCTCACCAAACAGCATCACCGCCAGGCTGGAAAGCACCATCGCCAACACCACAAACAACCCCGCGACTATCAACGTACTGCGTCGCGTCTGCTGGCGAAAAACAATCGGGTCGCACGGTTTGAGCTCAAACATCCAGGGTCAGTCTCCATGGCACAAGTAGGGTTATAACGCCGGCCAGCATCTTCTCATGCTTCACCCGTCGGAGTGACGGTAATCAGGTTGAACGATGGATCAGCGCAATTTCTCTAACCCCTGTAGGCAACCGACCCCCAAGTGAGGTGAACCATGACCCGGTACCAGCAACAGCCGCCCGGCACACCCAACCCCGACCGCACGCCCGGCGAAGAGGAGCGTGACAACGACGCCCTGCGCCCCAACGACCCGGCCGAACGGCAAGACGAAGAAGAGCAGGTCGAGGAAGACCTGGAAAACCTGCACGACAAGGCCCGCCCGCTGTAGACCCGGCGCGCCAAGGAGGTAGTTATGACTAATCGTACAAGCGGCCCGCATTCATCCGAGCATTCCAGCGGCAAGGACGAATTGGGTTTCGACCCCGATTCCCCGGACGTCGCAGACCCACAGGTCGACCCGGTAGGTCCCGCCATTGCCCCGTTGGACAAGCCAGAAAAAACCGGCAAGAAGCCGGCCTATGATCCCCTCGGTGATCTGAAAAAGTGAAACAAGCCCCGCCGTCGTGCGGGGCTTTTTATTCCTCAACCAAGCCGTTTCGGGGCTGTCCATGTCACCTCGGTGATGCCGAACTTCTCCGCCCAGGGACGAGTGGTCTTTTTCACCCGCTCGTGGCCCGGCCGGCCTATCCGCCCCACGTGGGCAATGTCGGCGTCAACGGCCGCCCAATGCCACGCTTCGGCGTTGTTCATGACCTCGGCACGCACCACAAAGGTTTTTGGTTCGCCGTGTAGCAAGTAGTGGATGGTGTAGATCATTGCGGTACTCATGATGCCTCCCTGTCTTGTAGTGAATGGATATAAATCAGTTCAGAAAGGTTCAGAAAGTTTGTGCATCTGAGGACTTGCATTTGATTCAACCCACAATTGGCAAATAACCGCCGTCAGGGTATTAGTGGTGCTTTCGCCACCGACTCCAGGATTGCGTCATGCCAGAGCTGACCCACAGCCGCCTCTACCTGCAACGTCTGGGCTACGACACGCCGCCTCCGCCCACCCTGCAAACCCTGCAGGATCTGCAGTTGCGCCATGTCAGCACCTTCGCGTTTGAAAGCCTGTCGACCCTGCTGCACGCACCGGTGCCGATCGATTTGCCGAGCGTCGAACAAAAAGTCCTGTTCGACGGCCGTGGTGGTTATTGCTACGAGCTGAACCAGCTGTTCCTGGCCTTGTTGCAGGAGTTGGGCTTCGAGGCGCGGGGCATTACCGGCCGTGTGGTGATGGGGGGGCCACCCGATGCACTGACGGCGCGCACCCATCGGCTGAGCCTGGTGACCCTGGACGGCGTGCGTTACATCAGTGATGTCGGCTTTGGTGGCATGGTGCCCACCAGTCCGTTGCAACTGGACACCGATGCCACCCAGGCCACCGCCCATGAACCCTATCGCCTGAGCCTGGACGAGGGCAGCTACACCTTGTGGGCGCAGGTCGCCGGTGAGTGGCGCGGCTTATATGTGTTCGACCTGCAGGTGCAGTCACACTTCGACTACGAGATCGGTAACTGGTACGTCTCCACCCACCCGGATTCGCCGTTCCTCGGCCAGCTGAAAGTCGCACTGATTGGCCCGGGATTTCGCCGCACGCTGAACAACGGGCAGTACGCGATTCACTACCTGGACCGGGCCAGCGAAAAGCGTGCAATCGAGGACGTCGAAGAGTTGCTGAACCTGTTGCAGGCCAGCTTTGGCATTCGCCTGCCGGAGCATCCGCAGTTGCGGTCAATTCTCGGTCGTTTGCTGGCTCACGTCCAAGACGCTTGATATAGAGCCTTCGCTGAACCGTTTTACCTCGAAAAAGGTGCAAATTAATTCGAACCTTTCGCCAAAACGAGGGTTCGAAGCGTTTCCTGAATAATTTGCCACCTGCAATGGAGACGTAAAACGATGTCCAAACTATTCGGAAAGATCCTCAAGAATTCCTCGGTCCTGGCCTTGATCGCGGCACCTGGTGTGGTGTTCGCCGCAGCGCCGACCGACCCGATTTCCACCTTCGGGATCCTCGGCAGCTACAACGACTTCAAACTCGAAGGCGGTAGCCAAAGCGACAAGGACCACATGCCTGAAGCCGGCCTGTTCTATAACTTCGGCAACAAGCTGACGGCTGAATCCGGCTTTATCTACCAGGCCGGTATCGAAGCCAAGTACGGCGAGAAGAGCGACAACAAGCTCAAGGAAGGCCAGGCCGACCTCGACCTCGGCTGGCGTGCCGCGCTGGATGCGCGCAACTTCGTCGACGTGCTGGTGGGTGGCGGCTACAGCTGGACCCGCTACGAGCCGGACTCGGGCGACTACGACATGAAACTCACCAACAAATCGCCGTTCGCCAAGGCGGCCCTGGGCTACAACCACCAGTTCGATGACATGACCATGCGTGTTGAACTGGGCGCCCGCCATACCATCGACGGCCGCGCCAAGCTCAAGGTCGACGGCATCGGCAGCGACACCGTGGACCTCAAGGACCGCACCAACCCGTACGCCGAAGTCAGCCTGCTGATGAACCAGAAAGGCGATCTGCCAGTGATGGCGGGCCTGTACTACACCCGCACCGAGTACAAGCTCGATGACGATTCGTACGTGGCCGACAACACCAAGCTCAAGCGTGACGAGTATGGGTTCAAGGTCGGTATCGCGTTCTAAATCTGCCTGACTGATTGTTCCCACGCTCTGCGTGGGAATGCATCCCGTGACGCTCTGCGTCACAACGCGGACGCAGAGCGTCCAAGGCGGCGTTCCCACGCAGAGCGTGGGAACGATCAGCCGCTGAAGCCTGTCCGCCCAAGCCCCCCTTTCTGTCCCCCAATACCCTCAACGCCGCGCCCTGGCTGCCTTAGTGTGGATCACGCTTTCACACAATAAGAGAGAAGGTGGCTATGCGGGCAATCAACCCCCGTCGCATCAGTCTGCTGCTGGCCGTGACCTGCCTGCTGACAGCCTGTGGCGACAAACCGAAACATCCCCCCGAACGTGCCACGGCGGCCAATGCCATGCCGAGCGACGCAGCCCTGGCCCAGGTCTACGACACCAGTTGCAAGCTGTGCCACGCCAACCCGGCCTCCGGTGCGCCGCTGACCGGTGACGGCCCGGCCTGGAGCCCGCGCATCGCCCAGGGCCCGGACACCCTGCTGGACCACACCATCAATGGCTACAACGGCATGCCCCCGATGGGGCTGTGCGTGCAGTGCTCCGAAGCGCAATTCCTGGGGCTGATCAGCTTTATGTCGGGTCAACACATCCAATAAGAATAACGGGGTACGCGATGGGGCTTTCACGGCGAGAATTATTGCAGCGCGGCGCGGTAGCCGGCGCGTTCATGGCATTGACCAGTAACCCGGTACTGGCCCAGCTGGCCCGGGCACCGCGGCTGATTCCCTGGCGCAATTGGTCGGGGGCGCAAACCTGTCTGCCCCTGGCGCGGCTGGCGCCGAAGAACCTTGATGAACTGGTGCAGGTCATCGGCCAGGCACCGGGCAAGGTGCGGCCGGTGGGCTCGGGCCATTCGTTCAGTGCCCTGGTGCCCACCGACGGCACGTTGCTGTCCCTGAGCTACTTCAATGGCCTGCTGGATCACGACCCGCAAACCTTGCAGGCCACCTTCGCCGCCGGCACGCCGATGTCGCGCATGGGCCAGGCCTTGAAAGACGTCGGGCAGGCGCTGCCGAACATGGCGGATATCGACTACCAGACCCTGGCCGGGGCGATCTCCACTTCCACTCATGGCACCGGCGTGGGCTTCACCTCATATTCCGGTTGCGTCACCGGCCTGCAATTGGTGACCGCCCAGGGTGAGGTGCTGGAGTGCGACGCCAAGCGTCACCCCGAGGTGTTCAGTGCCGCCCGGGTGTCCCTCGGGGCCCTCGGCGTGGCCACCCAGGTCCGCTTGCAAAACCGCGCACCGTACCGCCTGCGGGAGCGCCAGTGGATCGCCAAGACTGAAGAACTGCTGGAGGACGTGGCTAAGAACACCCGGGAAAACCAGCACTGGGAAATGCTCGTGGTGACCCATTCCGACTACGCCCTGTCCATCGCCCTGAACGAAACCACCGACCCCGAAACCCCGCCCATCGACCCGGCGGAGGCGGGCGGCAACGAGTTTGTGTCGATCATCGAGAAACTCGACAAATACGGCAGCGATTTCCCCGAGGCCCGGCGTACCTTGCTCAACAGCCTGCGCTTTTTTGCCAGCTTCGATGACCGCGTGGCCGAGTCGTTCCAGGTGTACGCCAACGTGCGAAACGTGCGTTTCAACGAGATGGAATATTCGGTGCCCGCCGAGCACGGGCCGGCGTGCCTGCGGGAAATCCTCAAGCTGATCAACGACAAGGACCTGCGCACCTGGTTTCCCATCGAGTACCGCTACGTCAAGGCCGATGACATTCCGCTGAGCATGTTCGAGGGCCGCGACAGCTGTTCGATTTCCGTGCACCAGCACTACACCATGGACCACCACAACTTCTTCGCCGCCGTAGAACCGATCTTCTGGAAATACGCCGGTCGCCCGCACTGGGGCAAGTTGCACACCCTCAATGCGCGCACTTTGCAGCCGCTGTATCCGCGCTGGGAGGAATTTACCCGAGTGCGCCGCGAGCTGGACCCCAGCGGCAAATTCCTCAATGCGCACCTGTCGTCTATTCTGGGAGTGGCCTGATGAACCGCAGACATTTCATGCTCGGCACCGGCGTGTTGCTGGTGGGGGGGGCCATCTTGCTCAGGCCCGGCGACCGGGGCAGCCCGTACACCGAGTATTTCCGCAGCCTCAACCAGGAACTCAAGGCCCATGGGCCGATGCGCCCGGTGATGCTGATCGACCTCGATCGCCTGGACCACAACATCGACGTGGTGATGCAGTCAGTGCAGCGCGGCGGCAAACATCTGCGGCTGGTGGAGAAATCCCTGCCGTCGCCGGGGCTGCTGGCCTATATCGCCAAGCGCGCAGGCACTCAACGGTTGATGTCGTTTCACCAGCCATTTCTGAATCACGACGCCCAGGTGTTTCCCGACGCCGACATCCTGCTGGGCAAGCCGTTGCCGGTGCGTTCCGCCGAGTTGTTTTACCAAACCCACAAGGGCCCGTTCGACCCGTCCCGGCAGCTGCAATGGCTGCTGGACACGCCCGAGCGCTTGCAACAATACCTGGCGCTGGCCCAGGGATTGGGCACGAAACTACGGGTCAATATCGAGCTGGATGTGGGCCTGCATCGCGGCGGCATCAGCGACAACGCGGTGCTGGGGCAAATGCTCACGCTGATCAGCGCGCATCCGCAGCAGCTGGAATTCAGCGGGTTCATGGGCTACGACCCGTTCGTGGGCATGGGCGTGCCGGGGATTCTCGGCTCGCCCCAGGACCTGTTCGACAAAGTCATGCAGCGCTACAACGGCTATGTGGATTACACCCGCCAGCACTTTGCGCCGCTGTGGCGCGACGGGCTGACGTTGAATACGGCAGGCAGCCCGAGCTATCGCATTCACGAGCAGGAGAAGCTCAGCAGCGAGGTGTCGGTGGGCACGGCGTTGCTCAAGCCGACGCACTATGACTTGCCGTCGCTGAGCGAGCATGTGCCGGCGGCCTATATCGCCACGCCCGTGTTGAAAAGCACCGGGCCGGTGGACATTCCGGCGCTGGACGGCAAGTCGCGGTTGTTCTCGTGGTGGGATGCGAATCAGCGCGCCACGTTCTTTATTTATGGGGGCAACTGGATGGCGGAGTTTGAATCGCCCAGGGGCTTGCAGAGCAATGACCTGTATGGGCGCAGCTCCAATCAGGAGATGGTCAATGGTTCGCCCAAGGTGGGGCTGAACGTGGAAGACCAGGTGTTTCTGCGCCCGACCCAGAGTGAGTTTGTGCTGCTGCAGTTCGGCGATTTGCTGGCAGTACGGGGCGGGAAAATCGTCGATACCTGGCCGGTCTACACCTGACAACGCCGTCCCACTGTAGGAGCGAGCTTGCTCGCGAAAAACCCAAGGACGACGCGTTCATCCAGACGGCCCGCGTTATCGTTGACGTTTTTCGCGAGCAAGCTCGCTCCTACAGTTTTTGCCGGGTTTACAGGGCAAACGGAATCGTCAACTTCGCCCACAACATGTCGCCTTCCGGCCGGTTCTGCACATCAAACTCCTTGGCCCAGCGCACCTCGGCACTCGCATACTTGAGGAAGGTGAAATACACCGCCGGACCGATCGCAAACACCTGGCCCTTGACCCCGTCATCCACATCTTCGCCATAGATGTTCACCACGGTATGCCCGTATTGCTTATCGTCGGTGGTCTGCTTGAGGTAGTAGCCGTTGAGCCCAAGGCTGAGGTTATCCGTCACCTTGTAGCTGGCCGAGTAGTCGAAGTGAAAAATCTGCCCCGACCGGTAATGGGTGTCGGGGTTTTCCTTGTTGAAGCTGTAGGTGGTCTTGATCGACAGCTCAGTGCGCTCGTTGGGCATCCAGGTCGCCGACACCAACGGTTTGTAGGTGTAGAAATTGTTGCTGGTATTGGCCAGACGCGTGGCGTCGTATTCGCCGGTGGGCAGGGTGATTTCCAGGGCGGTGCCCACTGTCAGGTTCCTGCCCAGGTCCCAGAGGATGATCGGCGCCACGGTGGTGTCGCCCATGCTTTCCCGGGTGTCGGACATGCCGAACAGCGACACCTGTTGCTTCAGGTACGGCTGGGCGATGTAGCCGCCCAGGCGCCCGCCGAATACCCGCAACGGGCTGAGGTAATCCAGGCGCGGGATGATCGCGTCGGACTTGATCTTCACGTCCGGCACCTTGCCACCCAACGAGCTGATATCGAGCTTCCTGGCTTCGTAATGGTTGTAATAGATGTTGAAGGCGAACATGTGGTCGGGCAGGTTGTTGACGTCCAGCGGCAGGATGTAGAAGCCATCGGTGCCGGGGCCGATGTTGTCGACGCCGCCTTCGGTGGCCAGGGCCGGCAGGCTGATGAGGGTCAACAGGGCGAGTTGCACGGGGTAAAACGCACGGGTCGTGTTCATGTCTGGGCTCATTATTATTATCAGGACGACGCTGCCTATAGAAATAAGCCCTCGGCGCCCGGCGGGGCAGGGTATTGGCGGCCACATAGGGGGACTTTGGCGGACAGCTTTCATCCAGAGTGCAGCAGTTCTTGCAAGAGCCTATGATTGTCAGGATGTTTCCAAAACAAGAACTGAAGCACTCAGTCGGGAATCGAAGATCCATGCAAAGGAAAGCCGTTGATCCGCACTATGATCTGGCCCTGGTCTCGCCATTTCTGTTGCAAACCCTCGGCCAAGTGGTCGCGCAAAAAGGCGCGAGCGCCGAGCACCTGTGCCGTGGCCTGGGATTCACCCTGGCCGACCTGGACGACCCGGCCCAGCGCATTTCCTATCGCCAGGCGGTAGCGATGATCCAGCGTGCACTCAAGGTGTTGCCCGACCAGGGGCTGGGCCTGTGGGTAGGCCATCAGAACGTACTCGGCACCCTGGGCCTGCTCGGCCATGTGATTTCACTGTGCAAGACGTTGCGCGATGCGTTTGCCATCGGGGAACGTCATCAGCACACCTCCGGTGGTATCGCCACCTCGCGCACCCATGAAGGCCCCCAGGAAGTTTTCGTCGATATCGAATGCCTGCTGCCCTACGCCGAGGTGCAGGTGTTTGCCGCCGAGGAGTTCTTCGCCAGCCTGATGGTGTATGGCCGCGCCCTGGTGGGCGAGGGCTTCATGCCGCTGCGGGTCGAATTTATCCACGCCGCGCCCACCTATGTCGCTGACTATCACCAGCTGTTGGGTGCGGATGTGCGTTTTGGCTGCCTGCATAACCGCATGGTCCTGGCCAGCCACTGGCTGGATGTGCGGCTGCCGAATCACCATGCCCTGGCCTTGCGCCAGGCCCTGGAACTATTGGAACTGGAAAGCGCGCAACTGCATCAGAAAATGGATTTGATCCAGGCGGTGGAGCGCGCGATTTCCCGGGATTTGCAGGGCAGCCAGCTGGAAAAGGTCGCCAGTGACTTGAACATGAGCGGGCGTACCTTGCGCCGGCGCCTGACCGAGCATGGGCTGACGTTCGAGGGCTTGCTGGAACAGGTGCGCAGGGCAAGGACCATGGGCTTGCTGAGCAACCCGGGGTTGTCCATCGAACGGATCACCGAGGAAGTTGGCTACAGCGATGTGCGCAGTTTTCGGCGGGCGTTCAAGCGCTGGACCGGGCTGAGCCCCAGTGCGTTTCGCGGTGAAGGCGCAGGGCCGGGGTGATCGTCAGGATTGGCCCCATTGGCTACCTGATCTTTCCCCGGATTGGCTATTTGTCCAATGCCCCCTCGTCACTACTCTAGACACCAATCCCCACTGTTCTGGAGTATCACCATGCAAGCTCGTACCGACTTCTACACCGCCTCCCCGGATGCCATGAAAGCCATGCTGGCCCTGGAGGCTGCCGTCGGCAAACTGTCCATCGAACTGCCGCTGCTGGAACTGGTGCGCCTGCGTGTGTCGCAGATCAACGGCTGCGCCTTCTGCCTCGACATGCACACCGCCGACGCCCGCAAGGGGGGCGAGACCGAGCGCCGCCTGTACACCGTGTCGGCCTGGCGTGAAACGCCGTTCTTCACCCCCCGTGAACGCGCCGCGCTGGCCTGGGCCGAAAGCCTCACCCTGCTCAGCCAGACCCACGCACCGGATGCAGACTTCACCGAACTGGCCGCCCACTTCAGCCCGCAAGAGCAAGTCGACCTGAGCGTGGCGATCGCCACCATCAACAGCTGGAACCGTCTGGCGGTGGGTTTTCGCAAGATGCCTAAATAACCCGACAAGACGCCGGGATGACTGATCGTTCCCGCGCTCTGCGTGGGAATGCCGCCCCGGACGCTCTGCGTCCAGCGGGCGATGTAAGGCTCAAGTCTTGCGTACGGGTGACGCGGAGCGTCACGGGATGCATTCCCACGCAGAGCGAGGGAACGATCAATGAAGCCGATCTACCACCGGGTTACAGCCAGTCGGCATTCACTTGAAGTAACCCCGTGGCGTGGCGCCGGTCATGGCCTTGAAGAAGGCGATCAGCGCACTGTCACTGGCAAAGCCCAACTCAAAGGCGCAGTACCCGAGACTGCGCCCGGTGGCGAGCAGCTCGATGGCGCGCATCAGGCGCCACTGCTGGCGCCATTGCTGATAGCCCATGCCGGTTTCCCGCAGGAAGATCCGGCCGATGGTTTTGCCGCTGGCGGCCACCTGGCGTTGCAAGGCTTGCAGCTCCGGTGGCAGCGCGTCGAGGTTCTGCAATAACGGCGCCAGGCGTTTGTCCGTGGGCAGGGGCAGCAGCAGCGGTTGCTCGACTGCCTCGCGGATTTCACTCAGGCACAGCGCCAGCAAATGCGCGTATTTGCCCTGTTGCCAATCGGTGTCGAACGCCGCCATTGCCATGGGCTCCAGCACCGCCCGCAGCAGCGCACTCACCTCAATCACCCGCACTTGTGCCGGCAACTGCCCGGCCAATGCCGGGCTGACATACACCGAACGGTAATCCACGGTCTGTTGCATCACTGCCCGGTGCGGCACACCGCCGGGAATCCACGCTGCCCG
Source organism: Pseudomonas sp. NPDC087814 (assembly GCF_044742865.1). Lineage (NCBI taxonomy): Bacteria > Pseudomonadati > Pseudomonadota > Gammaproteobacteria > Pseudomonadales > Pseudomonadaceae > Pseudomonas > Pseudomonas sp. NPDC087814. The sequence continues at coordinate 15,336 of NZ_JBIUVK010000068.1, read as the reverse complement.
AGTGGGCGGCAACAGGCACAGTTGGTTGGCCAGGGTAATGCGCGTGCAGCCCTGTTGGGTGAACAGCAATTGCCCGCGCTGATGCTGATGTACACCGGAGTCGTGATCACCCAGCAGGGCGGCGATGCCCACCACGGGCGCGTCGAAGCGGTCGGGATCGAAAGGTGTCTGCGCCGCCAGCCATGCCATGGGATGTCCGATTTCATTGATAAGGTGTCGAAGTCTGGATAATACGCCAGCTGCCGCTGTTTAGACTCCCTGGCCTGTTTACTCGTGAAGAGCGTCTGGATGATGTTGAAAAACTTGCTGGTGCTGGCGGTGGCGCTGCTGATGTTCCCGCAAATCGCACAAACCCTGTATAGCCCTGCGCTGGCGGATATCGGCCAGGCGTTTGCGGTAGGGCCCGAGGCGGCGGGGCAGACCTTGTCGGTGTACTTTCTGGCCTTCGCGTTCGGGGTCGTGGTGTGGGGACGCTTGTGTGACCGCTTCGGCCGGCGCCCGGTGATGCTGGCCGGGTTGGCCCTTTATGGCGCGGCCACAGCGCTGGCCTTGGGCGTGCGTTCGTTCAACGGCCTGTTGCTGGCCCAGGCGGTGGCGGCGTTTGGTGCGGCGGTGGGGTCGGTGGTGACGCAAACCGTGCTGCGCGACCGCTTCAGCGGTGCCGGGCTGGCGCAGGTGTTTTCAGTCGTGGGCATTGCCCTGGCGGCCAGCCCCGCCATTGGCCTGTTCACTGGCGCGGGCCTGGTGCAGCACTTTGGCTATCGCGGGGTGCTCACAGGCTTGTTGCTGCTGGCGCTGACGTTATTGGCCTGGTGCCTGTGGGCCTTGCCGGAAACCCGCCCGGCCTCGCTGCCCACAGCGTCGTTGCGCGGCACCCTGGGCCTGATGCTCAAGGATGCGGCGCTGTGGCGTTCGGTGGGGCTGGTCGCGGTCTTCAATATCGCGCTGTTGAGCTATTACAGCCTGGGGCCGTTTGTGTTCCAGCGCCTGGGGTTGTCTGCCGAGCAGTTCGGCTACAGCGGCGTCCTGCTGGCGTTGGGCTCGGGGCTTGGGGCCTGGCTCAACAAGGGGTTGCTCAAGCGCGGGGCCGGCAGCGAACAGCTGGTGCTGGCAGCCGGTGGCGTGATGTTAGCGGGCAGCGTGCTGGTGGTGCTGTTACAGGACCGTTGGCTGTTCGTGTTGCCGATGCTGTTGGTGGTCATGGCCTTCGGCATGGCGATTCCCAATGTCCTGGGGGCGGCACTCACGGCTTATCGCGACCGCCTTGGCACCGCCGGTGCCTTGTTCGGTTTGCTGTATTACCTGGTGATCGGGGTGGGGTTGACCCTGGCAGCCTGGGTCCAGCAGTTGGGCTGGACCCTGTTGGTGTGCGCCTTGGCGGCGCTATGCCTGGCGATCCCGCGTACCGTCAGAAATTGACCGTGGCACTCAAGCGCGCCGTCAACGGCGCACCCTGGAACAGGTAGTCATCGCCCATGTATTCGCCGGCATCGCGCCAGTAACGCTTGTCGAACAGGTTGTCGACGCTCAGGCGAAACACCGTTTCATAGCCATCGAGTTTGGTGGTGTAGCGGCTGCCGACGTTGACGATGGCGTAGTCGCCCACTTCCACATCACCGGTGCGATTGGCGTACTTGTTGGCGCTGTATTGCACGCCGCCGAGCAGCGCCAGGCCGTCGACCCAGGGCAGGGCGTAGTCGGCGTACAGACTGGCCCGCAGTTTCGGCACGTTGATCGCTTGATGGCCTTCGTATTCCGGCGTGCCGCTGCCCGTCACCCGTGCACGGATGGCCGCGACGCTGGCGGCGATCTGCAAGCGCTGGGTGGCCCAGCCGTTGGCGGACAATTCCAGGCCGGTGTTTTTCTGCTCGCCCTGTTGCACGTAGGTGTAGTCGCCGGCGTCATCCGGCCTGGCATATTGATAGGCCTGGCGAGTCTGGAAGATCGCGGCGGCAAAGCTGATGCGGCGCCAGTCGTATTTCACCCCGGCTTCGATCTGGCGGGAAACTGTCGGGGCGAGGGTTTCATCTTTATTCAGGGCAAACCACGGCGCGGTACCGCCCAGGGACAGGCCTTTGCTGTAGCTGGTGTAGAGCGACAGGTTTTCAATCGGTTTGTAGATCAGCGCCGCCTGGGGCAGGAACACATACTGCCGGGTGTGGCGCGACTCGTTGCCCTGATCATCGAAAGCCTTTTCGTCCAGGCGCACTTCGCGGCCGCCCACGATGGTCTGCCATTGCTCGTTGAAGCTGATGCGGTCGGTGACGAACAGGCCGTATTGGCGGCTGTCGAGGTTGCGATGGCTATCGTTCAGGGGCTTATCGGTGGGCGCGAAGTTTTCCGGGTCCTGATTGATATTGCCGGAACCAATCATCTCGTTGACCGATTCGCGCTTGTCCACCACTCGCCGAAACGCACTGCTGCCAAACGTCAACTCATGCCCCAGGCCACCGGTATTGAACAACCCGGTCATCGTGGCCTGGATTTCATCATCGCGCCGGGTGTCATCAGGGCTGCGGAAGTCATAGATATCGTAGTTGCCTTCCGGGCTGAAGTAGTTCGGTACCTTGGCCCCGGCACAGCTCGCGGACCCGTAGCAGCCCCACGCAAACGAACTGTAATCATCAATCACCACCTTGCTGCGCGCCGCGCTGACGCTGCCTTTCCACTGGTCACTGAAGCGATATTCAAACTTGCCGTTGAGGTTCAGCGAATCAATCCCTACCTGATTCGCACCGCTCTGATGCCCCAGCAGTTTTTTCGGCGACGCGTCGTGCGGCACCTCGGTCCCGCCCAGCAGCTGATAACCCGGCACCGAGCGCTGTTGCTTGTTCTGATACTCGGCATCCAGCTGCAATACCGCGTCGGGGCTGATGTTCCAGTCGAACGCCAGGGACAGGAAATCCCGGTGGCCATTGGCATGTTCGACATAGGAATGCAGGTCTTCATGGGCCACGTTGGCGCGCAGGCCGAACTGCTGCTCGCTGCCAAACCAGCCGCCCACGTCGGTGGCCAGGTAACCACTGCCGCGATCATCGGTGGACACCGTCACCGAGCGCACATCCTCCGGGCGCTTGGTCACGTAATTGATCACGCCGCTGGGCTCGGAAATCCCGCTTTGCATACCCGACAATCCCTTGAGCAGCTCCACGCGCTGCTTGTTCTCCAGGGCAACGTTCTGCTCGCCGGTGATGGTGCGGCCATTGATCTTGTAGCTGCTGGCGGCATTCAGCGAGAAACCGCGCACCACGAAGTTTTCGTAGTAGCCGATGGGCGCATAGCTGTCGCCCACCGAGGCGTCATTGCGCAGCACTTCGCTGAGCAAGCGCGCCTGCTGGTCCTTGATCAACGACTCGTTGAACACCGCGATCGAGGCCGGCGTGTCGAGCAACGGCGCCTCATTGAAAGCGCCCACCGACGCGGTGTCGGTGTTATAGCCGGATTCATCCTGGCCCTGGACCTTCACCTCCGGCAGCTCGATATCAGCCGCCTGGCTGCTTCCAATACCTGCGCTGAGCAACAGGCCGAGGGCAAAACGTGAAGGGGCAGCGGGGCGAAGACGCAAAACCATGGGGGAAGGCCTGAGAGCGCAGAGCGGAGGGCGCATAAGCTAGGCATAACGGCGGCGTTTTACAAGTTTTCGAGAATGGTTCGCTTTGAGACGTCCCGTCTCAGCCCGCAGATCAATCCTGCTGCTGCTCGACAGCGGCCCCTGGCAACTGCGATAGACAAGGCTTCTCTCACCGTTGAAGGAGATCGTCATGAGTATCGCTGGAAAAGTTGCACTGGTGACCGGCGCCGGGCAAGGCATCGGCCGGGCCATCGCCCTGCGCCTGGCGCGGGATGGCGCCGACATAGCGTTGGTGGACATCAACAGCGCGAAGATTGAAGCGGTGGCGGCCGAAGTCGTTGCACTGGGGCGCAAGGCCTCGGTGTATGTCGCCGATGTCTCGAAGCTGGAGCAAGTGGTCGCGGCGGTGGACCATGCCCACCAGACCCTGGGCGGCTTCGACATCATCATCAACAACGCCGGTGTCGCACAGATTGACGCACTGCTGGACGTAACCCCGGAACAGGTCGACCGCACGCTGCGTATCAACGTGCAGGGCACGCTTTGGGGCATCCAGGCCGCAGGCAAGAAATTCAAGGCGCTGAAGCAGAAGGGCAAGATCATCAATGCCTGCTCGATTGCCGGCCATGAAGGCTTTGCGTTGCTGGGGGTGTATTCGGCCACCAAGTTTGCCGTGCGTGCGCTGACCCAGGCCGCGGCGAGGGAACTGGCCATTGACGGGATTACCGTCAACGCCTACTGCCCGGGTGTGGTGGGCACGGATATGTGGGTCGAGATCGACAAACGCATGGCCGAGATTACCGGCGCCGAGGTGGGGGCGACGTACAAGAAGTATGTAGACGGGATTGCGTTGGGCCGGGCGGAAACGCCGGAGGATGTAGCGGGGCTGGTGTCGTACCTGGCGGGGCCGGATTCGGATTACATGACCGGGCAATCGCCGTTGATTGATGGCGGGATTCTGTACCGCTGAGCCGGCGGAATCACTCGGTCAAAAAATGTGGGAGCGGGCTTGCTCGCGAAGGCGGAGTGTCAGCCACCGGAAATGTTGACTGGTACACCGCCTTCGCGAGCAAGCCCGCTCCCACATTTTTGACCGTGTTGGGTCAGTGCTTGCCGGGCATGTCGATACCCAGCTGGTTAACCCGCCGATACAAGGTCGCCCTGGAAATCCCCAACGCCTGCGCCGCCGCCAGCGGCTTCCACCGATGCCGAATCAGTGCGTCCAGCACCAACTGCCGTTCCGGGCTGACGCTTTCCGATGTTTCCACCGCAACCGCGTCACCACGAACTTCCACCGGCAAATCCGCCAGTTGAATTGTCCCGCCGTCGCACACCGCACAGGCGTATGCCAATACATGCCGCAGTTGCCGCACATTCCCCGGCCAGGCATAACCCAGCAGCGACTCCAGCGCCGCTGCCGCGATCCCGACCGCAACACCGCTGTGCCGCGCCTCCTGCTCCAGAAGCCGATTGATCAATGCCAGTTTGTCCATGCGCTCGCGCAATGGCGGCACACAGAACCGCGCACAGCCCAACCGGAAATACAAATCCTCGCGAAAGCTTCCAGCACTCACCAGCGCCGCCAAGTCCCGATGGCTGGCGCAGATCACCTGGATATCCACCGCCCGGGTTTTTGCCCCGCCCAGCGGCGCCACTTCACCTTCGGCCATTACCCGCAGCAGCCGCGTCTGCAACGCCAGCGGCATGTCGCCGATCTCGTCGAGAAACAACGTGCCGCCATCGGCCTGCAACAGCAGCCCGGTCATGCCCTTGCTGGAGGCACCGGTAAATGCCCCGGCCACGTAGCCGAACAGTTCGCTCTCGATCAGGTTTTCCGGGATCGCCGCGCAGTTCACCGCCACAAAGGGGCCGTCGCGACGGGCACTGCGTTCATGCAACTGGCGGGCAAACACTTCCTTGCCGGCGCCGGTTTCGCCCTGGACCAGCACCGGCAGGTTGCGGTCCTTGACCCGCACGGCCAGGCGCAGATGTTCTTCTACTCGCGGGTCTACCTGATGACTCGAAGACACCGTCGTACGTGCAGCCTTACGCCGCGGCGCGCTGACCCGTACCTGCAACGCCCCCGGCTCGCCGAGCCAATGCAACTGCTGCGTCGATTGATCGGTCACGGCGCGCAACGCGTCCAGGTCAAACACTTCGCCGATATGCTCCGGCAATTGCCCGAAGCGCAACCTCAGGGCCTGCCGCGCCTTGCTGTTCAAGGCTTGCAGCCGCCCATCCTGATCCCACGCCAGCAGCATGTCCGGCTGGCTGTCGACGTAACCGGGCGTGCTGTGGGCCTGCAACACCCAATGTTGCCGGGCGCTGTGCATGAAAAACGCGTTCTCGATGGCCCGCGCGCTTTGCGCCACCATCTGCCGCACCAGGTGTTGGCTGCGCCGGTCATCCGGCGATTTCAGGGCGGAGGCGTCCATCACGCCCAGCAGGTTGCCCTGGGGATCAAAGATGGGTGCGGCAGAGCAGGTCAGGCCGATAAACGCCGCACGAAAGTGGTCGCGCTTGTGCACGGTGACCGCGGCCTTGCTGGTCAGCACCGTGGCCACGCCGCAGGTGCCTTCCTCGGCTTCCGACCAGCAGGTGCCCAGGTACAGGCCGGCCTTGCGGCAGTCGTTGCGAATGCCGGCGTCCACACGATGGTCGATGGTCTGGCCCTGGGCGTCGGTAAGCATCACGCAGTAATCGGCGTGGCGCACCCGGTTGTGAATCTGCCCGACTTCCTCGCTGGCGATGCGCATGAACAGCTCGGCGCGTTCGCGGCATTCCTTGAGCAGGGTGCTGGTGAGGATGCGCGGCCCTTGCAGGGAACCGGGGTCGAGGTGGTGCTGCTCCATGGAGCGGCGCCAGGAATCAAAAATCAGCGACGGCACCGGAGCCTGGGGCAGGCGGTCGGCGTTGCGTACCACGCGGCTGACACAGTCGACATGGTCCTTGGAGTTCACGGCGAGCATTGAAGCCTCCGGTTCTCGATCCTTGTTGTTATGCCCGCCATTAAGCGCCCATGGGCCGGGAGGAACAAGGCCGGCCTGACCAACTGCCCGAGGTGAGACGCAGCGTCTCATTGCGCCGCAGACGCTGCGGGCAGGTTGCAACGGCGCGTCTCATTGAACGGTCCACAGTGGCACGTCCACGCTTCCAGGCAACTGCTCTGGGTCAAAGCTTTCCCGGGTTTTCCAGCGGATTGGCACAGGCCGTGCTGAGTGCCTTGCAGCTGGCCTGATCCAGCCTTTTGTGTGTCGAGACAACCTGGAGAACAACAAGATGTCCACTCACCTGTCCACCGATCAACTGCTCCATGCCTACACCGTGATGCGCACCATCCGTGATTTCGAAGAACGCCTGCACGTGGAATTCGCCACCGGCGAGATTCCCGGTTTCGTGCATTTGTATGCCGGCCAGGAGGCCAGCGCCGCCGGGGTCATGGCCCACCTCAACGATGAAGATTGCATCGCCTCCAACCACCGTGGCCACGGCCATTGCATCGCCAAGGGCGTGGATGTGTTCGGCATGATGGCCGAGATCTACGGCAAGAAGACCGGCGTCTGCGGCGGCAAGGGCGGCTCCATGCACATCGCCGACCAGGAGAAGGGCATGCTCGGCGCCAACGGCATTGTGGGTGCCGGGGCGCCGCTGGCAGCCGGTGCGGCGCTGGCGGCCAAGCTCAAGGGCAGCGCGGGTGTGGCGGTCGCGTTTTTCGGCGACGGCGGCTCCAACGAGGGGGCGGTGTTCGAAGCGATGAACCTGGCCTCGATCATGAACCTGCCGTGCCTGTTCGTGGCCGAGAACAACGGTTATGCCGAAGCCACCGGGTCCGGCTGGTCGGTGGCCTGCAAGGACATTGCCGAGCGTGCCGTGGGTTTTGGCATGCCGGGGGTGATTGTCGACGGCAACGACTTTTTTGCCGTGCACGCCGCCCTCGGCGTCGCGGTAGAGCGTGCCCGCAGCGGTAAAGGGCCGACGCTGGTGGAGGTCAAACTGAGCCGTTTCTACGGCCACTTCGAAGGCGATGCGCAAACCTATCGCGGCCCGGACGAAGTGAAAAACCTGCGGGAAACCGGCGACTGCCTGAGCCTGTTTCGCCAGCGCTGCACCGCCGAAGGCTGGCTCGACGCGGCTCAGTTCGAACGCATCGACACCGAAGTCGCGCAGCTGATCGAAGACGCCGTGCGCCTGGCCAAGTCCGATCCCAAACCCCAGGCCGCCGACCTGCTCAGCGATGTCTACGTCGCCTACCGCTAACCGCCACCCACTACAAAAACAATCCGTGGAGAAGTCATCATGGCTAGAAAAATCAGCTATCAGCAGGCAATCAACGAAGCCCTGGCCCAGGAAATGCGCCGCGACCAGAGCGTGTTCATCATCGGCCAGGATGTGTCCGGCGGCACCGGTTCGCCCGGTGAACAGGACGCCTGGGGTGGCGTGCTCGGCGTCACCAAGGGGCTGTATCCGGAGTTCCCCGACCGCGTGCTCGACGCGCCACTTTCCGAGGTCGGTTATGTGGGTATGGCCGTCGGTGCAGCCACCCGTGGCATGCGCCCGGTGTGCGAGTTGATGTTCGTCGACTTTATCGGCTGCTGCCTCGACCAGTTGCTCAACCAGGCGGCGAAGTTTCGCTATATGTTCGGTGGCAAGACCACCACGCCGCTGGTGGTGCGCGCCATGTACGGCGCCGGCCTGCGTGCGGCGGCCCAGCATTCGCAGATGCTCACCTCGATGTGGACGCATATTCCCGGGCTCAAGGTGGTGTGCCCGGCCACGCCCTATGACGCCAAGGGCATGCTGATCCAGGCGATCCGCGACAACGACCCGGTGATTTTTCTCGAACACAAAATGCTCTACAGCCTCCAGGGCGAAGTGCCGGAAGAGCTGTACACCGTGCCGTTCGGCGAAGCCAACTACGTGCGTGAAGGCAACGATGTAACCCTGGTGACCTACGGGCGCATGGTGCACATCGCCCTGGAAGCCGCAGCCAATCTGGCGCGCCAGGGTATCGACTGCGAAGTGTTGGACCTGCGCACCACCAGCCCGCTGGACGAAGACAGCATCCTTGAAAGCGTGGAGAAAACCGGGCGCCTGGTGGTGATCGACGAGTCCAACCCACGTTGCTCGATTGCCACGGACATCAGTGCATTGGTGGCGCAACGGGCGTTCGGCTTCCTGCGCGCGCCGATCGAAATGGTCACCGCGCCTCACACGCCGGTGCCGTTCTCCGATGCCCTGGAGGACCTGTACATCCCCAACGCGGCGAAGATCGAAGCTGCGGTGCTGAAGATCGCCGACAAGAGGAATGCCGCATGATCCATACACTGACCATGCCCAAGTGGGGGCTGTCGATGACCGAGGGCCGGGTTGATGTCTGGCTCAAGCAGCCGGGCGACCCGGTGGAGAAGGGTGAAGAAGTGCTGGATGTCGAGACCGACAAGATTTCCAGCAGTGTCGAGGCACCCTTCAGCGGGGTGCTGCGGCGGGTGTTGGCCCAGAGCGATGAGACCTTGCCCGTGGGGGCATTGCTGGCAATCGTGGTGGAAGGCGAGGCCAGCGAGGCCGAGATTGATGGGGTGATCGAGGCGTTCCAGGCGGGGTTCGTTTCCAGTGCCGCCGAGGCTGAAGCCAGCGGCCCATCGGCACAGAAGGTCGAGGTGGGCGGGCGCCTGCTGCGCTATCTGGACCTCGGGGAGGGCGGCACACCGCTGGTGCTGGTGCACGGCTTTGGTGGCGACCTGAATAACTGGCTGTTCAATCACCCGGTGCTCGCGGCTGAGCGGCGGGTGATCGCCCTGGATTTGCCGGGGCATGGCGAGTCGGGCAAGTACCTGCAAACAGGCGAGCTTGAGGAGCTGAGCCAGGCGGTATTGGCACTGCTGGATTATCTGAAGGTTGACCGGGTACACCTCGCCGGGCATTCCATGGGCGGGCTGGTTTCCCTGAACCTCGCGCGGGTGGCACCGCAGCGTGTGGCGTCGTTGACCCTGATCGCCAGCGCTGGATTGGGTACGCAGATCAACAGTGACTACCTGCAAGGTTTTATCGACGCGAGCAATCGCAATGCACTCAAGCCGCAACTGGTGCAACTGTTCAGCGATCCGGCGCTGGTGACCCGGCAGATGCTGGAAGACATGCTCAAGTTCAAGCGCCTGGAGGGTGTGGAGCAGGCGTTGCGGCAGATCACCGGGGCGTTGTTCAGCGGTGGTCGGCAGTTGGTGGATCTACGCAACGTTGTCGGGCAGCAGCCGAGCCTGGTGGTCTGGGGCAGTGAGGACGCAATCATTCCGGCGAGCCATGCCCAGGGGTTGGAGGCTCAGGTGGAGATACTGCCGGGGCAGGGGCATATGGTGCAGTTGGAGGCGGCGGAGCGGGTGAATCAGTTGATGCTGGCGTTTCTTCGGACCTGATCGTTCCCACGCTCCGCGTGGGAACGATCTTCAAATGTGGGAGCGGGCTTGCTCGCGAAGGCGGTGTATCAGTGCCAGATTTATTGACTGACCCACCGCATTCGCGAGCAAGCCCGCTCCCACACAAGCCCGCTCCTACATTTACCTCTGGCGCTTCAGGGTCTCGCTGGGCAACTCCTGAAACAACGCCCGATAACTGTTGGAAAACCGCCCCAAATGCCAGAACGACCAATTCATCGCCACCTCCGCCACGGTGGTGTCCACTGACGGCGGGTTCAACAACTCCCGCCGTGCACTGTTCAACCGGCGCAACCGCAACCACTGCGCCGGGCTCATCCCGGTATACGTCTTGAACCCGTGCTGCAACTGGCGCAACGGCACCCCGGCAATGCGCGCCAGTTGCAGCAGGTTGACGGTTTCATCCGGCACATCCGCCGCCCATTCGCCAATGCGCGCCATGATGATTCGCTCCTCGGTGCGCCGCTGCAATGAGCCCTTGTCGAGGCACACGCAGGCGTTGTCGAGGATGAACAGGCAATCGTCGAGCAACTGTTGCGTGAGGGCATCACGACTCGGCAGGTCCAGCGTCGCCGACAGCCGTGTCAGCGTGCCGCTGAGCCAGCGGCTGAACAACGGGTTTTGCAGGGAGTTGAGCGGGGCCATGAACAACCCCTCCAGCTTCGCCACATCCAGACCATGGCGCTGGACAAACTGCGGCCCGAACACCACTGCCACTTCGCGGTAGTTTTCCGGGGTGATCCAGGTGTTGCGGCTTTCGCCATTGAGCACGTACAGCGCGTTGTCGCTGCCATCGAAACAGAACGCCAGGGAACCCGGCGGCGCGTTGAAGTTCTGCTCCACCCGGGTGTTCATCCGCTCTTCGTACACCTCGACACCTTGCAGGTCGAGGTAGCGGATCTGCCCGGCGAAATGCCCTGGGGACATCTGCTGGTACTGCTGCACCCAACCGGGTGTCGCACTGCATTGAGCGGCCACATCACCGGTGGTGAAGGCCTGTACGCGCAAAGCTGTTGCCTGTGTCATGGGTAACCTGGGCGCACTCTATTGGTGCGTTGTGGTTGGCGCAAAGTGGATAGATGCCGTTGGACGGCTGGCCCAAGATAGACCTCAATGCGCCGCGAGGGAAGCCCGCGGCGCAGCATCCAACCCATGACGAGGTCCTTATGAACGCCCCCTTCGATCAGCTGTCCGCCTGGCTGAAAGAACACAAGATTACCGAAGTCGAATGCGTGATCAGTGATTTGACTGGCATCGCACGCGGCAAGATTTCGCCCACCAACAAGTTCCTGCATGAGCGAGGCATGCGCCTGCCGGAAAGTGTGTTGCTGCAAACGGTAACCGGGGACTTTGTCGACGACGATATCTACTACGACCTGCTGGACCCGGCCGACATCGACATGATCTGCCGCCCGGTGTCCAACGCCACCTACGTGGTGCCATGGGCCATCGAGCCGACGGCCATCGTGATCCACGACACCTTCGACAAGCAGGGCAACCCCATCGAACTGTCGCCGCGCAACGTGCTGAAAAAGGTCCTGCAACTCTATACCGACCAGGGCTGGCAGCCGATTGTCGCGCCGGAGATGGAGTTCTACCTGACCCAGCGCTGCGAAGACCCGGACCTGCCGCTGAAGACCCCGCTGGGCCGTTCCGGTCGCGCCGAAAGTGGCCGCCAGTCGTTCTCCATCGACGCTGCCAACGAGTTCGACCCGCTGTTCGAAGACGTCTACGACTGGTGCGAAGCCCAGGGCCTGGACCTCGACACGCTGATCCATGAAGACGGCCCGGCGCAGATGGAAATCAACTTCCGCCACGGCGACGCCCTGGACCTGGCCGACCAGATCACCGTGTTCAAACGCACCCTGCGCGAGGCTGCACTCAAGCACAACGTGGCGGCCACCTTCATGGCCAAACCGGTGGCCGACGAGCCCGGCAGCGCCATGCACCTGCACCAGAGCGTGGTGGAGATCGCCACCGGCAAGCAGGTGTTTGTCGATGCGCACGGCAACAAGAGCCAACTGTTCCTTAACCACATCGGCGGCCTGCAGAAGTACATCCCCAAGCTGCTGCCGATGTTTGCGCCTAACGTCAACTCGTTCCGCCGCTTCCTGCCGGACACCTCGGCACCGGTCAACGTCGAGTGGGGCGAAGAAAACCGCACCGTCGGCCTGCGTGTACCGAGTTCCAGCCCCGACGCCATGCGCGTGGAAAACCGCCTGCCGGGTGCCGACGCCAACCCGTACCTGGCCATCGCCGCCAGCCTGCTGTGCGGCTACCTCGGCATGATCGAAAAGGTCGAGCCCAGCGCCCCGGTGGAAGGCCGCGCCTACGAGCGCCGCAACCTGAGGCTGCCGATCACCATCGAAGACGCCCTGGCGCGCATGGAAGAGTGCGACACCGTCAAGCAGTACCTGGGAGACAAGTTTGTGCGCGGCTACGTCGCGGTCAAGCGTGCCGAACACGAGAATTTCAAGCGGGTGATCAGCTCCTGGGAACGTGAGTTCCTGCTGCTGAGCGTCTGACGACTCGTCCGTAGCTTAGCGAGGCTGCGTCGGGCCCACCGCAATTGTGTCTGATACAACGCTACGCAGCCTCGCCAAGGCTCGACAGCTGCTACGGGCAGAATGGCTGGATGAATACATAAAAATCAATCAAGCAAAGGGGTGTCGATATGCGTCTGGTGAAAAAGCTTCTCCCGCTGGCCTTGGCGGCATTGTTCAGCAGCGCGGGCCACGCCGCGCAGACGGTCAGTGTGTACAACTGGACCGACTACATCGGTGAGACCACCTTGGCCGACTTCCAGGCCAAGACCGGGATCAAGGTGATCTACGACGTGTTCGACTCCAACGAAACCCTGGAAGGCAAACTGCTTGCCGGCCGTACCGGCTACGATGTGGTGGTGCCGTCCAACCACTTCCTGGCGCGCCAGGTAAAGGCCGGCGCGTTCCTCAAGCTGGACCGTTCGCAGCTACCCAACTTCAAGAACCTCGACCCCAAGCTGCTCAAACTGCTGGAGAAAAACGACCCGGGCAACGAGCATTCGGTGCCGTACCTGTGGGGCACCAACGGCATCGGCTATAACGTGGACAAGGTCAAGCAGGTGTTGGGCATCGACCATATCGATTCGTGGGCCGTGCTGTTTGAACCGGAGAACATCAAGAAGCTCCACGAGTGCGGCGTAGCGTTCCTCGACTCGGCGGATGAACTGTTCCCGGCGATCCTCAACTACATGGGCAAGGACCCGCGCAGCGAGAATCCCGAAGACTACAAACAGGCCGAGGCCAAGCTGCTGACCCTGCGGCCGTACATCACTTATTTCCATTCCTCCAAGTACATCTCGGACCTGGCCAACGGTGATATCTGCGTCGCCTTCGGTTATTCCGGCGACGTGTTCCAGGCGGCCAACCGCGCCAAGGAAGCCAAGAACGGCGTGAACATCGCCTACTCGATCCCCAAGGAAGGCAGCAACCTGTGGTTCGACCTGCTGGCCATCCCGGCGGACGCCGCCAACCCGAAAGCCGCCCACGCCTTCATCAACTATTTGCTGGACCCTGAAGTGATCGCCAAGGTCAGCGCCAGCGTCGGCTACGCCAACCCGAACCCGGCGGCCAAGGCCTTCATGGCCCCCGAGCTGGTGAACAACCCCGAGATCTACCCGTCCCAGGAAGTGCTCGACAAACTCTACATTTCCACCACCCCGACGCCCGCCGTCATGCGCTTGATGACGCGGTCCTGGAGCAAAGTGAAGACCAACAAATGAACCGTTCCTCCTCCGACCACGCTCGTTCCTATTACCTGGCTTCGGCCAACACCATGCCCCGGCGCCCAGCGCTGGGGGCTGACCTGACCGCCGATGTGTGTGTGATCGGCGGTGGGTTCACCGGGGTCAACACCGCCATCGAACTGGCCCAGCGCGGGCTGTCGGTGATCCTGCTGGAGGCCCGGCGGATTGGCTGGGGCGCCAGCGGGCGCAATGGCGGGCAGTTGATTCGCGGGATTGGGCATGACGTATCGGGCTTTGCCAGGTACGTGGGGGAGGAGGGCGTGCGTTACCTGCAGCAGGCCGGGATCGATTCGGTGGCGCTGGTGGGCGAGCGGATTCGCGAGCACGGGATTGACTGTGATTTGCGCTGGGGGTTTTGCGAGTTGGCGAATACGCCGGCGCAGTTTGCGGCGTTTCAGGGGGAGCTGGAGAGCCTGGCTGCCTTGGGGTATGCGCCTGAAACACGGTTGGTGGCATCGCAGGATATGGCGCAGGTGGTTGGCTCAGGCTTGTATGCCGGTGGCCTGGTGGACATGGGCTCCGGGCATCTGCACCCGTTGAACCTGGTGCTGGGGGAGGCTGGTGTGGCCGAATCCCTTGGGGTGCGGATCTTTGAAGACAGCCCGGTGCTGGAGTTGATCCATGGCGACACGGTGCAGGTGCGTTGCGAGTTTGGCAGAGTGCGCGCCGGTAGCCTGGTGCTGGCGTGCAATGCGCATCTGGAGGAATTGGAGCCGAAGTTGAGCGGCAAGGTGTTGCCAGCGGGGAGCTACATCATTGCGACCGAGCCGCTGTCGGTTGGGGTGGCTGATCAGTTGATTCCGCAGAACCTGGCGTTGTGTGATCAGAAAGTGGGGTTGGATTATTACCGCCTTTCGGCGGATCGGCGGTTGTTGTTTGGGGGGGCTTGTCATTATTCGGGGCGTGATCCGGTGGATATCGCGGGGTATATGCGGCCGAAGATGCTCAAGGTTTTTCCGCAGTTGGCGAATACCGCGATTGAGTTTCAGTGGGGGGGGAAGATCGGCATCACCGCCAATCGCTTTCCCCAGGTGGGGCGCCTGAAGCAGCATCCGAATGTGTTCTATGCCCAGGGGTATTCGGGGCATGGGTTGAACGTGACTCACTGGTGTGCGCGGTTGTTGGCTGAGGGGATTCAGGCTGGGCAGAGCCGGGGGTTGGATATTTTCAACCAGGTGCCGCATATGACGTTTCCTGGGGGGAAGGTGTTGCGTTCGCCGCTGCTGGCGTTGGGGATGTTGTGGTATCGGGTTCGGGAGATGGTGGGGTGATTGATTGTGTACATATCCGTTTCTTCGGTAACGGCCACCTAGGGTTTCGCTCTTACAGCGAGTCACTTTGCAAAAAAAGCGGCAAAGTAACCAAAACGCTCTGCCCCGCCTGTCGGCACCTCGCCTAGGCTCGGTGTTCCCTCACTCCGGCAGCACGAAGCGGGCCGCCGCGACGGGCCATCCTTGGCCCGGCGCGGCTAAACCGGCGTCCTGCCGGTTTACCCGCTCCGCAATACCTGCGTTCGGCCTCGGGCTTATTGGGGCAGTCAGATCAAAAGC
>NZ_JBIUVK010000067.1:0-28016 GCF_044742865.1 Pseudomonas sp. NPDC087814 | reverse complement strand
CAGCGACGTCTTTCGCGCTGATAGCCACACGTGCGGAACGCGTACGGCGATCCTGACGGGCATAACCAAAGTAAGGGATTACAGCTGTGATTCGAGTCGCTGAGGAGCGGCGGAAGGCATCAGCCATCACGACGAGTTCCATCAGGTTATCGTTGGTCGGAGCGCAAGTCGGCTGAATAATGAAGACATCTTTACCGCGGACGTTTTCATTGATCTCGGCTGTAATTTCGCCGTCGGAGAATTTACCGACAGAGATGTCACCGAGAGGGATATGCAGCTGACGTACAACACGCCGAGCCAGATCGGGGTTAGCATTCCCCGTAAAGACCATCATCTTGGACACGCGCAGTACCTAGAGGCTGAGGGTAACCTGGATGAGTATAGAAAATGGCAGGGGCGGCTGGATTCGAACCAACGCATGGCAGGATCAAAACCTGCTGCCTTACCGCTTGGCGACGCCCCTGTATCTGTTGCAACGAGTACCCAGTACTCGGTTCCTTTAGAGCAGACTTTGCAGCTTGCGATGCAACATCGAAACGTTGCTTCCCTTTGCTACAAACCCTGTAAGGGTCTCTGTAAGAAGGGCCGAGACTTTATCAGCTTCAGCTTTGCTTGGGAAGCCCCCAAACACACAACTTCCAGTTCCGGTTAATTTTGCTTCGGTAAAATTACCTAACAAATTCAAAGCGTTACGTACATCTGGATAACGCCTTGCTACAACCGGTAAGCAGTCATTTCGACTGTTTCCCTTGGGAACGGGGCGCACTTTAATGGGAGGAGAGTTACGTGTCAACAGTGGATCTGAAAAAATTTCTGCTGTACTTACAGATACTTGCGGAACAAGCACGACATACCACGGCTCTTCGGGGTCTACAGGGGTGAGTTTCTCCCCCACGCCTTCGGCAAAAGCGGCGTGCCCACGCACGAAAACCGGGACGTCCGCGCCCAGTGTCAGGCCCAGCGCCGCCAGGCGATCGTGGTCCCAACCCAGTTGCCACAAGTGATTCAGGCCGAGCAATGTCGTTGCGGCATTTGAGCTGCCGCCACCGATGCCGCCGCCCATGGGCAGGATTTTTTCGATCCAGATGTCGATGCCCAGTGGGCAACCGGATTGTTCCTGGAGTTTTTTCGCGGCCTTCACAATCAGGTTGCTGTCGTGAGGCACGCCGTCGAATTCGGTGTGCAACTGGATCACGCCGTCATCGCGAACGGCGAAGGTCAGCTCATCGCCGTAGTCGAGAAATTGAAAAATCGTCTGCAACTCGTGATAGCCGTCTTCACGGCGACCGAGAATGTGCAGCATCAAATTCAGTTTGGCCGGGGAGGGCAGGGTCAGGCGTTGCTCGTTCATCTCACTGCCCCAGCTTGCGCGGTTGCCAGTCCTTGATCACCAGCGTGACGTCAAGGTCGGTGCCATGCAGCTTGATGCGCTCGGGCAGCCAGTAACCGTTCTGTTGCACATAGCTCAGGTATTCGACCTGCCAGCCATCCTGTTCCAGCGAAGCCAGGCGGCTGTCGCCATTGAGGCTCAGGCGGCTCTTGCTGTCTGGCGCAGGAAGACCGCGTACCCACCACACCAGGTGCGATACGGGGAGTTTCCAGCCCATCTGTTCTTCCAGCAGGGCTTCCGGCGTTGGCGCTTCATAGCGGCCCTGATTGGCCACTTCCAGGCTGACTTGCCCCGGCCGGCCGGTCAGGCGTGCCGCACCGCGGCCCAGCGGGCCAGACAGGCGAATGTCGTAATAGTCCTGGCGTTGCAGCCAGAACAAGGTGCCGCTGCCCGAATCTTTCGGGGCGCGAATGCCCACCTTGCCCTCGATCTGCCAGCCATCAAGGCTGCTCAGTTGATCCTTGTGCTGCTGCCACTGCGCCGGGTTGCCCGGGCCTTCGACAGATTCACGGGTGCCAAGACCGGAACAGCCGGCGAGCAGGGCGATAAAGCTGAAAACGATAACGTGGCGCAAAAACATAAAGTTAAAGGGTCTCGGATCCGGTCAGGCGCTTGATGGTGCTGCGCAGGATTGGGCTTTCGGGCTGTTCCTTGAGGAACTTCTCCCAGATTTGTCGCGCTTCACGCTGCTTGCCATTGGCCCAGAGCACTTCGCCCAGGTGTGCGGCGACTTCCTGGTCGGGGAAGCGCTCCAGCGCCTGGCGCAGCAAGCGTTCGGCTTCGTCCAGGTTGCCCAGGCGGTAATTCACCCAGCCGAGGCTGTCGAGTACGGCCGGGTCTTCCGGGTTGAGCTGGTGAGCTTTTTCAATCAGCTCCTTGGCTTCGGCGTAACGCGTTGTACGGTCGGACAAGGTGTAACCCAGGGCGTTCAGTGCCATGGCATTGTCCGGGTCGCGCTTGATGATCAGGCGCAGGTCTTTTTCCATCTGCGCCAGGTCATTGCGTTTTTCCGCCTGCATGGCGCGGGTGTACAGCAGGTTCAAGTCGTCCGGATATTGCAGCAAGGCTTGCTGGAGGATTTTCCAGGCGCGATCGCCCTGCTTGTTGGCCGACAGGGTCTCGGCCTGGATCAGGTACAGCTGGATCGCGTAGTCCGGTTCGGCATCCCGTGCGGCAGCCAGGCGTTTTTCCGCCTCGTCGGTACGGCCGTTGTTCATCAGGATATCGGCCTGGCGCAGTTGCGCCGGCAGGTAGTCATTGCCGGCGCCGACCTGGGCGTATTCAAGCAATGCAGCCTGCGGGTCGTTACGCTCTTCAGCGATGCGGCCCAGGTTCAGGTGCGCCGAATCCACGTGGCTCTCGCGGGCGATCAGGTCTTCCAGGTAACCCTTGGCCTCATCCCAGGCCTTGGCTTCCAGGCACACCAGCGCCAGGGAGTAGCGCAATTCGTCATCGTCCGGGTATTGCTGCACGAGGTTGGCGAACTGCACCTTGGCGTCTTCCATGCGGTCCTGTTCAACCAGCATGCGGGCATAGGTCAGCAGCAGGCGTTTGTCGCCCGGGTACTTCTTGATGCTTTTTTCCAGCAGCGGAATCGCTTCCTTGCCGCGGTTGAGGTTTTGCAGCAGGCGGGCACGCAGCAGGATCGGCGCAATCTCGCCCTCTTCCGGCGGGTGTTGCTCCAGCAGCTTCAGCGCAGCCTCGGGCTCATCATCCTGTTGCAACAACAGCGCCTTGCCGAAAATCAGCTGGCTGTTGTTCGGGTGTTTTTGCAGCAGGCGGTCGAAACTCTTCATCAGGCCGTTGCGGGTGTCCTGATCGGTGTCGGCGGCCGACAGCGCGAGGAAGTCGAAATGCGTGTCGCCCTTGCCCTGCAGGACCTTCTCCATATACACCATGGAGTCGTCATAGCGCCCGGCGCGGGCCAGTTGAATGGCCGCTGCCCGTTGTGCCTCGAGATCGTCCGGGGCGTTTTTCGCCCAGATCAGCGAGGAGTCCAGGGCCGCCTGATCGGCGCCCAGGTACTCGGCGATGCGAAACGCCCGCTCCGAAATCCCCGGATCCTGAGTATTGATGGCCTGGGTCACGTAGTTATCCAGGGCAATGTCGAAACGATTGCGCTGGCCGGCCAGCTCCGCGCTCAGCAGGCTGAAGATCGTCTCTTCACTGAACGAGGAATAAACCTTGGGCTTTTCAGGGGCGGGGGTGCTGTCTTCTACCGGCGGCGTACCGTCCGGCGACACGGGTGCCATGGCCTGGCAGCCGCTGAGAAAGACAAAAGCAAGGAGCAACGCGGAAGATCTATTCATATAGGAAGAGGACGACTAACCTGCGGTCGGATCATCATGACACAAGCCTTCGGCCAAACATAACCGTGTAGGAGCGAGCTTGCTCGCGAAGAACCAGAGGACAACGCGTTTTATCCCGTAAGCCAGCGTTATCGTTAACGACCATCGCGAGCAAGCTCGCTCCTACAGATGGCCTTTATAGGCGTAAGCTACTAGGACAATAGCCTACGGTGGTTGTTCTGAATCATTCGAAGTAGGACAATTGTCGGCTTCCCGACATCATCAGCGATATTGAATGGCCTTCCTTGCACTCGGTATTAACCACAAGACTGCTTCTGTAGACGTCCGCGAGCGCGTGGCTTTTACTCCCGAGCAGTTGGTTGAGGCCTTGCAGCAGCTCTGCCGGCTCACCGACAGTCGCGAAGCTGCGATCCTTTCGACCTGTAATCGCAGCGAGCTCTATATAGAGCAGGAACATCTTTCAGCGGATGTGGTGCTGCGCTGGCTGGCCGATTACCACCATTTGAGCCTCGATGAGCTGCGCCAAAGCTCATATGTGCACGAAGAGGATGCGGCAGTTCGTCACATGATGCGCGTCGCCTCCGGGCTGGATTCGCTGGTGTTGGGCGAACCGCAGATTCTCGGCCAGATGAAGTCCGCCTACGCCGTGGCCCGCGAGGCCGGCACCATCGGCCCGCTGCTGGGGCGCCTGTTCCAGGCCACCTTCAACTCCGCCAAGCAGGTGCGCACCGACACCGCCATCGGTGAAAACCCGGTGTCCGTGGCGTTTGCCGCCGTCAGCCTGGCCAAACAGATTTTCAGTGACTTGCAGCGCAGCCAGGCCCTGCTGATCGGCGCCGGCGAGACCATCACCCTGGTCGCCCGCCACCTGCACGAGCTGGGCGTAAAGCGCATCGTCGTCGCCAACCGTACCCTGGAACGCGCCAGCATCCTGGCCGAGCAGTTCGGTGCCCACGCGGTGTTGCTCTCCGACATCCCGGCCGAGCTGGTGCGCAGCGACATCGTCATCAGCTCTACGGCCAGCCAGTTGCCGATCCTCGGCAAGGGCGCGGTGGAAAGCGCCCTGAAACTGCGCAAGCACAAGCCGATCTTCATGGTGGATATCGCCGTTCCCCGGGATATCGAGCCTGAAGTCGGCGAGTTGGACGACGTTTACCTCTACAGCGTCGACGACCTGCACGAAGTGGTCGCCGAAAACCTGAAGAGTCGCCAGGGCGCTGCCCAGGCTGCCGAGGAAATGGTCAGCACCGGTGCCGACGATTTCATGGTGCGCCTGCGTGAACTGGCGGCAGTGGACGTGCTCAAGGCCTACCGTCAGCAAGGCGAGCGCCTGCGGGACGAGGAATTGATCAAGGCCCAGCGTATGCTCGCCAACGGCAGCAGCGCCGAAGACGTGCTGATGCAGTTGGCGCGCGGCCTGACCAACAAATTGCTGCATGCTCCCAGTGTCCAGTTGAAAAAGCTTACCGCCGAAGGCCGCCTCGATGCGCTGGCCATGGCCCAGGAACTCTTTGCCCTCGGTGAGGGCGCGACAGAAAGCTCTTCGGATAAAAAACCGCAATGAAAGCGTCACTGCTCAATAAACTGGACGTCCTTCAGGACCGTTTCGAAGAACTGACCGCCTTGCTCGGCGATGGCGAGGTCATCTCCGATCATTCCAAGTTCCGCACCTATTCCAAGGAGTACGCGGAAGTTGATCCGATCGTGGGCACCTATAAACAGTTGCTCAAGGTTCAGGCTGACCTCGAAGGCGCCCAGGCGCTGCTCAAGGACAGCGACCCGGACATGCGCGAAATGGCCGTTGAAGAAGTGCGAGAGGCCAAGGACAAGCTGATCGAACTGGAAGGCGACCTGCAACGCATGCTGTTGCCCAAGGATCCGAACGACGGGCGCAACGTATTCCTTGAAATCCGCGCCGGCACCGGCGGTGACGAAGCGGCGATTTTCTCCGGCGACCTGTTCCGCATGTATTCGCGCTATGCCGAGCGTCGCGGCTGGCGTGTGGAGATTTTGTCCGAGAACGAAGGCGAACACGGCGGCTATAAAGAAGTCATCGCCCGGGTTGAGGGCGAGAATGTCTACGGCAAACTGAAGTTCGAATCCGGCGTGCACCGCGTGCAGCGGGTGCCGGCCACGGAATCCCAGGGCCGTATCCACACCTCGGCGTGCACCGTGGCCGTGTTGCCCGAGCCCGACGAGCAGGAAGCCATCGAGATCAACCCCGCAGACCTGCGGGTCGACACCTACCGCTCATCGGGCGCCGGTGGCCAGCACGTCAACAAGACTGACTCGGCGATCCGTATCACTCACTTGCCTTCGGGCATCGTGGTGGAGTGCCAGGAAGAACGTTCCCAGCACAAGAACCGTGCGCGGGCCATGTCCTGGCTGTCGGCCAAGCTGAATGACCAGCAGACCAGCGCCGCCGCTAATGCGATTGCCAGTGAGCGTAAGTTGCTGGTGGGCTCGGGCGACCGTTCCGAGCGCATTCGTACCTACAACTTTGCCCAGGGCCGGGTCACCGACCACCGCGTCAACCTGACGCTGTACTCCCTGGACGAAATCCTCGCCGGTGGCGTCGATGCGGTAATCGAGCCGTTGTTGGCCGAATACCAGGCCGACCAGCTTGCGGCGATAGGTGAATAAATGACCATTATTGCCAGTTTGTTACGCGCCGCCGACCTGCCGGACTCGCCGACTGCGCGCCTGGACGTGGAATTGTTGCTGGCCGCTGCCTTGGGCAAGTCCCGCAGCTACCTGCACACCTGGCCGGAAAAAATCGTCAGCAGTGAACACGCGCTGACCTTTGCCGACTACCTGCAACGCCGTCGTGCCGGCGAGCCCGTGGCCTACATCCTCGGCCAGCAAGGCTTCTGGAAGCTCGACCTGGAAGTGGCACCGCACACGCTGATCCCGCGTCCGGAAACCGAGATGCTGGTGGAAGCCGCCCTGGAATTGCTGCCTGCCACACCGGCCAAGGTCCTGGACCTGGGCACCGGCAGCGGCGCGATTGCCCTGGCCCTGGCCAGCGAACGCCCGGCCTGGCAAGTGACGGCGGTCGACCGCGTGCTGGAAGCCGTGGCCCTGGCCGAACGCAACCGCCAGCGCCTGCACCTGAACAACGCCACGGTGCTGAACAGCCATTGGTTCAGTGCCCTCGAAGGCCACACTTACAACCTGATCATCAGCAACCCACCTTATATAGCCGACACCGACCCGCACCTGGTGGCCGGTGACGTGCGCTTTGAACCGGCCAGCGCGCTGGTATCCGGGCATGACGGCCTGGACGACCTGCGGCTGATCATCGCCCAGGCACCTGCGCACCTCGACGCCGCAGGTTGGTTGCTGCTGGAACACGGTTACGACCAGGCGCCCGCCGTGCGCGACCTGCTGCTGGGGGAAGGCTTTGAAGAAGTCCACAGCCGCATCGACCTGGGCGGCCACGAACGCATCACGTTGGGACGCCGCCCGTGATGAACGACCAGGAGCTGTTGCGCTATAGCCGGCAGATTCTGTTGCAGCATGTCGACATCGAAGGCCAGTTGCGCCTGAAAAACAGCCGCGCGCTGATCGTCGGCCTGGGTGGCCTCGGTTCGCCGGTGGCGCTGTACCTGGCGGCGGCGGGTGTGGGTGAGCTGCATTTGGCGGATTTCGACACTGTCGACCTGACCAACCTGCAACGCCAGATCATTCACGACACCGACAGCGTCGGCCTGAACAAGGTCGACTCGGCGATTCGCCGCCTGAGCGCGATCAATCCTGACATACAGCTGGTTGCCCATCGCAGCGCGCTGGATGAGGATTCCCTCGCGGCCGCCGTGGCGGCGGTCGATGTGGTACTGGACTGCAGCGACAACTTCTCCACCCGCGAAGCGGTCAACGCTGCGTGTGTCGCTGCCGGCAAGCCTTTGGTGAGCGGTGCGGCGATTCGCCTCGAAGGCCAGCTGTCGGTGTTCGACCCTCGTCGCGCCGAAAGCCCCTGCTACCACTGTTTATACGGGCACGGCAGCGACGCCGAACTGACCTGTAGCGAAGCCGGTGTCATCGGCCCGCTGGTGGGTTTGGTCGGCAGCCTGCAAGCCCTGGAAGCCTTGAAATTGCTGGCCGGTTTCGGCGAGCCGCTGGTGGGGCGGCTGTTGTTGATCGACGCCCTGACCACGCGTTTTCGCGAGTTGCGGGTCAAGCGCGATCCCGGCTGCAGCGTCTGCGGTAGCCAACATGGTTAAGGATGCGCCGATTGGTGTGTTCGACTCCGGTGTCGGCGGCCTGTCGGTGCTGGACGAAATCCAGCGTCTGCTGCCCCATGAGTCGCTGCTGTACGTGGCGGATGGCGGGAATATCCCCTACGGCGAGAAAACCCCGGCGTTCATCCTCGATCGTTCGCGACAGGTGGCGGCGTTCTTCCGTGAGAAGGGCGCCAAAGCGTTTGTGATTGCCTGCAACACGGCGACCGTTGCGGCGGTTGCCGATTTGCGCCAGGACTATCCCGACTGGCCATTGGTGGGCATGGAACCGGCAGTCAAACCCGCGGCTGCCGCGACCCGCAGTGGCGTCGTCGGCGTGTTGGCGACCACCGGCACCCTGCAAAGCGCCAAGTTCGCCGCCTTGCTCGACCGCTTCGCCACCGATGTGCGGGTGATCACCCAACCCTGCCCGGGCCTGGTGGAGCTGATCGAAACCGGCGACCTGGACAGCCCGGCCCTGCGCCTGCTGTTGCAAGGATACGTGGAGCCGCTGATTGCGGCCGGTTGCGACACCATCATCCTTGGCTGCACCCACTATCCGTTCCTCAAGCCCCTGCTCGCCGAGATGCTCCCGCCGACGATCATTTTGATCGACACCGGGGCGGCAGTAGCGCGTCAATTGCAGCGTCTTTTGAGTGATCGCGAACTGCTGGCCACTGGCAATCCGCCGCCTGTACAGTTCTGGACCAGCGGCGATCCGCAGCATCTAAGAAATATCCTACCGACCCTATGGAAATCTCCCGGAGTTGTGCGTAGTTTTGGCGTGTGAAAAAAACGTGAAATAACGCCTTTATCCGCTGAACTTCTGGCTATACGGCAGCTTCTATAGCAAGTTAGCCGGTACAAAATCATACAACTTCGTTCGGAAGGGATGTTTCTCTATGAAGCGCTTGTTCTGTTTGGCTGCGATTGCGGCCGCAATGTTGGGGCACTCTTTTTCCGCACAGGCGGCAGGCCTGGAACTTGGGGTGGGAAGTACGAGCGATTCGACCATGACCTATCGGTTGGGGCTGACCTCGGACTGGGATAAAAGCTGGTGGCAGACCGATACGGGGCGCGTGACCGGGTACTGGAGCGGCGCCTACACCTACTGGGACGGTGACAAGCGGGCCAGCGTCAGCAGCCTGTCGTTCTCGCCCGTGTTTGTGTATGAGTTTGCCGGGGAGAGGGTGAAGCCGTACATCGAGGCCGGCGTGGGTGTGGCCGTGTTCTCCCGCACGCGGGTTGAAGACAACAATATCGGCCAGGCTTTCCAGTTTGAAGACCGGCTGGGCTTTGGCTTGCGCTTTGTCGGTGGCAGTGAAGTGGGGATTCGGGCCACCCATTACTCCAATGCCGGGATCAGCAGCAATAACGATGGTGTAGAGAGTTATTCGCTGCACTACACGCTGCCGTTGTAGTTTTTTAAGCACACTGCAAAACCATTGTGGGAGCGGGCTTGCTCGCGAAAGCGGTATATCAGCCACGAATCAGTTGACTGACACACCGCTTTCGCGAGCAAGCCCGCTCCCACATTGGCTACTCATTGGTTCCGAAATCAGCGATACACCGTCGCAATCCCCTGGCGCTCATCGATGCACTCCGGCGCGCCCATCTCGAATTCCCGGCAGATCAGCGGCCGCTTCTCGTAAATCGTGCACATCATCGTGTCGCGGTCCAGCGCCGCGCACCAGCCGTCATCCAGGCGCAGCATGACTTCGCCGCCCCAATCGTCGGTATCGATAAAGCGATCGGGCACGCCGGTGTCGGTGATCAGCATGACTTCCAGCTGGCAGCAGCACGCGGCGCAGGTGGAGCAGGTGACGGCAGGTTCGGCGATTTGGGTATGGGGGATGTTGGTCATAGGCGCGCAGTGTAAGGCAAGCGGCTCATAGGTGTGTGAAAGGCCTGACGGACGTCAATGTGCCAACTGCCTGGCGACCCAATGCAACAACGGAAAAATCATCCCCCAGAGTAACGCCAGGCCGATGACGGTCGGCACGGTGCCATAGCCGAAACTCACCCCCGCCAGTTGGCTGCCCGCGTAATAGGACAACGGCCCGCCCACCGCCCCCAACAAACTCGCACGCCACCAGGGCTGCGCGCTCCAGGCCAGGCAATGGCGCAGCGTGGTCGCCAGCAATGCCCACAACAGGATCAGCCACAATGGCGCCAACGGCCCGGGCAGGCTGAAATGAAACACGCCGAATGCACGTAGCACGGTGTCGATCACGGTGCCCAACAAGGTGACGGCAAGAATCACCTGGCCTTCCGCTGACCACGAACTTATCCACAGCAGATGGATTACCAGCACCGCCAACCCCACCAACAGCCACAGACTGTCGCCGCCCAGCACACAGGCAAACCAGCCGCACTGGAACAGCACGGCATTTGCCAGTGGTTTAAGCATCAAAGCGCCCGAGCAGTGGCTGGGTCAGCGCCGCCGGCTTGGCCAGCAGCATCTGCGCGGTGCCGATGGTGCGCTCCATAAAGCCGCCTTCGCAGTAGCACAGGTAAAACTCCCACAGCCGCAGGAAGTATTCGTCGTAGCCCATTTCCGTCAGGCGGCTGTGGGCGCGGCGAAAGTTCTCATGCCACAGGCGCAGGGTTCGCGCGTAGTGCAGGCCGAAGTCCTCCATGTGCAGCAGGTTCATGTCCGTGTCGCGGCTGACGACCTCCAGCATCTTCTGTACACAGGGCAGGGCGCCGCCGGGGAAGATATAGCGCTGGATAAAATCCACGCTGCTCTTGGCTTGTTCGTAGCGCTGCTCGCGAATGGTGATCGCTTGCAGCAACATCAGGCCGTTGCTCTTGAGCAACTGCGCGCACTGTTTGAAATAGGTCGGCAGGAAGCGGTGGCCCACGGCTTCGATCATCTCGATCGACACCAGCTTGTCGTACTGCCCGGTCAGGTCGCGGTAGTCCTCCAGCAGCAACGTCACCTGATTCTGCAAACCCAGGGCCTCGATGCGTTTTTCAGTGTAGGCAAACTGCTCTTTGGACAGGGTCGTGGTGGTGACCTTACAGCCGTACTGCTGCGCGGCATAAATCGCCATGCTGCCCCAGCCGGTGCCGATTTCCAGCAGGTGGTCGGACGGTTTCAGCGCGAGCTTCTGGCAGATGCGTTCCAGCTTGTTCAGTTGTGCCTGTTCCAGTGTGTCATCGGCGGTGAGGAACTGCGCGGCCGAATACATCATGGTCGGGTCGAGGAATTCCTCGAACAGGTCGTTGCCCAGGTCGTAGTGGGCGGCGATGTTTTTCTGCGAGCCCTTGCGCGTATTGCGGTTGAGCCAGTGCAGGCCCTGGGTGAAGGGCCGCGCCAGTTTGGCCAGGCCACCTTCCAGCGCATCCAGCACGTCGAGGTTGCTGACCATCACCCGTACCACGGCGGTCAGGTCCGGGCTGCTCCAGTAACCATGGATAAATGCCTCGCCGGCGCCGATGGAGCCGTTGGCCGCCACCAGCCCCCACACGGCTGAATCGAGGATCTGGATCTCCCCCAGCAGGTGCGCTTCCCGTGCGCCGAAGACTTGCCGTTCGCCGTCCTCGATCACCACCAACTGGCCGTGGCGCAGTTGGCCGAGCTGGCGCAGCACGGCTTTGCGCAGCAGCGCGGCGGTCATGCCGTTGACGTTCAAGCGGTTGGATTTGACCGATAAGCTAGGGGATTTCATGGCGGCGATCCTTGGTGTACCCGACTGCGGTGCGAGAAGCGCCTTCGGCGGCGTGATGGGAAAAAATCGGCGTGCGTTTAAGCAAGAGGCGCAAGGCCTGCCAATAAATGGCCAGGCAGGTCTTGGCGGTCATCCACGGGAAGCGCCACAGGTAGCGGTGCAGGCTGGCGCGGTTCAGGGCTTCGCGTTGCAGGCTCAAGGTGGCATCGAAGACTTTCAGTTCGCCCTGCCAGTCGGCCATGTGCACGCCGAGTCTGGCGGCGGGCGGGCTGAAGCTCATGCGGTATTCCAGGTCCCGGGGCAAGAACGGCGAGACATGAAACGCCTTGGCCACGGCGAAGTGCTGATGCTCACCGGCAGGCAGCGCCTGGGCCGGCAGCACGTAGTGATAGCGCTCGCGCCACGGGGTGTTGGTCACTTCACAAAGGATCGCGGCCAGCGTTCCGTCGGCCTCGAAGCAGTAGAAGAAACTCACCGGGTTAAAGGCCAGGCCCCAACTGCGGGCCTGGGTCAGCAGGCAGATAACGCCCGAGGGGATGCGCCCCAGGGCCTTGCCGACTTCTTGGCGTACGGCATCGGTCAAGCTCATGCCGTGACGGGTAAATTCACGCAGGTAATCCTGCTGGCGAAACGCGAACGGCGCCCAGCGCTCGCCCGCCAATGGCGACAAGCCGAACACTTCGTCCTGTTCGCTGAGGTCCAGGTACAGCAGGCCGATCCGGTAGCGGAAGGCATGGCCCTTTGGCGTAAACCGCCGATGGGCGATCCAGCCACTGTACAGGGCGCTGTTCACAGGATTTCCCCGAACGCCTTGGCCACGCGCAATGCGCTGACCACGCCGTCTTCGTGGAAACCGTTGGCCCAGTAGGCGCCGCAGTAATAGGTGTGCTGCGTGCCGTGCAATTCTTCCCAGCGCGCTTGGGCGGCCACAGCGGCCAGGCTGTATTGCGGGTGGGCGTAGGTGTAGCGGGCGAGGACTTTGAGCGGGTTGATCAGCGCCGTTTGATTGAGGCTCACGCAAAAGGTGGTGGTGCTGTCGATGCCTTGCAGGATGTTCATGTCGTAGGTCACCGCCGCCTGTTTTTGCGCGCGGCCATCCAGGCGGTAATTCCAGCTGGCCCAGGCCAGTTTGCGCTCGGGCAGCAGACGGGTATCGGTGTGCAGGACGACGTCATTGTCGGCGTAGGGCAGGGCGCCAAGGATCTGTTGCTCGGCCAGGCTCGCATCCCCCAGCAAGGCCAGGGCCTGGTCGCTGTGGCAGGCGAACACCACCTTGTCGAATGCCTCGCTGCCGGCGGCGCTGTGGATAACTGCGCCGATGGCTGAACGCTCAACCCGGGTGACCGGGCAATTGAGGCGGATATTTTCGCGGAAGGACTGGGTCAGCGGTTCGATATAGCGGCTGGAACCGCCTTCGATCACGCACCACTGCGGCCGGTTGCTCACCGACAACAAGCCATGGTTCTTGAAGAACCGCACGAAGAATTGCAGGGGAAACCCGAGCATGTCAGCCAGGGACATCGACCAGATCGCCGCGCCCATCGGCACGATGTAGTGCTGGATAAATCGCTGGCCGTAGCCGCCCGCTTGCAGGTACTCGCCCAGGGTCATCTCGGCGCTGATGCGTTGCTCTTGCAGGTCCAGGGGCGCCTGGCGGTTGAAGCGCAGGATATCGCGCAACATGCCCCAGAACCCCGGCGACAGAATATTCCGGCGCTGGGCAAACAGGCTGTTGAGATTGTTGCCGTTGTACTCGAACCCGGCGTTCGGGTCGCACACCGAAAAGCTCATCTCGGTGGGTTTGTACGTCACGCCAATTTGCCCCAGCAGCTTGATGAAGTTGGGATAGGTCCAGTCGTTGAACACGATAAAGCCGGTGTCCACCGCATGGCTTTTGCCTTCCACCGTGACATTCACCGTGTGAGTGTGCCCGCCGATGCGGTCGCCCGCTTCGAACAGGGTGATGTCGTGGCGGCGACCGAGCAGGTAGGCGCTGGTCAGCCCGGCAATGCCGCTGCCGATAATGGCGATCTTCACAGGTCGTCCTTTCTCGGCGGCGGGCTGCGCAGCATGCGTTTGCCAATGATCAACTGGACGCGGTTCGGCAGTTTCGACAGTGGCCACAAGGCGGCAATAAACAGGGCAGGGAAGGCAATTTCCAATGGGCGGCTCTGCAGCTTGGCGAAGATATGTCGCGCGGCCTTGTCTGCCGGCCAGCTCAGGGGCATCGGGAAATCATTGCGGGCGGTCAGCGGCGTGTCGACAAACCCCGGGCTGACCACGGTGACGTCGATCCCTTCAGGCGACAGGTCGATACGCAGGGACTCGAACAGGTAACGCAGGCCCGCCTTCGACGCACCATAGGCTTCCGCCCTAGGCATCGGCAGGTAGGTCACCGCACTGGCCACACCGACCAGGTGCGGTGTATGACCGGCACGCAACAGCGGCAGCGCGGCCTCGATGCAGTAACTGCTGGCCAGCAGGTTGGTGCGCACCACGTGCTCGATGATCGAGGCGTCGAACTGCCTTGCATCCACGTATTCGCAGGTGCCGGCATTCAGGATCACCGTATCCAGCGAACCCCAGGCCACTGCGATGTGTTCACCGATCTCGCGCACGGTCTGGCTGTTGGTCAGGTCGCCGGCCACCACCAGCACTTGCCCGGGGTATTGCTGGGCAAGCTGTTCCAGGGGCGCCTTGGAGCGGGAACTGAGGGCCACATGGGCACCGCTTTCGAGCAGCGTCTTGGCCAGTTCGGCCCCGATGCCACTGCTGGCACCGGTCAACCAGTAACGACGTGGAAGGTTAAGGCTCATCCCATTCTCCTTTTCAGCCAGCTGACCACACCGCCAAGGACCGGCACGTGTTCATACAGCAACTGTCCAGCGTCAAAATAATCCCGGTGGCGATACACCTTGTCGCGCCACAGCAGGTGCGAGCAGCCTTCCACACGAATCACTTCGCCCTTGGCCAGGCGCGGGTGGCAGAAGCTCATTGTCCAGCGCAGGTAGCCTTCGCCTTCCGCCACTTGATCAAAGCCATGGAAGTCAAAGCGCAACTGGGTAACGTTGTCGTACAGCTCGGCGAAGTAGCGGTGCAACGCCGGCAGCCCGTGCACCTCGTGCAGTGGGTCGGTGAAACTGATGTCCTGGCTGTACAGGCCGTCGAGCAGGTGCAGGTTGTGCTTGTCCACACTGGCGAACACCTGGGCGAAGCGGCGCAGGAAATCACTCATAAGCACCTCCGACCGCCTGGCGTGAAGGCAGGCTGCGGAAAGCGGCGAGGGCGCGCTCGCGGGATTTTTTCAAATCGACGATAGGACGAGGATAGTCGGCCACACCAAACAGGCCGCCCACGGCGTCGGGGGCGTGCACTTCCTTTTTGTTCAGCGCCGCCAGTTGCGGCAGCCAGTGCTTGATAAATACACCTTCGCCGTCGAATTTTTCCGATTGGCTCAAGGGGCTGAAAATCCGGAAGTACGGGGCCGAGTCGGTGCCGGTGGACGAGCTCCACTGCCAGCCACCGTTGTTGGCTGCCAGGTCGCCATCGATCAGGTGACGCATGAAAAAGCGCTCGCCTTCGCGCCAGTCGATCAGCAGGTTTTTGGTCAGGAACATCGCTACCACCATGCGCAGGCGATTGTGCATCCAGCCGGTTTCCAGCAGCTGGCGCATGGCGGCGTCGATGATCGGCAGGCCGGTGCGTGCTTCCTGCCACGCTTTCAAGTCTTCCGGGCTGTTGCGCCAGGCCACGGCTTCGGTCTCTGGGCGGAATGCGCGGTGGCGCGAGACCCGTGGGTAGCCCACCAGAATATGTTTGTAGAACTCGCGCCACAGCAGCTCGTTGATCCAGGTAATCGCGCCGATGTCGCCGCTTTCGAATTCACCCTGGTTGCTTTGCAGCGCGGCATGCAGGCACTGGCGCGGTGAAACCACGCCCGCTGCAAGGTAGGCCGAAAGCTGGCTGGTACCGGGCTTGGCCGGGAAGTCGCGTTCGTCCTTGTAGTAGCTGATTTGTGCGTCGGCGAACTGGTCGAGACGGCGCCGGGCTTCGGCTTCGCCGGCAGGCCACAGGGCGCGCAAGGCTTCGCTCGGGGTAGCGAAGCCCTCGACGTGATCCGGAACCTCGTCGCTTTTGAGTGTGAGCGGCGCCTGCGCCTTGGGAGTGGCGACCAAACGCGGCAAGGCGCCATGCAGGCGGCTGTAGCAGACCTTGCGGAACTGGCTGAACACCTGGAAGTAGGTGCCGGTCTTGGTCAGCACGCTGCCGGGCTGGAAAAACAACTGGTCCAGATAGGTGTGGAACGTGATGCCTTGAGCTTCGAGGGCCTTGGCCACGGCGGCGTCGCGGCGCTCTTCGTGGATGCCGTATTCGTCATTGACGTGCACCGACTCCACCGACAGTTCCTGGCACAGGCCTGCCAAAACTTCAGGTGCTTGATCCCAAGTGTCGGCATGGCGGATCAATAACGGAATGTTCAACTCGCCCAGTGCCGAGCTCAAGCGCTGCAGGTTGCGCAGCCAGAAATCGACCTTGCACGGCGCGTCATCGTGGGCCAGCCATTGCCCGGGGCTGATCAGGTAGACGGCCGCTGTCGGGCCACGCTGTGCGGCGGCGGCGAGGGCGGTGTTGTCATGTAGGCGCAGGTCGGTGCGCAGCCAGATCAAGTGCATTTAAATAAGTCCACGCTGGATCAGTACCTGATGGGCCGACAACGGGTCTTCGGCCAGGAGCAATTCAGGAATCTCTTCGGTTAATACGGACAGCTCCGCCTGGTGGATGCATACCGTTGGTCCGGTTATCAGTTTTGGGCAACTGAAGCCGCTCAACAGTTTGCCCAGCACCGAGGTATGGAGTGCCTTGCTCGAATACAGCAGTACCGCGCGGGGTTGCAGATGCTCGACGGCCAGGGCCAGTTCGCCCACCGGCAATGGCCAGTCGAAAACTTCCACCGGGCAATCGGCGCTGCTGGCGAGCCAGGCGGTGAGCCACAGGTGCGGCTCCAGCGGCAGGTCGGAATGGTTGATCAGCAACAGGGGGGCGCCGTTGAGCTGGCGGTTGTTGTGATACATCCGCGCACCGAATTTGCTGCGCAGCCAGGAATAGAAAAACACCCGTTCCATCTGCGCGCCGAACTGGCCTTGCCAGCGCAGTTCGAGCTCCTTGAGCAACGGCAATAACAGTTGCTCGCACAAGGTGCGCGGCGGGTACAGCGCCATGGCCTGGTTGAAGGCATCATCCACCCGGCGCTCGGCCAGTTCGCTGATGGCCTGCATCAGGTGCTGGCGGCGGTTGTGCCATTCGTTTTCCACCGGCGGCTCGCTGGTGGCTTGCGCGGTGTCGATCAGGCTCTTGACCTGGCTGACCGGCACACCGCGGTTGAGCCAGGTCAGGATGGTATGGATACGTTGCACGTGCTCGGCACTGAACAGGCGGTGCCCCTTGGGCGTGCGCTGGGGCACGATCAGGCCGTAGCGCCGCTCCCAGGCGCGCAAGGTCACGGCGTTGACGCCGGTCTGGCGCGCCACTTCGCGGATCGGCAGCCAGCCTTGTTCGATGGCCTCGGCGATGTCTTCGCCAGGTTCTTGCAGGGGAAAAGTCATAGGTTAAATCGCATTACGCAGGCTGAGGTTTTCCGGGTGCGGTTGCAGGTAGGCCTGCTGCGCGATATAGCGGTCCGGATGCTGGCGAAAGTGGTGCTTGAGCAGCGTCAGCGGTACCACCAGCGGCACGATGCCCTGGCGGTATTGGCTGATGATGGTCTGCATTTCCTGTTTGTCTTCGGCGCTGATGGCTTGCTTGAGGTAGCCGCTGATGTGTTGCAGCACGTTGGTGTGGGTGCCGCGTGTGGCGCACTGGGTCAGGGCGCTCATCAGTTCGCTGAAGTAGCCGGCGGCCAAGGCGCCCAGGTCGACGTCCCTGGGCATGCTGCCCAGCAGGTTGCCGAGGCTTTTGTAATGCACCGGGCTGTGGGCCATCAGCAGGTATTTGTAGCGCGAGTGAAATTCCAGCAGGCGGTGACGGGTCAGGCCTTCGGCGAGCAGTTGCTGCCAGGTGGCGTAGACGAACACCCGGGTCAGGAAGTTTTCCCGCAGCACCGGGTCATTCAGCCGACCGTCTTCTTCCACCGGCAGGTTGGGGTGGCGCGCACAAAACGCCTGGGCGTAGATGCCGCGCCCGCCGCCGTCGATGGGCATGCCGTTGTCCTGATAGACCTTTACCCGCTCCAGGCCGCAGGACGGGGATTTCTGCATGAAGATGTAACCGCAGAGGTCGGTGTGTTCAGCTGCCATTTGCTGGCCGTAATCGTCCAGCGGCTGGGTCACGTTAAGTTCGCGGTTTACGGTGCCAACGGCCTGTGGATTGAGCGGGTCGCCCACCAGGCGAATCGGTTCGCGGGGGATGCCCAGGCCAATGGCGACTTCAGGGCACAGCGGCACGAAGTCGAAATAATCGGCCAGGGTCTGGCTACACAGCTGGGATTGTTTATGCCCGCCGTTGAAGCGCACGTTCTCGCCCAACAGGCAGGCGCTGATGGCGATTTTCGGTTTGCCGGTGGCGGGCAGGGTGCTGGACATGGCCAAACCTCGATGAAATTCCTGTACAGAGTTAAATTCCTGTACAACTTAATCTCATCATAGGTTTGAAGCTGTACAAGTCAAATAATTTGTACAGGTATTTGCGGAATGGCTATTTCCAGCCGATTTTCCAGTCTTCGGCGTTCTGCAGGGTTTGCCAGGCCAGGCGCTGCACGCGATGGCTCATCACGGCTTCCAGCTCGATTTCCTGCACATCGCCTTCGTCATCACGCAGCAGTTTGGTCACCAGAAAATGTTTTTCCTTGTGCTGCGGGCGGGCTGCTGTCCACTTCGACAGCAGCAGCTTGGCGGGATTGATGCGGTTCATCGCAGGTGCTCGATCAACCGCCGCGCCGCCTCCTGGCCGCTGAGCCACGCACCTTCCACGCGGCCTGACAGGCACCAGTCGCCACATACATACAGGCCCAGGTCGGCGTCGGCCAGCACGCCAAATTCATGGCTGGTGGACGGCCGCGCGTACAGCCAGCGGTGGGCGAGGGTGAAGGATGGCGCCGGCATGGCGCTGTGCAGCAGCTCGGCGAAGGCGCCGTGCAGGTGTTCGATCACGGCTTCCTTGGACAGGTCTAGGTGTTGCTTGCTCCAGGTGCTGGTGGCGTGCAAAACCCAGGTGTCGAGGGTGGTGTCGCGCCCCGGTTTGCTGCGGTTGCGCGCCAGCCAGTCCAGCGGGCTGTCCTGGACGAAGCAGCCTTCCATGGGCGTATCCAGCGGCTTGTCGAAGGCCAGGGCAATGGCCCAGGTCGGGTCCATCTTGACCCCGGCGGCGACACTCGCCAGCTTGGGCGCAGCGGCCAGCAAGGCAGTGGCCTGGGGCGCCGGGGTGGCGATGATCACGTGGCTGAACGGGCCGTGGCTTTCGCCGTCGGCGTCCAGCAGGTTCCAGTGATGTTTACCCTGGAACACTTCGGTGATGCGGCAACCGAACTGCACCGGCAAGTCATCGAGCAGGGCGCGGGTGATCGCACTCATGCGCGGCGTGCCGACCCAGCGGATCTGTTCATCGGGGGAGGGCGTCAGTTGGCCGGACTTGAAGTTGTACAGCTGTGGCTTCCATTGCTCGGCGCAACCATTGGCCTGCCAGCGTTGCACCTCATTGACGAAGCGCCGGTCGCGGGCGGTGAAGTACTGTGCGCCCATGTCCAGCGAGCCCGCATCGCTGCGCTTGCTGGACATGCGACCGCCACTGCCGCGGCTTTTATCGAAGAGTTGTACAACGTGCCCCGCGTCTTTCAACGCTCGGGCGGCGGAGAGACCGGCGATGCCGGTGCCAATGATCGCGATGGGAACAGTCATGGGAGGCCTCGTTTTACCGTTGGGTACAGACTACGCCGACACCAATAGCTGTACAATATTGTTTTTTGGTATAAGTTTTGGCGTACCTGATCGTTTGGCGTGACCTATGGTTAAACCTGAAGGTTTAACCAGCGTTGCGCCCGATTAAAACATCCCTGTTTATAAAATAGACTAACGGTGGTCGGCGAACGTTACACGAGGAACAACTCATGCACATTTTGCTGACCGGCGGTACCGGTTTGATCGGCCATCAACTTTGCCAATACTGGCTTGCCCAGGGCCATCGCCTCACGGTCTGGAGCCGCCATCCCGAACAAGTGGCTAAATTGTGCGGCGCCCAGGTGCGTGGCGTCGCCCGCCTGCAGGACATAAACGAGGCGGTGGACGCGGTGGTCAACCTGGCCGGCGCGCCGATTGCCGACCGGCCCTGGACGCATAAACGCAAGGCGCTGTTGTGGAGCAGCCGTATCGGCCTCACCGAAACGCTGCTGGCCTGGCTTGAGGGCCTTGAGCATAAACCGGCGGTGTTGATCTCCGGTTCCGCGGTGGGCTGGTACGGCGACGGCGGTGAGCGCGAGCTGACCGAAGACAGCGGCCCGGTGCAGGACGATTTCGGCAGCCAGTTATCCATTGCCTGGGAAGAAACCGCCCAGCGTGCCGAGGCATTGGGCATCCGCGTGGTGCTGGTGCGTACCGGGCTGGTGCTGGCGGCGGAGGGCGGCTTTTTGTCGCGGCTGTTGCTGCCGTTCAAACTGGCGCTGGGCGGGCCTATCGGCAATGGTCGGCAGTGGATGCCATGGGTCCATATAAAGGATCAAATCGCCCTGATTGATTTTCTTCTGCACAAGACCGATGCCAGCGGTCCTTATAATGCCTGCGCGCCACACCCGGTACGCAACCTGGAGTTCGCCAAGACCCTGGGCAAGGTGCTGCACCGCCCGGCGTTCATGCCCATGCCGGCGTTTGCCTTGCGTATCGGCCTGGGCGAGTTGTCCGGTTTGTTGCTGGGTGGCCAGCGGGCTTTGCCGCAGCGGCTGTTGGCGGCCGGTTTCACTTTCCAGTTCACTGAGTTGCATGCGGCCCTGGACGACTTGTCCAGCCGCCTCTAGAGATAGGATGTTGCATGACGGATCACGCGTTGTTACTGGTCAACCTGGGTTCACCGGCGTCCACTTCGGTGGCGGATGTGCGCAGCTACCTCAATCAGTTCCTGATGGACCCTTACGTCATTGACCTGCCATGGCCGGTTCGGCGTTTGCTGGTGTCGCTGATCCTGATCAAGCGCCCGGAGCAATCGGCCCATGCCTACGCCTCGATCTGGTGGGACGAAGGCTCGCCGCTGGTAGTTCTTAGCCGTCGCTTGCAACAACAGATGACTGCACAGTGGACCCAGGGGCCGGTGGAGTTGGCCATGCGCTATGGCGAGCCGTCGATTGAAAGCGTACTGACCCGGCTGGCGTCCCAAGGCATCCAGAAAGTGACCCTGGCGCCGTTGTACCCGCAGTTTGCCGACAGCACCGTGACCACGGTAATCGAAGAGGCCCGGCGCGTGGTACGGCACAAAAAGCTGGCGATCGAGTTTTCGATTCTGCAGCCGTTCTACGATGAACCGGAGTACCTGGACGCCTTGGCCAACAGCGCCAGAGCCTATGTGGAAGAGGATTTCGATCACCTCCTGCTGAGCTTTCATGGGTTGCCCGAGCGCCACCTGAAAAAGCTCGACCCTACCGGGCAACACTGCTTCAAGGACGCCAACTGCTGCCAGAACGCCTCTCCCGAGGTGCTTGCCACGTGCTATCGCGCGCAGTGTTTCAGCGTTGCGCGGGATTTTGCCGAGCGCCTTGGCTTGCCGGATGGCAAATGGTCGGTGGCGTTCCAGTCGCGGCTGGGCCGGGCCAAGTGGATCGAACCTTACACCGAGGCACGCCTTGAAGCGTTGGCTCAGCAGGGCGCGAAGAAGCTGCTGGTGATGTGCCCGGCGTTTGTTGCGGACTGCATCGAGACACTGGAGGAAATTGGTGATCGCGGCCTGGAGCAATTCCGCGAGGCGGGGGGCGAGGAGTTGGTGTTGGTGCCGTGCCTGAACGATGACCCGCAGTGGGCGGCGGCGCTCAATACCCTGTGTGAAAGAGCGCCGGTCGCGCTGTAATCAAGCCGAGTGAGGACTGAATGTGGGAGCGGGCTTGCTCGCGAAGGCGGTGGGTCAGTTAATGAAGATGGCGACTGACACACCGCCTTCGCGAGCAAGCCCGCTCCCACATTGACTGTGCCCACTCTGAATTTTCGGTGTTACTCGTGATGCGGCTCGCCCAGGAAGGTCAGGGAACTGGAAAAAGCGCCGGTTGCACTGTAATCAAGCCGAGTGAGGACTGAATGTGGGAGCGGGCTTGCTCGCGAAGACGGTGGGTCAGTTAATGAAGATGGCGACTGACACACCGCTTTCGCGAGCAAGCCCGCTCCCACATTGACTGTGCCCACTTTGGATTTGCGGGGTTACTCGTGATGCGGCTCGCCCAGGAAGGTCAGGGAACTGAACAGTCCGCGAGTCGCGACATCAGCATTGTCTTTGAGCGGGATTTCCACCTGCGCCGCAATCACATTCAATCCTTCATTTCTCACCAGCACCTGGGCGCGACCGTCTTTATCGGTCTCGGTGCTCAGGGTGTTCGGTGCGTTGCGATAGTCTCCGATCAGCTTGACCCCAGCCGCCGGCTTGCCATCCAGCAGCACCCGTACCGGCAGTGATTTACCCGGGCCGACCGTCAGCGGATCAACTTCCGGCAAGATCAGTAGCTTGATCTGATCCAGCTTCGGCAACTTCGTCCCCGGCTGGTAGATCGCCAGGCTGTACTTGAAGGTCTGGGTCGACTCAATCGCCCCCGGCACCTTGCTGCGGCCCTCGTTGATCCACTTCTTGTCAGGCGTCTGTGACCACATCCCGTTATCCAGGGCGACCGCCAATACAGCCGGCGATTTGAGCGGCTTCAGGCGCGCATGGTCGGGCAGACGTTCCACGGTCACCGGGATCATTTTGCCGCTGGCGTCGTAGGCCCAGGCGCCGCTGATTTTCTGCGCCTTGAACGCGTTGTCTTCGGCGCCGTGGCCGTAGATCACTTCGATATTGCCGCGCCGTTGTTCGGTCCACAGCCCGTGGGCCGAGACTTGGGTGGCAAACAGCAGGCCGAGCACGGCCAGGGATTTGAAGGCTTGCATGGTGACGTCCTTTTACAGGTTGAGGGTCAGGCTGACGGTGAAGTTGCGCGGCTCGCCGGGATTGACCCAGTAATTGCTGTAGGAGCGCTCGTAGTACTTTTCATCGAACAGGTTGTTGAGGTTCAGGCCCACGGTGACGTTGTCGCTGGCCTTGTAATGGGCCAGTAAATCGACGGTGTGGTAGGCCGGTAATTCAAAGCTTTTGCCGGCTTCGCCGGAGCGGTCGCCGACGTAGGTAAAGGCCGCACCGAGGTCGGAGCCGCGCAGCAGGCCGTCCTGGAATTCATACACGCCGAGCAAGCTGCCGCTGCGTTTGGCTACGCCGAGAATCCGGCTGCCGGTGGGGATGGCTTTGTCGCCTTTGGTCACTTCGGCGTCGATGTAGGCAAAGGCGCCGATCACCCGTACGGCGTCAGTCACCTGGCCGGTCAGTTGCAGGTCAAAACCCTGGCTGCGGGCCTTGCCCATGGCGCGCTGTGTGTCGGTAGCCGGGTCCAGGGCCAGGACATTTTCTTTCTCGATATGGAAGGCGGCGAGGGTGGTGCTCAGGCGGTCGTCGAACAGCTCGCTCTTGATCCCGATTTCATACCCCACGCCTTCTTCCGGCTTGAAGGATTTGCCGCCGGCGTCCAGGCCATTGTTGGGTTTGAACGAGGTGGAGGCGTTGGCGAACAGGCCCACTTCAGGCGTCAGTTGGTAGAGCAAGCCGGCGCGTTGGGTCAGGGCGTCGTGGGTCTGCCGGCTTTTGGCATGGTTGCGGCTGAAGTCGTCGGTGCGCTGCTCGAAGTGTTCGAACCGCGCGCCGATCATCCCGCGCAGGCGATCGGTGAAGATGATCTGGTCCTGCAGGTTCAGCGCCTGGCTTTTCACCTGTTCGAAAAAGTCAGTGCCGGAGCGCTTGCCGTTCGGTTTGGGCTGGCCATAGACCGGGTCATAGATGTCGATGGCGTAATCGCCGCCGGCGATGGCGGTCACCCGTTCTTTCTTGCGGTAGTCCTCGTACTCGGTGCCGATCAGCAATTCGTGCTGCCAACTGCCGATGTCGAACCGACCGCGCAGTTCGAGCTGGGTGATGCTGTCATGCCAACCGGTGGAGCGCTCGCGGTAGCGGCGGCTGAGGGTGTGGCCATCGGCATCCAGCGCGCGGTTTTCCGAGGCGTTGCCCCACAGGCTGCCTTGTTTGTAATGGCTGGCCAGGCGCAGTTGCCAGGCATCGTTGAGGTGATGCTCGAGGCTGGCTTGCAGGCGGTTGTTGTGGTTGCGGATATCGCCGTCGTCGGGCTCGCCGAGAAAGGTCGAGCGGGAGACGCCGCTCCAGCGGTTGTTGGGCGCGACGATGCCGCGGTCGAAAGTGGAGCGGTGACGCACGAATTCACTTTCCACCAGCAGGTGTGTGTCCGGGTCCAGTTGCCAACTGATGGAGGGCGCGACGAAGACCCGTTTGGCCTCAACGTGGTTGCGGAAGCTGTGGTTGTCTTCCACCGCCAGGTTGACCCGCGATAACACGTTGCCCTCGCTGTCCAGCGGCGTGTTCACGTCCAGCGCGGTGCGGTAGCGGTCCCAACTGCCGGCGCTGGTCTGCAGTGTGGTGAAGGCCTCGTGCTGCGGCTTTTTGCTGACGATATTCACCGTACCGCCTGGGTCACCACGGCCAT
Organism: Pseudomonas sp. NPDC087814; assembly: GCF_044742865.1. Taxonomy (NCBI): domain Bacteria; kingdom Pseudomonadati; phylum Pseudomonadota; class Gammaproteobacteria; order Pseudomonadales; family Pseudomonadaceae; genus Pseudomonas; species Pseudomonas sp. NPDC087814. The sequence goes on along the minus strand of NZ_JBIUVK010000067.1, from coordinate 3,666 downwards.
ACAGGCTGGCGGCGGGGCCCTTGAGCACCTCGATGCGCTCGATATTCGCCGCGTCCGGCGTGCTCGGGTAACCGCGGTTGGCGCTGAAACCGTCCACGTAAAACTCTGACGTGGTGAAGCCGCGAACGCTGTATTCGTAGAGCGTCAGGCCGCCGAAGTTGTTCTGTTTGGACACGCCGCCGGCAAACTCAAGGGCACGCTCGACGTTGGTGCTGCCCAGGTCGTTGAGTACCGAAGCGGGAATCACGCTGATGGATTGTGGGATATCCCGCAAGGCGGTGTCGGTTTTTGTGGCGCTGGCGGAGCGGGTGGCGCGATAGCCCTTGACCGGGCCGGTGGCTGATTCGTACGCCTCGCTGGTGATGCGGGTGGCTTCCAGTTCAACGGGGGCGGTGTCTTCGGCGTAGGCCGGGTCCACCAGCAAACCCAGGGCGATTCCCGCCAGCGGGGCAAATCTTCGAGACGGCATGATAGAGCGTTCCAATAGCGATATTGAAACAATATAACATGACTAATGAGAATGAATTTCTTTCGAAATATTAGGTAACAGGAGCCCGCGAACGGGCTCCCGAAGCCGTTATTCCTCTTCTTTCACCGGTGCAGGCGGCGGACGCAGGCCGATTTCCGCCGACAGCTTGATTTCCTTGCCATTGCGCATCACCTGGATCGCCACCTTGTCGGTGGGTTTGATCCGCGCCACCTGGTTCATCGACTTGCGACCATCTCCGGCCGGCTCGCCGTCGATGCTGAGGATCACATCCCCCAGTTGCAGGCCGGCTTTCTGCGCCGGGCCGTCGCGGAAGATCCCGGCGACCACGATGCCAGGGCGCCCGGTCAGGCCAAACGACTCGGCCAGTTCCTTGGTCAGCGGCTGGACTTCAATCCCCAGCCAGCCACGAATCACCTGGCCATGCTCGATGATCGACTTCATCACTTCAGTGGCCAGCTTCACCGGAATCGCGAAACCGATGCCCTGGGAGCCGCCGGACTTGGAGAAGATCGCGGTGTTGATGCCGGTCAGGTTGCCGTTGGCATCCACCAGCGCGCCGCCGGAGTTGCCCGGGTTGATCGCCGCGTCGGTCTGGATGAAGTCTTCGTAGCTGTTGAGGCCCAACTGGTTACGCCCGGTGGCGCTGATGATGCCCATGGTCACGGTCTGGCCGACGCCGAACGGGTTGCCGATGGCCAGCGCCACGTCACCTACGCGCAGCCCTTCGGAGCGCCCGATGGTGATCGAGGGCAGGCCTTTCAAATCGATTTTCAGCACCGCGAGGTCGGTTTCCGGGTCGCTGCCGACCACGCGGGCCAGGGTTTCCCGGCCATCACGCAGGGCCACCACAATCTGGTCGGCGCCGGTGGTGACGTGGTTGTTGGTGAGGATGTAGCCTTCCGGGCTCATGATCACGCCGGAGCCGAGGCTGGATTCCATGCGCCGCTGCTTGGGCGAGTTGTCGCCGAAATAGCGACGAAACTGTGGGTCTTCAAACAGCGGGTGCGCCGGTTTGTTGATGACCTTTGTGGTGTACAGGTTGACCACGGCGGGGGCGGCGATCACCACCGCATCGGCGTAAGTCACCGGGCCTTGTACCACCGCGCTGGTTTGCGGTGCCTGTTGCAGGTTGACATCGAGGGTCGGCAGGCCGACCAGTTGTGGATAACGCTGAATAATCAGCATCGCGATCAGCACGCCAGCCAACAATGGCCATCCAAAAAAACGCAGTGCCTTGAGCATGAAGAAAAATCCTGACAGGTTGCAGGGGGCGGGAGAGCGCCCATAATGTCGCGCATTATACGAGGCCGTGAGCGCCTCTGAACGGGATATTTAGGAGTCTTTTATGGCCGTTGCCCTGAGCACCTTAGTCGAGGAAGCGGACCGCTACCTTAATAGTGCCAAAATCGCCGATTACTGCCCCAACGGCCTGCAGGTCGAGGGCCGACCGCAAGTGCTGCGCATCGTCAGCGGCGTGACCGCCAGCCAGGCATTGCTGGACGCGGCGGTCGAAGCCCAGGCCGACCTGGTGCTGGTGCACCACGGTTATTTCTGGAAAGGCGAAAGCCCGTGCATCACCGGCATGAAGCAGCGCCGCCTGAAAACCCTGCTCAAGCACGACATCAGCCTGCTGGCCTATCACTTGCCGCTGGACCTGCACCCTGAGGTCGGCAACAACGTGCAACTGGCCCGGCAACTGGACATCACCGTCGAAGGCCCGCTGGACCCGGACAACCTCAAGGTCGTCGGCCTGGTGGGCTCCCTGGCCGAGCCGGCGTCGCCCCGTGATTTTGCCCGCCGCGTGCAGGAAGCCATGGGCCGCGAGCCGCTGCTGATCGAAGGCAGCGAGATGATCCGCCGCGTGGGCTGGTGCACCGGTGGTGGCCAGGGCTATATCGACCAGGCGGTGCTCGCCGGGGTTGACCTGTACCTGAGCGGCGAAGCCTCGGAGCAGACCTTCCACAGCGCCCGGGAAAACGACATCAGCTTCATAGCGGCCGGGCATCACGCCACCGAACGGTATGGTGTACAGGCGTTGGGTGATTACCTGGCGCGACGCTACGCCCTCGAACACCTCTTCATCGATTGCCCAAACCCGATCTAACGAACACCACCGGACACATGTGGGAGCGGGCTTGCTCGCGAATGCGGTGCATCAGTCGCCATATGCATTGACTGACACACCGCATTCGCGAGCAAGCCCGCTCCCACATTTGATCGAGTCGAGCCAAACCCAGCGGTATATTGATATACCGTTTCGATCTAGCCAGCCCCCTCAATAGAATCAGGCGCTGTGCTAGCATGCCCCGCTCGAACACGGCCCGCTGGCCGTCCATAAGATCGTTTTTCCGTGAGTAACCATGGTCGACAAACTGACGCATCTGAAACAGCTGGAGGCGGAAAGCATCCACATCATCCGCGAGGTCGCCGCCGAGTTCGATAACCCGGTGATGCTCTACTCGATCGGTAAAGACTCCGCCGTGATGCTGCACCTGGCACGCAAGGCCTTTTTCCCGGGCAAGCTGCCGTTTCCGGTGATGCACGTCGACACCCGCTGGAAATTCCAGGAGATGTACAAGTTCCGCGACAAGATGGTCGAAGAGCTTGGTCTTGAGTTGATCACTCACGTCAACCCGGACGGGGTGGCGCAGGGCATCAACCCGTTCACCCACGGCAGCGCCAAGCACACTGACATCATGAAGACCGAGGGCCTGAAACAGGCGCTCGACAAGTATGGTTTCGACGCTGCATTCGGCGGTGCCCGTCGCGATGAAGAGAAATCCCGTGCCAAAGAGCGCGTGTACTCGTTCCGCGACAGCAAGCACCGCTGGGACCCGAAAAACCAGCGCCCGGAGCTGTGGAACGTCTACAACGGCAACGTCAACAAAGGCGAGTCGATCCGTGTGTTCCCGCTGTCCAACTGGACCGAGCTGGATATCTGGCAGTACATCTACCTGGAAAAGATCGACATCGTGCCGCTGTACCTGGCGAAACCACGCCCGGTGGTGGAGCGCGACGGCATGCTGATGATGGTGGACGACGATCGCATCGATCTGCAGCCGGGCGAAGTGATCAGCCAGCGCATGGTGCGTTTCCGCACCCTGGGGTGCTGGCCGCTGACCGGCGCGGTGGACTCGCAGGCGCAAACCCTGCCGGAGATCATCGAAGAAATGCTG
>NZ_JBIUVK010000066.1:8878-29589 GCF_044742865.1 Pseudomonas sp. NPDC087814 | reverse complement strand
TATATCTACGAACCCAACAGCTTTCGCCCATTAGCGCTGCTGAAAGGCTACGGCCCGGAAGACGTAAAACCCTTCCACTACCAACTCGACCACCTCGGCACACCACAAGAACTCACCGCCCCCGACGGCGAAATTGTCTGGTCAGCGCACTACCGCGCCTACGGCCAAATCGCGAAGCTGGACGTCAACACCGTTACCAACCCGCTGCGCTTCCAGGGCCAATACTTCGACCCGGAAAGCGGGCTGCACTACAACCGTCATCGCTACTACAATCCGGATATTGGCCGCTACCTGACGCCTGATCCGGTGAAACTGGCGGGCGGGCTGAACGGATACCAGTACGTGCCCAATTCGACGGGGTGGGTGGATCCGTTGGGGTTGAGCTGTAAAGCTACAGCCTGCCCAGGCCAAATAGTCGCCGATGGGCCTTACAGCGAAATTGTTCCTGGTGGAGGTTTAGCTGCTCACGAAGCTGCCGGAGGACATTTGATGCAAAAGCACATTGGTAGAACTGACCAACAACTGGCAACACGTCTTAAAAATGAGCCTCATGTGCCCACGGCATCTACCTTCCCTGATCGCGCGACAGCCGAGTCAGCAATATCAAGCGTGATAGCAAGCAACAAAACTAAAATAAATTCGTTTGTTAAAGGAAAAGACAAAAAAATTGTTATTACTCAAAAGTCTCCTCAGCCAGTTGGAACTAGCCTGAAGCGAGGTGCAAAAAAAACCGTCCCCGGACGGGAGATTTACCTGATTTTGTTCAAAGATAAAAGCATGCCCAATGGCTATAGAATTCAGACCGGATATCCGAATCCATGAATAACGATTATTCACAACTGCAGCAACTTCTCGCGGGTTACTTCAATCAAGATTGGGTTGATGAGTTTGATAGTGCGGACAATGTGATTCTCAGCTTTATAGCTGAATCCTCAGCAGAAACTTTTAAAGCTGCACACCTCGAGTTAAAAGCTCTTTTACATGCCAACAAGACGGAGCAAGCGTTACAGCATCTTTTGTTCTCAGATATTGGCTGTGGCTACTATTATCCTCACGATTGGAAAAGCGGGAAATTGTGGCTGGAGCACATTGACGCGCTTTTGAGCCAAAGAGGCGAATAACTTCGATCTCTTAAGATATTTATAATAAAGAAGGTGCTCGGAAAGCCCCTTCTTCCTCCCCTACCCCACCTGCTGCAACCGCCCAGCCCGAAAATCCTTCGGCGACACTTCAAACTGCTTCTTGAACGAGCGACTAAAGTGCGCCGAATCCGTAAACCCCCACTTATACGCAATCGACGTAATCGACTCACTGCGCAAAAACGGATTGGTCAGATCATCCGCACTGCGCTTCAACCGCGCCCGCTGGATATACCGGCACACGCTGTCATCCTGTTCCTCAAACAACCGGTACAAATGCCGCACCGAGATGTTCAACCGACTCGCCAACCCCACCGGGCTAAGCCCTGGCTGGGTCAATGACTCATCAATCACCTTCTGCACATAGCTGCGCAGATTGCTGCCCTGCAACCCGCCACAATCATCGCGCTCATCGTCTTCCTGCTCAAACGCCGACCCCAGCAGCGAGATAAACGCCGACTGCAACGCCTGCCCCTCCCCGACCGCGCCTTCGCCGTTCAGTGCGTCTTTGCACAGTTGATCCATCAACACATGCAACATGCGCCCGCAGGCTTTGCTCGAGGAGATTTTGCCGAAGGTCTTGGGCTGGTTGCCGAACTGTTTGCACACCTCTGCGCGGGACAAGGACAGGGACGCGTGTTCGATGAGCCCGAACGGGGTGATGTCGATGGAGCCCACCGAGTCCATCAATAACAGTTCGCCGGGGGCAAGCTGGAAGCTCTGGCCGTTTTGGGTGATCTGGCAGTAGCCGCTGCGCTGACTGACGAGGAAGCAGTGTTGGTCGTCATCGTGGTCGGCGCGGGCCTTGGGGCGCTTGATCAGGCCGGCGTTGGTGCGCAGGCTGGCCAAGGGCAAACCGCCGCGGGAAAAGGTGCTGATGCTGCCGATGAACAGCGAGCGGTTGAAGGCCAGTTCTGTGTCGAAGTGACCGCAAACCGCGCGCAGATCCCGGGTCCAGAGGTCCAGCCCGTCTTGCCCAATCTGTTGCATGCTCATGGTTGTTTCCACCTTGGCTTTTTGTTTTTGTCGGGCAATAGTTAACATGTTATCTATATGCGCGCAACAAGTACGTGTCTGCCAAGGTGGTTGCACTATTGATGCCAGATCCTGCGGTCAGTGGGCCTGTAATGCGCGCTGGAAACCGCTCAAGGCGTCCAGCAGCCAGGCACGTTGATCGCTGCTCAAGGCGATATAGCGCCGGAACGCCGGCATGCGATTGACCACCTCGCTGCCGCCCATATGCTCAAGCCGCACGCACCATTGGTGATCCACCAGGTCGATGCGCAGGCGCTTGAAGTCCAGCGGCATCAAGGCGCGATACAACGCACTGCCCTCCTGCAACTCGGCTTGCAGAATGCCTAAAACTTCCTTGTCTCCCGAGCGCTGCCGACAGCGGATTCCAGTGCGTCGGACGGCCCCGGTGTGGTGCAGTTCGAAGCTCGCCGTGCCCTGCTGCGAGGCAGGAATGCGCAGTACGAATTCGGTCATCACCAGGTGCATCAACAGTTGCGATTCGGTGCGCTCGACGATCTCCAGTTGCAGCCCGAGATTGTCCAGGGAAACCCGGGCCGTCGTTGGTCCACACACCTCATAACCGGCCAGGCCGAGGTTACGCCGCAGGTGTTCCAGCGTAACGCCGGGTCGATACCCGGCAGGCGCGCGCCGGGCGCTGAAGAGCTCAGACAGTTTTTGCAGCATGGCTGATATACCCGTTGTGCGGCTGACCCGGCTCATGGGCGAACTCCTTGGCCAACACCTCTTCCACCGAGGCGGGCTTGAATGGATTGACCTTCTGCACAACCAGCGTCCAGAACAGCGCGTACGCCGCCGTGCACCCGAGCATCACGCCGAAGGGAATGTAGATGTCAGCAGGGTTCATCCCCGGCGGCGTGATAAACCACATGCCCAGCAGGATGCCGATGCTCGACAGAATCTGCGGCAGCGGAAAGAACGGCGAACGGTAGGCGCGAGGCAGATCCGGACGGCGAATCCGCAGGATCACCACCGACAGCGTCACCAGCAGATAAGCAAAGCTCCAGGCACACACGGCCGCCAGCACCAGGTGCATGATGTTGTCGGTGTTGCCGCCCAGGTACAGCGCGTGCAGGCACGGAATCAGCATCGCCACCAGAATGCACAGCAACGGTGTCTTGAAGCGCGGGTGCAGGTAGGTGAAGACCTTGGGCAACGCGCCGTCGACGGCCATGCCGTACAGGATCCGTGGCACACCGGCCATCAAGGTGTTGATGGTCGCAGCACCGGCAAACAGGAAGCCGATGCCCAGCCACATCGGGCCGATGCTGCCCATCACCTGCTCGGCGAATTTCGGGATGGCCATCGGCGTATCCAGCAGGTGCACGCCGCCCGCCGCGTCGATCAATACGTTTTCCACCTGGCGTTTCATTGCCGCGCCATAGATGAACATGCACGTGGCCACCCCCAGCAGCCCCAGCACCATCGCCTTGGGCATCACCTTGGCCGAGTTGCGCAGGTCCGGCGCCAGCGGCGTGACGAACTCGCAGCCGACAAACATGAACATCGCCATGCCCACCAGCGACAGGATGGTGATCAGGTCGGTGCCCACCAGGGATTCACCGAACCAGCCATCCAGTTGCACCGCCGGGGCTGCGATCAGGCCCAGCACGCCAAACACCATCAAGGTGGTCCACATGCCGAAAGTGAGGATGATCTCGGCCCGGCCGAACGCGCTGACGCCAAACGCATTGAGCACCCCGAACACAATCACGAAGCCCACTCCCAGCAACCACGAACCGCCGGCGGATTCCGCCAGGGTGTTGAGGTGCTCGAAATTCACCAGCGCCATCACGCCGGAGAGGATGGTTTCGGCGGTGCCGGCAAACACATGCACGATCAGGTACGCCGACAAGGTGCCGGTGATCGCAAAGAACCGGCCCATGCCGCAATTGATGTAGTCGTAGACCGAGCCGGTGGTGGGCAGGATCGAGGCGGCTTCGGCGAAGGTGGTCGCCTGGGCCAGCATCATCACCACCGCGATCAACATCGCCACCGCAAAGGCGCTGCCGCCGATGCCAAACCCCATGGTCGCGGTGAGGATCACCGGGCTGGCCATGATCAAGCCAATGGTGCTCGCCAGCGCGGTTGGAAAGCCCACCGTGCCGCGTTTCAAATGTTCGGTGAGCCGGTCGTTGATCGACATGGTGCAGATCCTCAAGAAGCGGATTTTTAGAAGTATTGGCACTCTGCGCCCGCCCTGGCTGACCGTCTTGCTCCTGGCTGCCGCCGGTTTTGTTGCTGCCTGCCACTGCTGCGCCACTGGCGGCCTGGGACAATTTCCTGGCACGCAGGGGAAAGACTTGGCCCGGTGGCGCTCGCCCTAATGCTCCCTCAATTCACCTTGTTGGGGACTATAACAATGCAGCACACACAACAAACCCGTCACCTGTACAGGGCCATCAGCCTGGGCGTCGCGCTGATGATCATCGACTCATCGGCCCAGGCGTTCGAGCTGTATGCCGATGACGACACCCAGGTCACCGGCAACTTCCTGGCGGTGTACGGGATGTTCAACAGCCGCAAGAACTACGACGGCACCACCGGCGGTTCCACCTGGCGCGAAGGTTTTATCAAGTATGGCTTGAGCGTCGACCAGCGCTTCGGCGCCCTGGGCAGCGTGTATGGCACGGCCAACCTGGTCAGCTCGGGCACCTGGGGTGATGGCGATGCGTCGGGCGTGACCACCGGCAGCGAGCGCACCACCAAGTTCGACGAAGCCTTCGCCGGCTGGCGCTCGGGGGAACTGTTTCCGGCACTGGGCAAGGATGGTGTGGACCTGTCGTTCGGCCGCCAGGTCATCATGCTCGGCGACGGTTTCATCATCAACGATGACGGCCCGAACTTCGGCAAGGGCGTGGATGACGGCAAGTTCAACCGGGGCGGCGCCTACTACATCGCCGCCCGGCATGCCTTCGATCAAACCGCAGTGCTACGCCTGGGTGGCAAGGACGGCGTGCATGGCAGCGTAATGTGGATCAAGTCCGACAACCGCGCCCAGGCCAACACTGAAATGGCTGCCGGCACCCTGGACTACACCGCCGCGCCCGGCACCCTGGGGTTGACCTATATCCACGGCATCAGCGTCGACGACCGTTATGCCAATGACCTGCAAAAACAGCGCGCCGGGATGAACATCTACAGCCTGCGGGGCGCCGGTAATGCCGGGATCGAGAACGCGCACTTTTCCTTTGAATACGCCTGGCAGGACAAGGACGCCGGCCCGGAAAAGGCCTGGTACACCGAAGGCGGTTATACCTTCGCCGCGCTGCCGTGGTCGCCGGACCTGACCTACCGCTACAGCCGCTATTCGAAAAACTGGGATGCGATGTTTTCGGGCTTCAACCGTGGCTACGGCACCTGGGTGCAGGGCGAGGTGGCCGGCAATTATTCGGGGCCGTTCAATACCAATACTGAGGTGCAGCATGTGGCGTTGAAGGTCAAGCCGCTGGACAGCGTCACCCTGGGCGCGCTGTTCTTCGACTACAAGACGTTGAGCAAGGGCGGCATGCTCAACCTCGATGGGCGCGAACTGGACCTGTACGCGGAGTGGGCGGTGAACGAACACCTGATCGTCACGCCACTGCTGGGTTTGTACAAACCCAACAAGGATGAGAGCAACGGCGGCAACCAGGTGGGTGGCAATGGCACCAATCTCTACAGCCAAGTCACCGTGGCCGTGCCGTTCTAACACAGATGCAATGAGCTACCGAGATCACATGTGGGAGCGGGCTTGCTCGCGAAAGCGGTGTGTCAGTCGCCAGATGTATTGGCTGACACTCCGCATTCGCGAGCAAGCCCGCTCCCACATTGAACCTGCTTCAGCCTTCGATAGAGGTGTTCGCCCTACGGTTGCCGCTCCTCGATCCGCGCATACGCCCCCTGGTGATAGAGCAACGGCGCACGACCAAAATCATCGAAAGCCACCACCTTGCCAATCATGATCCAGTGATCGCCACCATCCACCTGCTGGTACTTCTCGCAGTGAAACCGCGCCGAGCAATCAGCGAAGACCGGCGAACCGCCCTCCCCGGGCTCGAATTCGATTTCGGCAAAGCGATCGTCCCTGGGCCGGGCGAAGTTGTTCGACAGGTGGATCTGGTCGGCCGCCAGCACGTTGACCGCAAAATGGCTGGCCTGCTCGAACACCTCGTGGCTGTTGGAGCGTTTGTCGATGCTCCACAGCACCAGCGGCGGGTCCAGGGATACCGAGTTGAAGCTGTTGGCGGTGACACCCACTTTGCGCCCGCTGGCATCAGCGGCGGTGACCACCGTGACGCCGGTGGCAAAGTTGCCCAGGGCCCGGCGAAAGGCCCGTGGGTCGAAACTGTTATCAGACATGCAAGACTCCCGGACTGCATCAACGCGCAGTCCTGATGGTTGTGATGGCCGGGTCGGCGTCAAATCATGCTCGGATCAGGCTCGAGCCCCATCAGCTCACGCCCCAGGATCTGCGCGCACACGTCGTAATCGGTGTACGCATGGGCGCCGGTCATATGGGAATCGCGGAACAGACGCTGCATCTCGTTGTGCTCGAACCACGCATTGCCACCGGCGGCCTCGAACAAGCGGTCCACCGCCTGGATGCACATCTTGGTGGCGTACGCCTGGTTGGTACGCCAGAACGCCAGGGTCTCGCGGCTCGGGTAACGGTGCTGTTCGCTGTGTTCGGCGTGTTCCTGCCAGGTCTTTTCCAGGAACGCCCGGGCGGCGGCCACCTGGTGTGTCGACTCGGCCAGGCGCATCAACGCCGGAGTCGCCGCCCCCACTGCCGCGCCGGTGTAGGCACGTACGCGGGTCCTGGTTTTTTCGCGGAATACTTCGAGCGTGCGCTCGGCCACACCCAGGCTCACGGTGGAGAAACCGCTGGCGAAATACGGCCGGTACGGCGAGTAGAAAATCTTGCTGTCGGGGTACAGACCGAAGCCGGCGGACTTGCCTTCCATCATGTCCTTGGCTTTCTGGATGCGGTGTTCTGGCACCCGCACGTTGTCGATGATCAGGGTCTTGGTGCCGCTGCCTTTCATGCCGGCGGCGAACCAGTCATCGCGAATTTGATAGTCGCTGCGCGGCAGTACCGCGAAGCAATAGTCCTGGGTGCCCTCGGCGTTTTTACGGCGGAAGCCGACAATCGCCCACTCGGCATGATCGCAACCGCTGCTCCAGCCCATTTCACCGCTGAACAGCACACCGCCCTCAACTTCCTCAGTGCGACCAAACGGCGCGATGCTGCTGCTGGCGGTGGCATTCGGGTTATCGCCCCAGACTTCCTGCTGCAGCTTGGCGGGAAACAACGCCAGTTGATGGCTGTGGGTGCACAACAGGCTCATGGCCCACGCGGTGCTGGCACAGGCGCCGGCCAACAAGGCGATGCAGTCGGCAAACTGCGGCAGGGAGATTTCCATGCCGCCAAAGGGTTTGGGTTGAAAGGCACGGTGCATGCCGATGCTCTTGAGCAGCGCAATGTTCTCGTCGGGAACCTTGCGGTCCTGCTCGGCCTGGAAGGCGTTGGCAGCGATGGTCGGCAGAATCGCCTTGAGATCTTCGAGGAGCGGGTTTGGCTTTTTCATGGACGGCCCTGCTTATTATTGGATGTCCGGCTGGCGTTCAAACTCAACGAACGGCGCTGGATGTGGGGCCAGTATGGAGCGGGCGACACCCCCGGAAAATGCACCTTCCACAGCCAAGATTGCACTTTCCACAGGCCTGGCAGCCACAGACATATCGCCCGGCAGGCACAGACAAGCCTGGCCCGGCGGCGCTGGTTACCCTCGGGCTTTTGCGAGCAGGAAAATCCCATGAGCGATATTGCGCTGCTGCCTGAAGTCCAGGCCTTCCTCCGTCGAAGCCATGCCTTGTTTATCGACGGCGGGTACGTCCAAAGCCATTCCGGCCAGGCTCTGGAAGTGATCAACCCGGCCACCGGCGAGGTGATCGCCCAGGTTGCCGATGCGGACCTGGCCGATATCGACACAGCGGTGGAATCGTCCCGGCGTGGCTTCCGGCAATGGTCCCAGGTCGCCCCAGCCATTCGCGGCAATGTGCTGCTGAAACTCGCCGACCTGCTGGAGCAACATCGCGAAGCACTGGCGCAGATCGAAACCTGCCAGTCGGGCAAGATCATCCAGATTTCCCGGGCCTTCGAGGTCGATCAGGCGGCGCACTTCCTGCGTTACTACGCCGGCTGGGCCACCAAGATCAGCGGCCAGACCCTTACCCCGTCACTGCCCTCCTTCGCCGGCGAACGCTACACCGCGTTCACCCTGCGCGAACCGGTGGGCGTGGTGGTGGGCATCGTGCCGTGGAATTTCTCGACCATGATCGCCATCTGGAAACTCGCCTCGGCACTGGTGACCGGCTGCAGCATCATCATCAAGCCCAGCGAGTTCACCCCGCTGACCATCCTGCGCATCGCCGAACTGGCCATCGACGCCGGCCTGCCGGCGGGCGTGCTGAACGTGTTGACCGGTGGCGGCCATGTGGGCAAAGGCCTGGTGGAGCACCCGGGCACCGACAAGGTCTCGTTTACCGGCTCGGTGCCCACCGGCATCGCCGTGGGCCGCAGTGCCATGGGCGCCGGGTTGACCCGGGCGACCCTGGAACTGGGCGGCAAAAACTCCGCCGGGTTCCTGCGGGATGTGGACCTCGACAAAGCGGTCAACGGCATCATCGAAGCCGGCTTCCTGCACTCCGGGCAAATCTGCGCGGCCGCCGAACGCTTCTTCGCTCACCGCTCGCAGATCGAGCCGATCATGGACAAACTGGCGCAACGCCTGGGCCGGTTGAACATCGGCTCGCCGCTGGACGAGCGCACCGAATTCGGCCCGGTGACCAACCGCCAGCACCAACAGAAACTCGAATGGTTTTTCGCCAAGGCCCGGGCCGAGAACAATACGATTGTCCACGGCGGCAAGCTGATCGACGGGCCGGGGTGCTATGTGGAGCCGACAGTAATTCTCGCCAACACGATCCACGACACCCTGCTCAACGAAGAGACCTTCGGCCCGATCGCCACGTTTTTCCCCTACGACACCGAGGATGAGCTGCTGGAACTGATGAACAACACGCCTTACGGCCTGAGCGCCAGCCTCTGGACCAATGATCTGAGCAAGGCCCTGCGCATGGTGCCGGCGATCAACGCGGGGACGGTGTGGGTGAACATGCACACGATGCTCGACCCGGCGGTGCCGTTTGGCGGCAATAAGTCTTCGGGGGTGGGACGGGAGTTTGGCGGGGCTTTTATCGACGACTACACCGAGCTCAAGTCGGTGATGATTCGCTACTGATAAACCGGGCGACCGATCGTTCCCACGCTCCGCGTGGGAATGCATACCGTGACGCTCCGCGTCACCACTGCGCAAGGCTTCCATTGTGCATTGCCAGCGGGACGCGGAGCGTCCGAGGCGGCATTCCCACGCAGAGCGTGGGAACGATCAGCGTGGGAGTGATCGCGAGCCTGCTGACAAACCCGCTCTCCTGACCAACCGCTCCCACACTGGATTTATGTTGCCAGTTGGATTTCGGATGTGATCAGGCCACCGGACACTCCCGGTTCAGCGCCTCATCCACCAACAACTGCGCCATCTCCACCAATTGCACCACTGCCAACACTTGCTTGCGGCTGGCCCCATCAAGATGCTCGGCACAGTCATAGGCGCTGACAGCCGCCGATTCAAGAATCTCGCTGGCATTACACAAGGCGACTTCGGTGCTGAGGCCGGCACGTACGGAGAATAGTTTGTTGGAGGACGGAGGCGAAGCGGCAGGTTCTGAATTGAGGTCGTAGTGCTTGAATGCGCGCTGGGCAGCATCGTGGAATTTCTGGTCGTTCAAGTAATGCGGCGGGTTGGGCGAGACCTTTTTCATGGTGAAGCTCCTCTATGAGTAAGCACCTCCACGCTCGCTACCACACGATTAAGGAGGCGACTGTACACGGGGTGGTAGACCGGTCATAGAAACCCGGCAGGCCGAAGCCTCCCATGCACAGCCGCCACAAAGCAGCCCGCACAAAAAAACGCCCTTGAGCGTTTTGGGATCTATGAAATAGCCGGGCTACCACACCCGTTCGCTGAATTGGCAGCGACCCGCGAAGGTTAGCGGCGAGAAGGTCTGGAAGCAACCTGAAATCTATGTGGGAACGGTCTGCGTAGGAACGGGCGATACCGCTGCCGGCGTATGCCCATTGTTGATCGTTCCCACGCTCTGCGTGGGAATGCATACCGTGACGCTCCGCGTCACCATTGCGCGAGGCGTCAATGCGGCGGTGCCAGCGGGACGCGGAGCGTCCGAGGCGGCATTCCCACGCAGAGCGTGGGAGCGATCATCTGCACCTGGTCCCCTGAGGCTGCATATACCCGCCATAAATGGGCAGGCCGGTAGCCGGTAACATCCTGGTAATGCGCTAAATACCTGTACAATTTTATTGTTTTGTACAAGTATCAGCAGTATCAAGCCCTCTCGGGAAGAACCGCAATGACCCGTCTATTGGTTTCGCTGGCCCTGGTGCTCGGCCTGAGCAGTTGTGGCAGCGTGGATGTTAAGCACTACGCCGACCAGCAACCGCAACTGGACCTGGTGAGCTTCTTCAGCAAGCCCGTCAAGGCCTGGGGCATCTTCGAGAAACGCTCGGGTGAAGTGGCCAAGCGTTTCGAGGTGAATATAGCCAGCCGCCGCGAGGGTGAAAACCTGATTCTCGATGAGCGCTTTCTATACAGCGATGGTACTCGCCAGCAACGTGTCTGGACCCTCACCCCGGACGGCCCCACCCACTGGCGCGGACGGGCCGGTGATGTGGTGGGCGAGGCCAGGGGCGAAGTGGCGGGCAACGCACTGCGCTGGCGCTACGTCCTGAACCTGCCGGTTGATGGATCCGTCTACGAAGTGAGCCTCGACGATTGGATGTACCTGATGGACGAAGACACGTTGATCAACCGCTCCAGCATGTCCAAGTTGGGTGTGGAAGTCGGCCAGGTGACGTTGTTCTTCCGTCGCCAGTCTTCACAACCCTGACCGGTAAGGAGTGAACCATGAACCTGCAAGCCCTGACCAAACTGGCCACCCAAGGCGCTGTACGCGAAATGGAACTGCTGTCGCTGGAAGGTGGTTTCTATCTGGCGCGCGTAACGCTGGACCACGGCCAGTTCACGCTGCTGGACGAGTCGGCGAAGCCCATGCACTTTCGCTCCGTCAATCACCTGCGTGACGTGTTGCAGGCAGTCCCTGCGTTTCCCTGCACCCTGGTGCATCAGTGCGTGCATGACGAAATGTGCGGCCGGCGAGAAGGCGCTATCGAGCCACTGCGAACGCCATTTTCCCTGGAAGCGCCGTGGTGACCAAGGCAGTTCGAAACCTGTGCCTGGTGCTGGGCGACCAGTTGTCGTTTGACCTGGCCTCATTGGATGGGCTGGACAGCCAGCGCGATGCGGTCTTGATGGTCGAGGTCATGGAGGAAGCCAGCCATGTGCCCCACCATCCGCAAAAAATCGTCCTGGTCTTCAGCGCCATGCGCCATTTTGCCCAGGCGTTGCAGCAGCGTGGCGTGCGGGTGCAGTACGTCACCCTGGACGATCCGCAAAACACCGGCTCGGTGCCCGGCGAGTTAAGGCGCTGGCAATCGCTGATGCAACCCCGGGAAATACACCTGACCGAATGCGGTGACTGGCGCCTTGAGCAATCCCTGAAGGACTGCGGTTTGCCGATCCAGTGGCATGCCGACCACCGATTCCTGTGCGGCCGTGACGAGTTCGCCGCTTGGGCCAGCGGTAAAAAACAGCTGCGCATGGAGTACTTCTACCGGGAGATGCGCCGCAAGAGCGGGCTCTTGCTCAACGGTGACGGTACGCCAGTGGGCGGTGCCTGGAACTTTGATGCGGACAACCGCAAGGCCTTGCCCAAGGGCACCAAGGCGCCCTACCCGGCGCGCTTCAGCTCGGACTCGATCACCCAGGACGTGCTGGCGCTGGTAGGTAAACACTTCAGCAGCCACTACGGTTCGCTCGACACCTTCGATTACCCCGTGACCCACGCCGACGCGCAGGCCCTCTGGAACTACTTTCTGGACTATGGCCTGGCGGGTTTCGGCGACTACCAGGACGCCATGGCCAGCGACGAGCCGTTCCTGTTTCACGCCCGTATCAGCGCAGCGCTGAACATCGGCCTGCTGGACCTGCGCCAGCTGTGCAGCGATGTGGAGGCGGCCTATTGGTCGGGCAGCATCGGGCTGAACGCTGGCGAAGGGTTTATCCGCCAACTGATTGGCTGGCGTGAGTACGTACGCGGCGTGTACTGGCTGAAGATGCCCGACTATGCCGCTGGCAATGCATTCGGCAACAGCCGCCCGCTGCCGGAGTTCTACTGGACGGGCGAGACGCAAATGAACTGCATGCGCCAGGCGATCGGCCAGAGCCTGAAACATGCCTATGCCCATCACATCCAGCGGCTGATGGTCACCGGCAATTTCGCCCTGCTGGCCGGCATCATGCCCAGCCAGATATGCGAGTGGTACCTGGCGATCTACATGGACGCTTTCGACTGGGTCGAGCTGCCCAACACCCTGGGCATGGTCATGCATGCGGATGGCGGCTACCTGGGTTCCAAACCTTATTGCGCGAGCGGCCAATACATAAAGCGCATGTCGGACTACTGCCGCGACTGTGCGTACAAAGTCACTGAAAGTACCGCTGACAATGCCTGCCCGTTCAATGCGCTTTACTGGCACTTCCTGATGCGCCATGGCGACCTGCTGCGGGGCAATCAGCGCATGGCCATGCTCTATAAAAATCTCGACCGCATGCCTGAATCCAAGCAGGACGCGCTGTGGCAACGGGGCCAGAGGCTGCTGGCCAAGTTGGATGCGGGTGAAACGCTGTGAAATTTTCCGGCCGCTGCGAATTGTTGTGAAGCCGGTGATAAATGGCCAATTGCCCATGCTAACGTCGGCTTCGATGTCATCCAATTCATTGAGGGAGCAGCGCCGATGTCTACTACCGTAACACCCGCCGGTGGCGGACCGACCACTCAAAAAGCCTCGACGTCGGTATTCGACGACAAGTTGAATATTTCCAAGTCGAGCAAGGTCATCGCCGATTACATGCGCCAAACGGGCAAGTCGGCCATCACCAAGCAAGAGCTTTCACAACTGGCCAGCAACGCCTCGGGCAAGGTGCCGGCCGATGTGAGCGCTGCGGCCCAGTACATGGAGCGCCATCCCGACGTGTTCACCGCGATCGAAACCCATGATGTGGCCGGTGCCGATAACTTTTCCGGGGTGTGGAACTTCGACTGGGCAGCCAACGGTGGGCTCAACGGCACGGCGACCGATGCCATCGCCAAGATGCAGGACACCTTTGATTTCGCGATTGCCAAGTCGGCGCAGATCACCGAGATCAGCACCGGTAAAAAGGCCGAGCTGGACTCGACCAAACAGCGGCCGCAGAACTAGGTTTCTGGACGCAACAAAAATCAAATGTGGGAGCTGTCGAGCTTTAGCGAGGCTGCGATAGCGGTGGGCCAGGCAACATCCATGTTGACTGTGCTGACGCCATCGCAGCCTCGCTAAAGCTCGACAGCTCCCACAAGGATTTCCTTTGTTTGTTAGAGCGCCGGCCTGCGGTCAGAAGTGAAACGAAACCCCCGTGGTCACGTTGAACGCATCCCCCACATAGAAGTTGGCCGAGTCCTGGCCCTTGGCGTCGTACGCGGTGTTGGTGGCCGTGGCATAGCGCTTGTTGGTCAGATTGCGTGCATCGACGAACACTTCCCACTTCTTGCTAGGGGCCTCGTAGCCCACCTTGGCCCCCCACAACGTATACGACGGCGCACTCAGGGAGTTGGCAAAGTCGACGTAATAGCTGGACGCCGCCCGGGCGTTGAGCTGCGCGTAGAAACCACTGCCTTGGCGATATTCCAGCTCGGCCTGGTAGACCTGGCGCGGCAGGCCCGGCAGCTGGTTGTCGCCGAACACCGCATCGTTGCGGTAGTGGAAGTCGTTGAAGGTGTAGGCCTGGCGCAGGGTCACGGTGTCGCCATTGCCGCCGTCCCACAGTTGCGCATTCAAGCCGGCTTCGATGCCCTGGTGAATGGTCGCGCTGCCGTTGGAGGTGGCCACCAGTTGGTCCTGGGTGGCCGTCGCCTGGCGTACCACCACCGACAGCAGTTCTTTCTGCACCCACGAGCGGTAGACCGTCAGGCTGCCGTCAAAAATACCGTGGCCGCCGCGAATGCCGAACTCCACGGTGTTGGCTTTTTGCGGCCGCACATCACGGATGTACGGCGTGCCGGTGCTGCCCAGCTGCCAGGTGACCGGTGGATCCACCGAGCGGCTGACGTTGCCGAACACTTCGAATTCCGGAGTCAACTGATAGCGCAGGCCAATGCGCGGGGCGACGTCGGTCTCGTCGTATTCAACGCCACTGGGGAACGCGCTGGTATTGGTGGCGGTGCTGTATTCGATCTGCGCCTTGCGCTTGATATCAATCAATGACAACCCGGTGGACAGCCACGTGCGGTCATTCAGTTGCAGTTCGTTGCCGAGGGAAAACACCGTGTCCCGCGAGCCGGTGTAGTTGGTCTTCTGCTGGGTGATGCCGGTGGCCTTGCTGTGGGATTTCACATCGGCCAGGTACGCCAGCGTATTGCTGAAGGTCACGCTGCTGTCGCTGCGCAGGCCGAAGAAGGTGTCGGCGGTGCGCAGGTAGCGCAAGGTCAGGTTGACGTCCTGGGAGCGCCATTCCTGTGGTGTTGGCGAATAGCGCCAGCCGTTGTCCAGCGGGTAATCGTTGTAGCCCAGGCCGACTTCGAGCTTGGCATTGTCGTCGAAGGTGTAGGTGGTGGTGCTGCCCAGCAGGGTCGAGCCGTCCTTCTTGCGCCCGATGGGCACGAGGTTGCTCGTGGGGTCATGCTTGAGCTGGTATTTGGTCAGGGTGTTGCCCTGGCTGAGGGTTTCTTCCTTGTAGCGAATGTAGAAGCGCGTCTCCAGTTGCGGGCTGAACACGTGGCCGAAGTTGGCAACGATCCCCTGCCCCTTGTTCGGTGTGTTGTCCTGGTAACCGTCACGCTCGTTGTGCTGGATGCTGACGTAATAGTCATTGTCGCCGTCCACGCCGCCGGTGCTCAGTTGCTCCTTGCGATAGCCGAAGCTGCCGGCTTCGAAACGCGCGTAGTTGCCCGGATCGGTGCGGCCGGTCTTGCTCACGAAGTTGATCGCGCCGCCCAGGGACAAGGCCGAATAACGGAAGGCGTTGGCGCCGTAGAGCACCTCGGTGTGGTCCACGGAAGCCATGTCCAGCATGTCTTCCTGGGTGCCGCCCGGGCCGGTCAACGGCAGGCCGTCATAGAGGAATTTGATCCCCAGCACATAGCCTTGATAGAAGGTGTTGAGGCCCGAACCGCGGATCGAAATCTTGTTCGCGCCCGAGCCGCTGGTGGCCTGGGCGAATACGCCCGGCTGCAACGCCAGCACGTCCTCGGCGTTCGCCGCGCGGCCCTGTTCGATCTTGCGGTTGTCGATCACTGCGGTTTTGCCGGGCACCTTGGACAGTTGCTTCTCGGCCTTTTGCGCTTCGGTGGCTTCGGCACCGGTGACCACTACCGTGGCCAGGGTCGGGTCCGCCTGGGCGGCAAAGGCCGCGCCGTGTATCAACATCAACAGCACGCCAAGGCTGGACGCGGTGGCCAGTGACTCAAAACGACGAGCGCGAGGTTCAAACAGTTGCCGCATGAATTAAATACTCCTGGGGTCTCGAATTAGTTGGAGCATCTATTCGTATAGTCGCGCTCTGTTTCCAACTTTGCAGGGTTCATGCCACGTCCAAGCCTCAATAAACACTGGCCGGCCACTCTTATTAATCGCCACAAGTGCAACACTTTGCTGGTGAAATGTTCGATTCCGGACAATACAAAAACCACCCACAAACACTTATATGCTCAAGCAATAAAAGCATAACGAAAGCCCCGCCCTGCGGGCACAGGACGCAACTGTGCAAATCCCAACAGCCCTCCAACAAAAGTTGCGTATTCGACACTGTCCGCGCCTGCATCCCCGTAAGAAGTCGCAAGTTATCGGCTTATTGTTACTTGGTATGGGTCTTGCTCTATCCATTGCCTGTTGAAACAAATCAGCTCGAGCATTCTCGACTTAAGCAACGAGGTATTCACGCGTGACGGTCAACTTACTCTGCACCCGCAGGACGCCACTGGAGATTGCCCGTGACCTGGCGACCGAGTTCGCGCGCACCGCCGTCGACCGCGACGCCAGCGGCGGTACGCCCAAGGCCGAACGCGACAAACTGCGCAGCAGCGGCCTGTTGTCCCTGAGCATCCCCGGGCAATTCGGCGGGCTGGACGCCAACTGGTCGGAAACCTTCGAGGTGGTGCGCGAATTCGCCCGGGTCGACAGCTCCATCGCCCACGTATTCGGCTTTCATCACCTGATGCTCGCCACCGTCCGGTTATTCGCCACGCCCGCACAATGGCAAACCTGGTTCAGCCTGACGGCCAGCAACAACTGGTTCTGGGGCAACACCCTGAACCCCCTGGACACCCGCACGGTGGTCAAGCGCCACACGGGCTGGCGGGAATTCTCGGGACAGAAGAACTTCTGCTCCGGGGCCAACGACTCGGAAATGCTGATCGCCTCGGCCATCGATGAAAGCGCCGGCGGCAAGTTGCTGATCGCGGCGATTCCCAGCGCCCGCAGCGGGATCATCCTGCACAACGACTGGAACAACATGGGCCAGCGCCAGACCGACAGCGGCAGCGTGACCTTCAAGCGCGTGCGCGTGGAAGAGTCCGACCTGTTGCTGGACCCGGGCCCCCTGAGTACTCCGTTCGCCTGCCTGCGGCCGTTGATTGCGCAACTGCACTTCGCGAATATCTTCCTCGGCATCGCCGAAGGCGCGTTCGAAGAAGCGCGCCAATACACCCTGGAAGAAGCCCGCCCGTGGTTCCGTTCCAGCGCCAGCCACAGCACCCAGGACCCTTACATCCTCAGCCACTACGGCGATTTCTGGGTGGCGCTGCAAAGCACCCGCCTGCTGGTGGAGCGCGCAGGCCAGGTGCTGGACGCGGCATGGGCCAAGGGCTCGGCCCTGACCAGCGAGGAACGCGGCGAAACGGCGATTGCCATCGCCACCGCCAAAGTCGCCGCCAGCCGCAATGGCCTGGAGTTGTGTAGCAAGGTCTTCGAGGTCACCGGCGCACGGGCGACCAACGCCTCGGTGGCCCTCGACAGGCACTGGCGCAACTTGCGCACCCAGAGCCTGCATGACCCGCTGGACTACAAACTTCATGAACTGGGCGAGTGGGCACTGAACGGTACCGCGCCCATCCCGACGTTTTATTCCTGATCTTTTATTCAAAGGGATAACCATGCAACTGCTGACCCTACCGCCCTCGCCCGCCCTTGCCACCTCCATCCGCGCCACCGCGCAGGTGTTTGAAGACCCCAGGTCCAAGGCCTTGCTCAAGCATGTGCAACAAGTCGCGCCGAGCGAAGCCAGCGTGCTGATCATCGGTGAAACCGGCACCGGCAAAGAGTTGGTCGCACGGCATATCCACAACCTCAGTGGCCGCAAGGAGCAGCCATTCGTGGCGGTGAATTGCGGTGCGTTCTCCGAATCACTGGTGGAAGCCGAGCTGTTCGGCCACGAGAAAGGCGCGTTCACCGGTGCCCTCGGTGCCAAGGCCGGCTGGTTTGAAGAAGCCAACGGCGGCACGCTGTTCCTCGATGAAATCGGCGACCTGCCCATGTCGATCCAGGTCAAGCTGCTGCGGGTATTGCAGGAGCGTGAAGTAGTGCGCCTGGGTTCGCGCAAAAGCATTCCGATCAATGTGCGGGTGCTGGCGGCGACCAACGTGCAGCTGGAAAAAGCCATCAACGCCGGGCATTTCCGCGAGGACCTGTTCTACCGCCTGAACGTGGTCAACCTGGAACTCAGCCCGCTGCGGGATCGCCCCGGCGATATCCTGCCGCTGGTGCAGTATTTCATCGACACCTACACCCGCCGCCTGGGGTATGGCGAGGTCATCCTGAGCAAGGACGCCGAGCAACGGCTGGCCACCTACAGCTGGCCAGGGAATATCCGCGAACTGGAAAACGTTATCCACCACACCCTGCTGATCTGCCGTGACGGCGTAATCCAGGCCGATGACCTGCGCATGTCCAACCTGCGTATCGAACGCCAGGAAGACAGCACCACGGCCCACGACCTGCTCGACCTGGCCTTCCAGCGCCTGTTCGAGGAACAGATCGACAACCTCCACGAACAGGTGGAACGCAGCCTGCTGACCGCCGCTTACCGGCTGTGCCACCACAACCAGGTGCACACCGCCGAATTGCTGGGGCTGAGCCGCAACGTGACCCGCACGTTGCTGATCAACCTCGGTGAGCTGAAGGTCAACAAGCGCCGCCCGCTGGCCGGTGCCAAGGATGACCGGGTGCTGCACCTCTCGATCTGACCTGACTGCGCGGCGTACCCGGTACGCCGCATGGTCACACCACCGCTTCATCCAGCGCATCGCTGAACTGGCGACTCCACAACCGCGCATATTGCCCGCCCTGGCGCAGCAACTGTTCGTGGCTGCCGTCCTCGATCACCCGGCCATTGTCGAACACCAGGATCCGGTCCAGGTGGGCCACGGTGGACAGCCGATGCGCGACCACCAGCACGGTCTTGTCTTCCATGATTTCGTCGAGCTTGTCCTGGATAAAGCGCTCGGTGATCGAGTCCAGGCTGGAAGTGGCTTCGTCCATCACCAGGATCGGCGCGTTTTTCAGCAACACCCGGGCAATCGCAATGCGCTGGCGCTGGCCGCCGGACAATTTGACCCCACGCTCGCCCACCAGCGATTCGTAGCCGTGTTCCATGCTGTCGATAAATTCACTGGCGCCGGCGCGGTGGATCGCCTCGGCGACCTCGTCCATCGAGGCATCCAGGCGGCCGTAATGGATATTTTCGCGAATGCTGCGGTGGAACAGGCCCGGCTCCTGGGGAATCAGGCCGATCTGCTGGTGCAGCGAATGCTGGGTCACCTCGCGCACGTCCTTGCCGTCCACCAGCACCTGGCCTTGCTGCACGTCGTAGAGACGCAGGAGCAAGCTCAGCAGGGTCGACTTGCCGGAGCCCGAAGCACCCACCAGGCCGACTTTCTGGCCGGCAGGGATGACGATATTCAGGTGTTCGAAAATCGAACGGTCACCGCCATAGCTGAAGCCGACATCGCGAAACTCGATATCGCCGCGCTTGACCATCAGCGCCTTGGCGCCGGGTTGGTCGATGACTTCATGGGGGCGGATCAGGGTGCGCACACCGTTGGCGATATTGCCGGTGGCTTCGAAGAATTCGAGAAAGCGTCGCGACAGGTTTTCCACATCGCTGATGATCAACAACGAAAGGCTGGTGGACATGACAAACGCAGCAATGTCGATACGGTGGCTGCGCCACAGGTAGAGCGCCAGCAATAACAAGCCGAGCTTAAGCACTACGCCACAGGAAGCCTGGAACCAGCGAATTTTCTCCATATACCCCAGGGATCGGTAGGCAGCCGCCACCTCCTTGTCGAGGAAAGTGCCGAGGTAACTGTGCTCGAACGCATGGCGCGCAAACAGGCGGATATTGGCCAGGTTGGAGACCGCATCCACCACTTTGCCGGTGCTGGTGCTGCGCGCTGCCGAATACTGTTGCGCCAGAGGATGACTGCGGCGTGCGAGGACGTAGCAGATAGCGATAAACGCCACCGACCAACCCGCCATGAACAACGCCAACAACGGCGATGCGGTCCATAGCAAGGCCGTGGCCAGGCTCAGCGTCACCAGCAGCGGGATCAGGTCGAACAACAAGATGCTCAGGGTCTGATTCACGCCCAGGGTAATTTCCGCCACCCGATGCGCCAGTGCCCCGGCGAACTCATTGCTGATGAAACGATGGGAGTGCTGCTGCAGATAGGCGAACACCACATGCGTCACCGTGCGCCGCTGCAACGGCAAGACGTGGATATGGCAGCCTGCCGATGCACGGGTAAACAGTACCTGGCACACCAGTAGCGCGCTTAGCAGTGTCAGTGGCCATTGCAGCACTTCAAAGGCACGCTCCGCTTCCAGCCCGTTGCTCACGGTGCGGGTGATCTGCCCCAGCCCCCAGGGCGTCAGAATCGAACACACCACCGCGGCGATCTGCAGCAGCAGGATAGCCAGGTACCAACCTTTGAAATGCCCGATGAAATGCCGCACAAACGCCGCCGGCGTCGATGGCAAGTGCTGGACATTCCAGGTGCGAAACAATGAAAAAGACGAACTCATGGCCAATGACATTCCTGAATGACGCCTGTGGCCGCGCAGCTTTCAGGCAAAAATGGTGAGTGTGATCGTTCCCACGCTCTGCGTGGGAATGCATCCGGTGACGCTCTGCGTCACGATTTTAAGAGCGGACGCAGAGCGTCCAGAGCGGCATTCCCCTGTGGCGAGGGAGCTTGCTCCCGCTGGAGTGCGAAGCGCTCCCAGGATTTTGGGGCCGCTGCGCAGCCCAGCGGGAGCAAGCTCCCTCG
>NZ_JBIUVK010000066.1:0-8869 GCF_044742865.1 Pseudomonas sp. NPDC087814 | reverse complement strand
GTGCGGCGGGTGTTTGCACCGGGTGTTGGCTCAGGCCCCCCATTTTTTTGGGGGCCCCCCCCCCCCCCCGCGGCCCCACCCCCCCCCGCCACAGGTTCAGCGTCACTTTTGGGATTGGTAGCGAAGTTCCTCCAACTCACGACCGCCCCGAGCAAGGGTGCGGCTTGATTCGGGCTGCGCTATCCATCCTGCATTTTGGTAAAAGCGCACTGCACGCCGGTTTTCAGCCAGCACCCACAACGTCGCCGTCTCCAGGCCCAGGCTCGCGAGATGCTCCAGCCCCCTGAGCCACAGCGCCCCGCCCACCCCCGTTCCCCAATGCTCGGCCAGCACATACACCGCCTGCACTTCACCGGTTACGCCTGGATCAGCATCCTCATCACGACTCGAGCTGACAACAATCCAGCCCACCACACGCCCCTCGACCTGCGCGACAAACACAGCTTCGCTCCCCTGCTCAATCGACTGCCGCCAAAAGGCTTCACGCCGAGGCTGCGTCGCCTCCAGCGAAGCCAGGTAATCCGCCGGCATCAGTTCACGATAAGCCTGCTGCCAACTGCGAATATGCACCCAGGCAATGTCACCTGCGTCCTCGATACGTGCTGCACGAATCATCCAATTCCCTCTGCGCGTTTTGCATAAATCGCCGAGCCCGCCTGGGGCGACAGCCTGCGATAGACCAGCCCCGACAAGGCACACAGCAATCCGGCACCCGCCATGATCCAGGCGATATCACTCTGCTCGACCGTGGCATGCCCGCGCACGGCCATGATCAAACCGAGCAGCCCCGCCGCGATGCCCACCGATAAACTCAACGTCAACTGAATGGTCATCGCCGACAGGCTGCTGGCGCGGCTGGATTGCTCCGGTGGCACGTCGGCATAGGTCAACGCCCCCAGGGTGCTGAATTGCAGCGAACGAATGATCCCGCTGCCAAATAACACCAGTATTACAATCCAGTAAGGCGTTGATACCTCGAACAGGCTGCACGCCAGGATGGTTGCACCGGTGAGCACCGCATTGCCGATCAAGGTGCGCCGGAAACCGAAGCGGCTGACAATCCGCACCGCCAGCATTTTCATCAGCAACGCACCCACGCCACCGGCCACGCTCAGCAGCCCCGCCTGCAACGGGTTAAGCCCGAAACACAGCTGGAACAGCAACACCAGCAAAAACGGCTGTGACGCGCTGCCGATGCGCATCAGGTTGCCGCCCCAGAAGCTCACCGCGAAGGTCGGGATTTTCAACAATGAAAAATCGATCAACGGGTACGCCGTCCGCCGTGCATGCAGGACATACAGCCAGGCACTCAACAGCCCGCCGCCAATCAGCAGCAACGCCCACTGGCGCGGCAACAGGCCGTGGCCCAGCACCTCGAAACCGAACACCAGCCCGCCCAATGCCACGCCGCTGAGCAACAGGCCGGGAACGTCCAATGGCTGGCCGGGTGTCCCGGAATAGTCCGGGATATAGCGCAGCACCAGGATCACCCCAAACACGCCGATCGGCAGGTTGATCAGGAAGATCCAGTGCCACGACAGCACCGTCACCAACAGCCCCCCCAACGGTGGGCCCAGCAGCGGCCCCACCAGCGCCGCGACTGTCAGGTACGACATGGCACGCAGCAGGTTTTCCCGCGCCGACCAGCGCAACAGGATCACCTGCCCCACCGGCACCATCATCGCGCCCGAAGCCCCCTGGGCCAAACGCGCCAGGGACAACTGCAGCAACGAGCCCGAGCAGGCACAGGCCACCGACGCGAGGGTGAACAGCACGATGGCGCTGATAAACACCCGACGCGGCCCGAACCGGTCGGCCGCCCAGCCGCTGACCGGCACGAACAGCGCCACCGCCAGCAGGTACAGCGACACCACCAGGTTCATGCGCACGCTGGGCTCGCCGAAATCCTGGGCCATCTGCGGCAGCGCCGTGAGCACCGCCGTGGCGTCGATCAATTCCATGAACAGCGCACAGCCGATGATCATCGGCACCCGGCGCGCGTGCCCGGTGCCCACCTCGCCCAAGGGGTGTGAAAGGTCGAGGGCTTTGTTCAAAACAGCCCCGATGTCGGAGGCGGCGTGCCCTTGAGTTGCCAGGCGCCCACGGCTGCGGCTTTCCAGTGCCGGGGATTGTGGTTGGCCACGGTGCGCGCGTTGCGCCAGTGCCGGTCCAGGTTATGCGCGCGGCCGGTGGTGGAAGCGCCACCCACGTCGAACACCAGCTCGGCGGCCTTGAGCGCCGACTCCGCCGCGATGTATTGCGCCTGGGCCACGTCCACTGCCGCCTGGTCGACGGCCACCGCATCAAGGTCCGCAGCCCAGGCGCGGTCAATGGAGTCCGCCGCGTGCAACACCACCGCTTCGGCGGTAAAAGCCCGGGCTGAAACGTCGCCCACGCTCAGTTCCACGTACGGGTCATCCACCGAGCGCGTGGCGCTGCTGTGCTTGATCGGCCGCGCATGCTCCTTGGCAAAGGTCACCGCATCATTCAGGGCATTACGCGCAATACCAGCCTGCACCGCCGCGAGGAACACTTGCAGGAACGGCGTGACAATCGTGCGCTTGCCTTCCTCGACGGTGCGGGTGCGGATCTCGCTGGCCAACACCTGCACATCATGCAGATGGGTGGTGCCACTGGCGGTCAGGCGCTGACCCATGGCGTCGAAATCATCCAGCAACTCCAGGCCCTGACGGTCGCGGGGCAGGATGAACGACACGGGCTGGTCATTCTCGTCCAGGGCGACGGCGCTGACCCAATCGGCATACAACGAACCGGTGCTGTAGTACTTGCTGCCGCAAGCGCGAAAGTGCTCGCCGTCACGCACGATGCGCGCACTGATCGAACCGTTGGCACCGCCGACTTCCCAGCCGGCATTGCCGATCACGGCGCCTTGCAGGTAGCGCCCGAACCAGCGCTCGCGCTCCTCCTCCGCCCCCTCGGCGCGGGACGCCAGCAGGCCTTCGACAAACCCGAAACCGGGGCGCAGCGCCTGGGCCACGTTGGAGTCGGCCGAGGCGATGCGAATCAGCAAGGCAATCACGTCCTTGACCGAACCACCGGCGCCGCCAAACCGCTTGGGAATCCGCACGGTAAACAACCCGGCCTGGGCGATCTGCGCCACGGCCTCATACGGCAGTTGGCGGTCACGCTCACGTTGCGCAGCGCCGGCGGCAATCTGCGGCAGGATGCGGTCGGCACGGGCGTTCAGTTCGGCCACCGTCACAACCGGCGGCGTGGGTACAGCAGACAACTTGCTCATGGCACTTCCTTGATTCAGGTCTAGATGGCGATTTTCCACAGGCGCGATTCATCAAACAGCCAGCCGGGGTTTTCCGGCTCCAGGGCCGGCACCACCAACTGCGTGCCGCTGCCGGGCAGGCGTGGCACCGCGCCCAGCAGGCGCCGGGTGTATTCGTGCTGGGGCGATTCAAACAACGTCTCGACGCTGGCGCTTTCCACCACCTGGCCGTGGCGCATCACCAGCACCTCGTCGCTGACGTGGCGGATCACCCCGAGGTCGTGGGAGATAAACAGGTAGGCCAGGCCCAGCGAGGCTTGCAGGTCAGCCAGCAAATCCAGGACCTGGGCCTGCACCGACACGTCCATCGCCGACACCGGCTCGTCACAGATAATCACCTTGGGGTTGCTGGCAATCGCCCGGGCAATCGCCACGCGCTGGCGCTGCCCGCCCGACAGTTGCAACGGTCGGCGCTCGGCCAATTGCGGCGCCAGGCGTACCTGGTCGAGCAACTGTGTCACGCGGGCCGCCTGTTGCTCGGCGTCGATACCGGCAACGTCCAGCGCATCACTGAGGATCTGCCCCACCGTCCAGCGCGGGTCGAACGAACTCAGCGGGTCCTGATAGATCACGCTGATATCCCGGCGATGCACACGGCGGGTCTTTTCCTCGACCCGCTCGGTACCTGCCGCGGCCCATGGCTGGTCGAGAAAACGCACCTCACCGGCATCCGGTTGCAGCAAGCCGAGGGCGATGCGTGCCACGGTGGTTTTGCCGGAGCCGGATTCACCGACGATGCCCAGGGTGCGACCGGCGCGCAGCTCGAAGCTGACGTTATCCACCACCTGGCGCGACTGTTGATCGGGGCCGACATACCGCTTGCCCAGCCCGGAGGCCTTGAGCAACACCGGCGAATCCGCGCCCGGCCGTGGTTGCGCCACAGCGTTGCTGCGCTCCGGCGACAGGCGTGTGCCACGGGCATGTTCGGCGGGCACCGCATCCAGCAGCGAGCGGGTGTAGGCGTGGCGCGGGTTGAGCAGCACCTGATCCATCGGCCCCTGCTCCACCACTTCGCCGTGGCGCAGCACCAGCACCTCATCCGCCAATTGCGCGACCACTGCCAGGTCATGGCTGATGATCAGCAGCGAATCGCCACGGGCCTTGATCTGCTGCAATACCTGCAGGATCTGCGCCTGCACCGTGGCATCCAGCGCCGTGGTCGGTTCATCGGCAATCACCAGGCCGGGGTTCAATGCCAGTGCGCTGGCAATCAGCGCACGCTGGCGCAGGCCGCCGGAGAGTTGATCGGGGCGCTGGCGCGCACGCAGTTGCGGTTCGGGTACGCCCACCAGTTCCAGCAGTTCAATGACGCGTTCGCCACGGCTGCGACGGTCGCCCCAACGATGGGTCTCCAGCACTTCGAGAATTTCCTTGCCCACCGGCCGCAACGGGTCGAGGGACACCAGTGCATCCTGCAACACGAAGCCGATGCCATTGCCACGCAAACGACGCCAGCCGCGTTCCGACAGGCTGAGCAAATCCACACCGTCATAGCTCAAGGTGCGCGCCGTAACCTTCGCGCCCGCACCCGCCAGGCCAATCAGGCTGCGGGCGGTGACGCTTTTACCGGAGCCGGATTCGCCCACCAGCGCCAGGGTCTTGCCAGGCTCCAGGGTGAAAGACAGATTGCGCACCACCGACTGCCCGGCAAACTCGATGGACAGCCCTTCAACGATCAAGCGTTTCTGGTCGCTCATGAAAGACGGCCCTCCAGGCGTTGTTGCAGGTAACGGCCAGTGACCGTGGTCGACAGCGTGGTCAATACGATGAACAGCCCGGGGAAGAACGTCAGCCACCAGGCGTTGGCGATGAAGTCGCGGCCCATGGACAACATGGTCCCCCACTCCGGTGCCGGCGGACGGGCGCCCAGGCCGAGAAAACTCAGGGCCGAGGCCCAGACAATCGCCTGGCCCACGCCCATGGTCAGGGTCACGATCAACGGGCGCATGGCGTTCGGCAGCAACTGGCGCAGGATGATGCGCAGCGGCGGATGCCCGAGGGCGCGGGCGGCTTCGATATAGCCCGCGTTGCGCACCGCCAGCACCTGGCCACGGACCATCCGCGCATAACCCGGCGCACTGCCCAGCCCGGTGGCGACGATCAGCGGGCCGATGCCGCTGCCGAAAATAGCCACGAACAACAGCGCCAGGATCAGGCTCGGAAACGCAAACAGCACTTCCAGCAACCAGCCCACGCCGCGGTCCACCCGCGCGCCGCCCAGCCCGCCCAACAGGCCAAGCACAATGGCGATGGTCATCGCAATCGCCGTGGCTGCCAGGCCGATGAACAACGACTGGCGGGTGCCATGGATCACCCGCGAAAAAATATCCCGCCCCGACTGATCGGTGCCGAACCAGTGGCTCAGGCTCGGCGAATGAAACGCATCGCGGGGCACGATGGCCAGCGGGTCGCTGTAGGCGAACAACTGCGGCACCAGCGCCGCGACGATCACCAGCAACAGAAAGGTAATCGCCAACAGCGGGCCGAGGCGCAGCGTGCGAGTGGTGCGCTGAATCCGCAGCGCGGGCAGCGGTGTTTCCAGAGTCAGGCCACTCATGCTGGAAGCTCCTGTTGGCGAGGGTCGACCCACAGGTACAGCAGGTCGACCAGGATATTGGCGAGCACGTAACCGGCGGCGACCACCAGGCTGATACCGATGGTCAGCGGCAGGTCCTGGGCCTGCACTGCCTGGTACAACTGGCGGCCGAGGCCCTTGCGGGAAAAAATCACTTCGATCACCACGGCGCCGCTGATCAACGCGCCGATGGCCCAGCCCGACAGCGAGATGCCCGGCAACACGGCGTGGCGCAACGCGTGTTTGAAGCGCACGCTGAAGTCACTCAGGCCACGGGTGCGGGCGGTCAGGATGAAGGGTTGGTCGAGGGTCAAATCCAGGGATTCGCGGGTGACCTGGGCGATAAAGCCGGCCAGCGGAATCGCCAGGGCGAACGACGGCAACACCAGGGTGCGCCAGCCATCACTGCCTGCCGGCGGGAACAGCCGCAGGCCGAACGCAAACACCGCCAGCAGCAGAATCCCCAGCCAGAAGTGCGGCAGCGCGGCGGCCAGGGTTTCCGCGAGCGAGGCCAGGCTGGCCACCCAGCGGCGGCGCCCGGCGGTCAGCACCGTCAGCGCCAGCACCAGGACCCAGGCCAGGGCGAGCGAGGTCAGGGTCAGCTCCAGGGTCGGCCAGGATTGCTCGGCGAGCACTCGGGTCACCGGCAGGTGCTGGGAATAGGAAACCCCCAGGTCACCCTGCACCAGTCGCCCGAGGTACAACGCGTATTGCACCGCCAATGGTTTGTCGAGGCCGTACTCGCGGGTGGCTTCGGCGATGGTCTCGGGGGTGGGGTTGCCGCTCGGGCCGCCGAGGATCGCCTGCACCGGATCGCCGGGCATCAGGCGCAAGGCAAAGAACGTCAGCGTGGCCACCGCCCAGAGCACCAGCACGCCGCCGGCAAGGCGCCACAGCGCACGTTTGCCGAGCCGGGCCAGGCGCTCGCGCCGTGGGTTGGCAAGTGATGTGTCGCTCATTTGTTCACCCATGCGTCATAGAGATAAGTCACCGCCAGCGACGGCTCCAGCCGCACGCCCTGGGTGGTCTTGTAGATACCCAGCCGCGTGCTTTGCGGGTAGGTGGTCAATTGCAGGTACTGGCTGGAAGCGATTTTCTGCGCCTGGTAATACAGCGCCCGGCGCTGCTCGCTGTCCTGGGTGGTGAGGGCTTGCCGGATCAGCGTGTCGAACGCCGGGTCACTGAAGCCTGCGGTGTTCTGGTGGTAACCACCGACACCCGCCGGGCTGATGAACTCACTGCCGAAGATGATCCGCAGCACGTCGGCGGTGTTGGTGTTCCAGTAGCCGAGGCGAATGTCGTAGTCCCAGTCGGCCTGGCGTTTGGTGGCCTGCACGTCACTCATCTGGTCGACGATCAGCTCGAAGCCGACCTGCCGGGTGGTGGCCTGCACCTGTTCCCACAAGGTGTATTCCGACGGTGGCGTGCGGTTGCCCATCACCACATGGACTTGCAGGCGCTTGCCGTCCTTGGTGCGGTAGCCCTCGCTGTCGCGCTGGGTCCAGCCGGACTGGTCGAGTAACTGAGCAGCCCGGGCCGGGTCGTAATCCTGGGCGTGCTGGAACTCCGGGCTGTAGAAGCGCGTGGCTGGGCTCAGCGGCCCGCCGGCGCGGGGGAATTCGTTGAAGTACACGCTCTTCAACGCGCCTTCGATGTCGGAGCTGCGCACGAAGGCTTCGCGCACTCGCACGTCATCGAACGGCGCACGGGTGATGTTCAGCGTGCCGTTGGTGGGGTTGCCGGGGCGTTGGGCGATCACCAGGGTCAGGTCCGGGTTGCGTCGAGCGGCCTCGTGGGATTCGGGCGGCAACGCTTCGATCACGTCGACCTCGCCAGCCTGCAACGAGGCGAAGCGCACGGAAGGTTCCTGGATGAACTTCCAGACGATCCGGTCGAGCCAGGCCGGGCCCTGGTGCTTGGCGGTGGGTGGTGCCCAGTTGTAGTCGGGGTTGCGCACCAGCTCGACCTGGCTTTGCCGGTCCCAGCGCACGACCTTGAACGGGCCGCTGCCGACCGGGCTTTCGCAGTTCTCGTCGCGGGAGCGCAGCAGTGCGGTGGGGGACTCGATGCCGAGGAAGCCTTGGGCGAGGACTTCAAGAAAGGCCGCGTACGGCGTAGCCAGATGCACCACTGCGGTGTATTCGTCGAGCACGTCGGTGCTGCGGTATTGGCGGATGTAGCCGCCTGCGGTGCTGGATTGGGTCTTGGGGTTGGCCATGTGGTCGAGGTTGGCCTTGACGGCGGCGGCGTTGAACGGGGTGCCGTCGGTGAAGTGCACGTCGTTGCGCAGGTGGAAGGTGTAGGTCAGGCCGTCGGGGGAGACTTCCCAGGTCTTGGCGAGCCAGGGGCCGATGCGGCCGTCGGCGTCCATCGAGACCAGGGAGTCGAGGTACTGCTGGGCGACGAACACCTGGGGCATGTCGCCGGCCACGTGGGGGTCGAGGCAGGTGGGTTCGCGGTCGGTGGCGTACACGAGGGTGCCGCCCTTTACCGGCTGGTCACTGCGTGTGACGGTGGAGCTGCCTTGGCCACAGCCCAGGAGCAGGCCGCAGAGTGTGGCGGTGCCGATAAGGAGCAACGGGCTGGATCGTCGCGGGTAAGGGGCGGGTTCTTGCATGATGGGTCAGGCCTAAAGTCCGGGAACTGGGTCATTGCACAAGGCATGCCGGGTTTTTGGGGCTGTAAACAGGGGGGATTGGAGGGTTGGGGGATTGCTGAAAACGACAATGTGTGTGGGAAGTGTTGGTCAGGCAACAGCTCGGCCTTGGGGGGGCGTGAGGTTTGAGTACATATCCGTTGCTGCGGTAACGGCGGCTATTGGTTCCGCTCTTACAGCGGCTCACTTTTGAACAGCGCAAAAGTAAGCAAAACGCTCTTGCCCCACCACTCGGCACCTCGCCCAGGCTCGGTGTGCCCTCACTCCGGCTTTGGACCGTGGGCCGCCGCGATGGGCCATCCTTGGCCCAGCGCGGCTAACCCGGCGTCCTGCCGGGTTA
>NZ_JBIUVK010000065.1:0-31734 GCF_044742865.1 Pseudomonas sp. NPDC087814 | reverse complement strand
GAGCGTGGGTAACCCGGCAGGACGCCGGGTTAGCCGTCCTGGGCCAAGGATGGCCCATGACGGCGGCCCACGGTCCAAAGCCGGAGTGAGGGCACTCCGAGCCTAAGCGAGGAGCCGAGTGGTGGGGCAAGAGCGTTTTGCTTACTTTTGCGCTTTTCAAAAGTGAGCCGCTGTAAGAGCGGAACCAATAGTCGCCGTTACCCAAACAACGGATATGTACCCTCAACCGTGCTTCTTGTAACGACGAATCCGAATATCCGCCTGCTCCTTGTGCCCCGCAAACCCTTCCATCCCGCAAAGCCGCGAGCAGTATTCCCCTACCAACACCGAAGCCTCATCCGTCAGCACCCGCTGATACGTGCACGTCTTGATGAACTTGCCGACCCACAGCCCGCCGGTGTACCGCGCAGTCCCGGTGGTAGGCAATGTGTGGTTGGTCCCAATCACCTTATCGCCATAGGAAACGTTGGTGCGCTCACCAAGGAACAACGCGCCGTAATTGGTCATGTGCTCCAGAAAATACAACGGATCGCGGGTCATCACCTGCACGTGCTCGGAGGCGATGCGATCGGCTTCCTGCACCAGCTCGTCGACGCTGTCGCACAGGATGATTTCGCCATAGTCGCGCCAGGCGACAGAAGCAACCGGTGCGGTGGACAGGAGCGCCAACTGCCGCTCGATCTCCGCCGGCAGGGTTTGCGCCAACTCCGCACTGTTCGTCAAAAACACCGCAGGCGAATTAACCCCATGCTCCGCCTGCCCCAACAAATCGGCAGCGATGATTTCAACATCGCTGCTGTCATCAGCAATCACCAGTGTCTCTGTAGGCCCGGCAATCAAGTCGATACCAATCTTGCCGAACAACTGACGCTTGGCCTCGGCCACATACGCATTACCCGGCCCAACGATCATATCCACCGGCTTGAACGTATCGGTGCCCAACGCAAACGCAGCAATCGCCTGCACCCCGCCCACGCAATAGATCTCATCGGCACCCGCCAAATACATCGCCGTCACAATGGCCGGATGAGGCTTGCCATCAAACGGCGGCGCGGCCGCAACAACGCGCTTCACCCCGGCCACCTTGGCCGTCAGCACGCTCATATGCGCCGACGCCAGCAACGGGTACTTGCCGCCCGGAATGTAGCAAGCCACCGAGTTCACCGGAATATTGCGATGCCCAAGGATCACGCCAGGCAAGGTCTCGACTTCCACATCGTGCATCGAGGCTTTTTGCACCTCGGCGAAGCGCCGGACCTGGGCCTGGGCAAAGGTGATATCGCCGATTTCCTGCTCGGACAGGCTCGCCACGCAGGCGGCAATTTCTTCGTCGCTCAGCCGGAAAGATACAGGCGACCACTGATCAAACTGCTTCGAGTATTCACGTACGGCCGCATCGCCGTTACGGGCGACGTTGGCGATGATGCGCTCAACGGTATCGCGGACTTGGGCGGCAATCTCGGCTTGGGCTTCGACCGGTTTAGGCGTTTT
Organism: Pseudomonas sp. NPDC087814; assembly: GCF_044742865.1. Classification (NCBI taxonomy): domain Bacteria; kingdom Pseudomonadati; phylum Pseudomonadota; class Gammaproteobacteria; order Pseudomonadales; family Pseudomonadaceae; genus Pseudomonas; species Pseudomonas sp. NPDC087814. The sequence goes on along the minus strand of NZ_JBIUVK010000065.1, from coordinate 30,243 downwards.
CAGGTAACGAATCATCAGTGGCTCCAGGTGGTTCTTGAGGGCACGCGACATGCCCCCGGCATTGGCAACCATCTTTTCCTACCCCCCTGCCCCGGGCAATTTCGCAGCCTCCCTATTGGTGACGCAACCTGACGCAACACAGACGCAGTGTTGAAGCACTGCGGCGGGCTGCTGACGTTATTCGTATAACCCCGGATGAAAAACATGTAAGCCCCATTGACTTAGGGATTCGGAGTGATAGGTTAAATAAGCGGTTATACGTATAACCTAACAATCACACCCAACGTAAAGAGGTGATCAACCGTGAGTCGAGTCTTGTATCTATTCGGTGGCTGGCCCGGCCATTTCCCCTACGAAATTGCGGCATGGGCGCGCACCGTTTTCCAGGAACTGGATTTCGAGGTCGAAGAGTCCACCGACATCTTCACACTGGACAGGGACTTGACCGGTTATGACCTGATCGTGATCGGCTGGAACAACGCCGTCACTACCGAGACGCTCACCGCGTCCCAGGAAAACCGCCTGCTGGAAGCGATCGAAAGCGGCACCGGCCTGGTGGGTTGGCACGGCGCAGGCGCGGCGTTTCGCGCCAGCCTCAAATATCACTGGGTGCTCGGCGGCTCATTCCTCGAACACCCGATGGGCGAAGGCTTTCCCCACCCGTACCAGGTCAACGTCATCGACCACAGCCACGAGGTGACCCAGGGCGTCGAGGATTTCGAGGTACGGTCCGAGCAGTACTACATGCAGGTCGACCCGAACATTCATGTGCTGGCTGAAACCACCTTCGACGGCAACCCCTTCCCCTGGCTCAACGGCCATCGCAGCCCGGTGGCGTGGGTGCGCCAGTGGGGCCAGGGGCGGGTGTTCTATCACTCCATCGGGCACGACACCAGCAACCTCGCCGACCCGAATATCCGCCGCCTGACCAAGCAAGGCCTGAACTGGGCGACACGCGGGCGTGCAGCCAGTACCGCCGAGGCAACCCCCTCCGTTTCATCAACCCAAGGAGTCCTGTCATGACTAAATTGACCGGCAGCCAGATCGTGGCTCAAACCCTGAAAAACTATGGCGTCGAATACGTCGCCGGTATTCCCGGCCACGGTATCTGGACCCTGACCGACGCCTTCCTCGAAGAAGACTCCAAGCTCAAGTTCATCCAGGTGTTCCATGAGCAGAGCGCGGTGCACCTCGCCGACGGTTACTACCGGGTGAGCGGCAAGCCGATGGCGGCAGTGACGTCCATCGGTGCCGGCGCCGCCAACACGGTGATCGGCATGGCCACCGCGTTTACCGACTCCACCAGCCTGATGCTGATCACCGGCGGGCCACCCACCCACATGCGTGGCCATGGCTTGCTGCAGGAGCTGGAGCGCTACACCGACAACGACTTCCCGAAAATCGCCGAGGCCGTGACCAAGCGTCATTGGGTGGCGACCCGTGTTGAAGAGTTGCCGTTCATGATGCACCGCGCCTGGAGCGCAATGGTCACCGGACGCCCGGGGCCGGTGCACCTGGAAATCCCGATGGATGTGCAGGCCGAGGCCGCTGAAGTGACCCTGCATGCCCTCGAAGAGCGCACCCCGATCGGCAAATGCTTCCCGGACCCGGCAGCCACCGCACGCGCAGTGGAAGAGCTGAAACTGAGCAAGCGCCCGGTGCTGGTGATCGGCGGCGGCGTGATTACCGGCGAAGCCAGCGCGGAATTGTTCGCCCTGGCCGAAGCCTGGAAGATCCCGGTGGTCACCACTTGGAACGGCAAGAGCGGCTTCCCGGAAGATCACCCGTTGTTCGCCGGCAGTGTCGGCCAGACCGGCACCCTGTGCGGCAATAAAGTCGCGTCCACCGCAGACGTGATCATCGCCGTGGGCTGCCGTTTCACCGACTGGTCGTCGTCCAGCTACGCCAAGGGCGTGACCTTCGCGATCCCGCCGTCGAAGCTGATCCACATCGACATCGACCCGCATGAAATCGGCAAGAACTACCCGGTGACCGTGGGCATTTGTGCCGACGCCAAATACGCCCTCGCCGCCATTGTCGAAAGCCTGAAAGGCGAGACGGTTGAGCGCGAAGAGTACCTGAGCGACCTGCGCGGTTATCAGGAAGAATGGGAAACCAAACTGGCGGGCCGTCGTGACTCCGATCGCTTTCCGTTCACCTCGCAACGCCCCCTCGGCGCGCTGCGCAAAGTGTTCCCGCGGGACACCATCGTGGTGGTTGGCTCGGGCAACACCCAGGGCGCGGTCAAGCAGACTTTCCCGGTCTATACGCCACGTACCCACCTGACCTCCGGCGGCTTCTCGTCCATGGGCTGGGCCGTACCTGCGGCCATCGGTGCGAAGTTGGCGGCGCCTGACCAGCCGGTGGTGTGCATCCTCGGGGATGGCGATTTCCTGATGACCTCCCAGGAAATTGCGATCTGCGTGACCAACAATATCCCTGTGGTGTTCCTGATCCAGAACAACGCCGGCTACATGTCGATTCGCGGTGGCCAGCGCAAGCAGACCAGCCGCCATATCGGCACTGAATTCAACCACCCGGACGGCACGCCCTACAGCCCGGACTTCAAGGCGGTGGGCGAAGCCTTCGGCCTCAAATCCTACCGTGTGGAGCGCCCGGAAGACCTTGAGCCTATCCTGCAGGAAGCGCTGGATTTGAATGTGCCGGTGCTGATCGAAGTACCCACCGACCGCGATGCGGCTGGCCCTTGGGTGCCCGGCTGGTGGGACTTCCCGATTCCGGAATACATCACCGACGAACGCCAGGATGAGTACTGGCAAATCCGTAATTCCGAACAACACCTGTAAATGCCGGAGCGGCTCACATGAGTGATGCATTGATTTCGCATCATGCAGAGCTGAATCCACAACCGGGGGCGCCGCGCGAACCGCGCGCCCTCGACGTGGTGACACCTGATGCAGATGGCACGATCAACTGTGACGTGGTGATTATCGGCTCGGGCATGGGCGGTTCGACCTTCGCCCATGCCCTGCGTGACAGCGGGCTGGATATTGTGATCGTCGAACGAGGGGATTTCCTGCCCCGGGAAATCCAGAACTGGAGCGCTGAAGCGGTGTTCGGCCAAGGACGCTATCGCAATGCCGAACCGTGGCTGGACCAGGCCAACCAAGCATTTTCGCCGGGGGTGTTTTATTACGTCGGCGGCAACACCAAATTCTACGGCGCCATGCTGCCACGGTTTCGCGAGGCGGACTTTGGCGAGATCCAGCATGCCGAGGGCGTGTCGCCTGCGTGGCCCGTCAGCTACGCCGAGTTTGAACCCTGGTACGCCGAAGCGGAAAAGCTCTACCGCGTGCATGGCCAGGCCGGCATTGACCCAAGCGAACCCTGGCGTTCAGGACCCTTCCCGCAACCGGCACTCAAGCACGACCCGGCCCTGGTTGCGCTGGAACAAAGCATGCAGCGTGCCGGACTCAAGCCGTTCGTGATGCCGGCGGCGGTGGACTATGGCGATGGCGGCGATTGCGTATTGTGCTCAACCTGCGATGGCTATCCGTGCCTGGTGGAGGCCAAGGCCGACGCCGAAGTTTCTGCGCTCAGGCCCGCCCTGCGCAGTGGCAGCATTCGGCTGATGACTCGCACCACGATCCGGCAGCTGAACACCGATAACGATGGCAAAACCGTGACTCAAGCGCGGGGTCTGTTCGATGGACGCGAGGTGACACTGCGTGCCAAACGCTTCGTGCTGGCGTGCGGCGCAGTCAACAGTGCGGCATTGCTGTTCAAGTCTGCGAACGCTCAACATCCTCATGGCCTGGGCAATAGCTCTGGGCAGTTGGGGCGTAACTACATGGTGCACAACAGCACCTTCATGCTGGCGGTGGACCCGCGACGCAAGAACAACGTGACCTTCCAGAAAACCCTGGCCATCAACGACTGGTACAGCGCCAGCCCGCACAACGCATTCCCCTTGGGTAACGTGCAGATGCTGGGGAAAATCCGCGAGCCGATGATCAGTGCCATGCGGCCCTGGCTGCCGAAATTCGCTTCACGCTATATCACTGACCACAGCGTAGACCTGTACCTGACCTCGGAAGATCTGCCGACCCAGGACAACCGCGTCACCTACGACACGCAGCGCGGTGCGATCAAGGTTCACTGGACGCCGAACAACCTCAAGGCCCATGAAGGACTGGTGAGCAAGGCCACCCAAACCATGCGTGATGCAGGGTATCCGCTGATCCTCAAGGCGCGCATGGGCATCGCGACGAACTCCCACCAGTGCGGCACTGCCGTGATGGGCAAGGACCCAACCACCAGCGTGCTGGACCTGAACTGCAAGCTGCATGACCTGGAGAATGTATGGGTGGTGGACAGCTCGTTCTTCCCGTCGTCGGCGGCGGTTAATCCGGCACTGACCATCGCGGCGAATGCCCTCAGAGTAGCGGCACACTTCAAGGGGCAGCCCAGGTAAAGGTGGGAGCTGGCTTGCCTGCGATGCAGTCGACTCGGTCTGTCAGTGGTATTGAGTCGATGCCATCGCAGGCAAGCCAGCTCCTACAGCGATCCCTTACCAACGGGATCAGGCGTCTGCCTGCTGGATACTGCGGGTCGAGGTACGCACCACCAGCTTGGTGGCGAAAATCTTTTGCTCGGGCGCCAGCGGCGCATCAGCCGGGGCATTCAATTGCTCGGTCAGCATGCGTGCGGCGTACACGCCCTTCTCCACCATGGGTTGGGCAATGGTGGTCAACCCGAGCTGCACCGCCTCGGGAATATCGTCGAAGCCGATCACCGAAAGTGTCTGCGGCACTTGGCGACTGAGGGCGTGGGCGGTTTTCATGCAGGCAATCGCCATCACATCCGAGCACGCCACCACTGCCGTGACGTCGTTGGAGGTCAGCAATGTGAACGCTGCGGCCTGGCCGGACGTGGAATCCAGCCCACCGGCCTCGATCACGCTCAGGTCTTCAAACGCCAGGCCCGCGGCGGTGGCCGCCTCCACGTAACCGGTGAGGCGTTCGCGGACAATCCGCTCACTGGCACTTTTGAAGCGTTGCAGGTCAATCGGGCCGCGGTAACCATCCGGGTTGAGGCGGTCAATGATGACGCCGATCTTGCGGTGGCCCAGGTCCAGCAGATGCTGCATTTGCGTGCGAGCCGCACCGCGATCGTCGATGCCGACAAAAAACGAATTCTCGACCAGCGGCGAGTCGATCACCACGAACGGAATACTGTGCTTCACCACCGCCAGCACCGCCGGGTGATCATCAGGCAGGGTCGAGATAATCAGGCCATCCACCAGCCCGCGCAGGGCCAGGCTGCCGTGGCTCGCCGCCGGGCCCCGGCCCACCAGGCGGTTGTTGTTGAGCGGAAACAGTGTCAGTGCGACATTTTCCAACTCGCCCACTTCACTGATGCCGCGCAGCATGGCGATGGTGCACGGGTCGGCAAAGGCCAGGGACAACTTGTCCATCATCATCAACCCGATGGCGCCGATCTTGCCCGAGCGCAGGCTGCGGCCCAGCACATTGGGGCCCGGGTAGCCCAATGAAGCGGCCACCTCGAGGATATGCTCGCGCTGGGCCGGGGACAGTTTGGAAGGTCGGTTGTAGGCGTAAGACACCGCAGGCTGGGACACCCCTGCCGCCAGTGCTACGTCTTTCATTGAAACGGCCATCGCTTGCTTCCCAATCCTTTTGAAACCTCATGCGAGGTCATGAAAAAACAGGCGCTCAGTGTACCCGTTGAGGGGAAACCTTCGGAACCAGTCGTGTGGCACTGAACATGATTGCGACCATCAGCGAGGCAACCGCCAGCAGCGCCCAGGATAGATTCGTCGCGTGGGCGAACAAGCCGATCACCGCCGGGCCCATCAGGATACCCAGATAACCGAGGCTGGTGGCAGCGGCAATCGCCAGTTCCCCCGGCATGGTCTTTTGCGCGCCCGCCAGCGACAGGTACACCGGCGCGATATTGGCCAAACCGATTCCGATGACCGCAAACCCCACCAGGTTCACCTGCCAGTTCGTCGCGAGCACCACCGTGAGAAAGCCCAGGATTACAATCAGGCCACCGCCCACCAGTACCAGCCGGGCGCCGAGCCTGAGCAGAATCCGGTCGCCACTCAAGCGCCCCAACGCCATCATCACGGCGAAGCAGGCGTAGCCCAGGCCTGCAATGGAAGGCTCGACATCACGCACCTGGGTCAGGAACACCGCGCTCCAGTCGAGAATCGCACCTTCGGCCAGAAACGCGAACAGGCACAGCACCCCCAGCACCAGGACTTTACGCGTGGGCCGCACAAAGATCGGGCTGCCCTCTTCGCCGCTGCGCCCGAGCATCTGGCGCCCGTAACTCAGGACAAACGCAGCCAGTGCCGCCATCACCGCGCTGCTGGCCAGCAACGGCGTGGCGCCCAGCCAGAGCAGCGCGGTGATCCCCGCCGCACTGACAATCGTGCCCAGGCTGAACAAGCCATGAAAACCCGACATCAAGGACCGCCCGGTCGCACGCTCAACCATCACGCCCTGTACGTTCATCGTCACATCCACTGCGCCGCACCCTGCGCCGAACACGGTCAGGGCAAACATCAAGCCCAAGAATGAATGTGTGGTCGCCAGCAGAGGCAGCGTCAGAAACACCAGGGCGATGCCGATGTGCATGGTAAAGCGGCAACCTTTGCGGGCGTTCAGGATGCCCGCCAGCGGCATCATCACCAGTGAGCCGAGGCCCAGGCACAGCAACAGGATGCCCAATGCGCCGTCGTCCACCCCGGCCCGGCTGCGCGCATAGGGAACCAGCGGCGCCCAGGCGCCCATGCACAGGCCGGACAGCAGAAACGTCAAGCGGTAGGCCGACATATGCGGCGTGGAGCACGGCAATAACAACTCTTGAGACGACACGGAAACCCCAATACCTGAACAGTTGGAGTTATACGTATAACTTAAAACTCAAGCGCCAGCCACTGCCTTGTGACTGTTACATATTCTGGATTGATAAAGCATTGACAGCCCACAGGGTGCAGGTTTTACTTCCGCAAGGTTATTCGTATAACCCAAAATTGCATAACCACCCCACAAAAACAAAAGGGACCATGCAGCGTGATAAGCACTTTCCAGAAAACCCCGATCCCCCCGCGTATTCGCAAGGCACGTATCGCCACCTTTCTCGGCTTCATGATGATCGGCGCCATGATGTACATCTGGTCCACCGGTGTAAGCGTGTTCAGGACCCAGCTTGGCCTGACGGGAGAACTCGGGGACTCGAGTTTCGGCCTGATTGCCCTCGGGGTCGGTGTCGGTTCCGCAGCCGGTGCGCTGCTGGTCGGGCGGCTGCTGGACACCTTCGGCGCCAAGCCGGTAATTACCCTTGGCGCCCTCGCCTATCCGCTTTCGATTATCCCGCTGGGCTTCGTCAACGGTTTCTGGTTTGCGCTGTGTTTCGGCTCTGTGCTGGGGCTGTTGCGCGGCGCCCTGGATACCGCCTTGAATGCCCACGGCGTGCAGGTTGAACGGTTTTATCGACGCTCGATCATGTCCGGCTTCCATGCCTTCTATTCCCTGGGCGGCTTCCTGCTGGGCATGGCATGCAGTTGGCTGACCCGGTTCTACACCGACAGCGTGCTGGTGCCTTACACCGTACTGGGCCTGGCGATGTTCATTCTGGGCTGTGTGTTCAGCCGATGGTTGCTGGGCAAGCATGATGTGCCCGACGCCCAGCTCGACGACTGGCAAGCCGGCACCCAGTCCCGGGACGAAACCGGCAAGGGCCCTTCGGCCAAGACACTGCTGGTGATGATCGCTCTCGGCACCTTGCTGCTGGGCAGCATGATGGGCGAAAACGCAATTGCCGACTGGGGCCAGGAATACATTCGCCGGGAGTTCGCGACCACCACCTCGACCGCAGGCATGGCGGTCTCACTGTTCGTCGGTGCGTCATTCGTGGGGCGTCTTTTTGGCGACCGCCTGGCCGCTGCGTTCGGTAATGCGCAGGTGGTGTTTGGATGCGGTACGTTGTGCGTCCTCGGCATGATCACCACGATATTGGGCGGTACGGCCGTGACCGGCGTTGTCGGCTTCGCGCTGTTTGGCCTCGGCCTTTCGTGCATCGCACCGTTGATGATCTCCGCCGCCGGGCGCCGGGACCCGGCACATGCCGGGCGCAATATCGGCATCGTCAACTGCATCGGATTTTCCGGGATGCTGGTGGGCCCCGCCGTCATCACCGTCATCGTCAGCAACTTCGGCCTGAGCAAGCTGATGTTCTTCCCGCTGGTGATGCTCGGTTTGCTCGCGACGTTCGGCCCACTGCTGATGCGCGCGCCGAAGAAAACCGTTGCCCGCGGCAAAGCGCAAACCGAGGGGTGAGGGAGGCCCGCATCGTCACTGCACCGGCAGGAAATTCATCAGCAGCAAGCTTTGCGCGTAGTTGAGCCCGATGCGCCGGTAGCGTTCGTCGAGCATCTGGGTCAACAGGTCGAGGCGCGCGACGATTTTGCCGAACTCCACGGCAAAGCTGAGGTTGCTGCCCGCCTCCGAGATCTCGTTGGAGAACAGCAACAGCGAGCCATTGGCATCCTGGCGCTGACTGAGCAGCCAGGTGGCCTTCTCGATATTGCGCGCGGCATTGCTGACGAACTGCGGGTTGATCGAGTCCGTTATATAAAACTCGGTGCGCCCGCCGTGTGCCGTCACCAGCATGCTGCCGATCGCGTAGATGAAGGCGCCTACCCGGTCGCCGCGAAACTCCGGGCTCAGGGAATAGCTCAGCGCCGCCAGGTCGCGACGATCCCCCAGGGCAGGTAGCGGTTGGCGAAGTTCGATGGCCTGGCGGATTTGCCGGGCGGCGGTCACCGCGTCGGTGTAACCCGATTGACGCCACTGGTTGGGGTTGCGCAGGTAGAGCTTGCTCATCAGCAGATACAGGCTTTGCAGGTTGTCGCGCATGCTCAGGGTGGCCATGCGATCAACGCTGGTCTGGAAGAACTCGTCGGGCTTGCCGTTGCTGAACTGCGTGGCAATATCGCGCCCCTGCTGCTGGCTGCAACCGTTGGCGCAAAGCATCAAAACCGCAGCCAGCCACAGCGGCTGACGCATCCATCGGGTGATAAAAACAGGTAACGTGCGATCCATCGGCACCAGGTCTGGGTCTGCTGTCCACGCCGGAAATTAGTGTGGTCGGGACAGAGATAGATCGGAAGAACGGGAAAAAGTGCAGTGAGGGCGGCAAACCAATAATTTTTCCAGAGGTGCATCCACTTTGATCCTTGGTACGTAGATTCAATACCCTCACCCGGAGGGCACAAGCACCAAGGAGATACATCATGCACGCCATCTACAAAAAAATTGCTGCCGTTGCCTGCTTTACGATCCTCTCCGTCACCACATCCCTAAGTTTTGCCGCCGACACCGTAATGGTGGGCGGCGCGGCGATGTATCCGACGAAAACCATCGTCGAAAACGCAGTCAACTCAAAGGACCACACCACTCTGGTTGCGGCGGTCAAGGCAGCCGGACTGGTGGATACCCTTAACAGCAAAGGCCCGTTCACCGTATTCGCACCGACCAACGAAGCTTTCGCCAAGCTCCCCGCAGGCACCGTGGATACGCTTGTGAAACCTGAGCACAAAGCCGATCTCACAAAAATCCTGACCTATCACGTGGTGGCTGGCACTCATACCTCTGCACAACTGATGGCCGACGCCAAGAAGAACGGCGGTACCGTGATGTTGAAAACCGTGCAGGGTGAGTCGCTGACGATCAAGCTGCATGACGGCAAACTGTGGGTGGTGGATGCCAAGGGTGGCAAGGCCAGCATCAGCATTGCGGATGTGATGCAGTCCAATGGCGTGATTCATGTGGTTGATTCGGTGCTGATGCCGTAATCGTCGCTTGACACCGAAAAGCCCGACGCAGTGTGCGTCGGGCTGATTCGGATGCTTCAGTTGTCGGGGTGTTCACTCGCGACAGAATCAGCCGCATCCACATCCGACATATCCTCTTCCAGAGGGGCATCATCGTCCGGTGGTAGAGGCGCTTCAGGTTGATCGCGCCGAGGATCATGCCCGGTTTCATTGTCTGTACCGCGCGTTACGCCCTGCTGGGATACGTTTCCAGGGGCCTTCTCGTTAATTTCCATGCTGGCTCTCCGTTCTAGCGCGGGATGTCCGTGCTTGAACATGAGAAACGATGCGGTGTCGCGAGTGCCGGCCGATGGACGAACGGTGGGGATCAATTTCATAACGGCCCTAACGCTCCGAGAGACTCTATCCACCGCAGGATCGCGGGTTTCTCTGCTGGTTTTTCGCCAATGCAACACACCTCCGGGTCGGTGAGAGAACACCAGACAGAGACCGGGTCTCCCACTCGCAAACCATTCGAGGCTTTACGAAGCGTCGTCGTTGACCAAGCGTCAACCGTCTCGTTGAGAGACTTGTGAAAGTGCTGCCCATTGACGCTATAGCTGAAGCTCATGAACTGGCGTCCGGCCCACGATGCCTCACGCCCGACGAAGGTTACGTAGCCAGGCACCACTTGCCCCGCGTCCATGGCACTCATGAGTTCTCTCCTGAAAACAGCCCGGAAACACGTTTGTTTTTTGTGCTTTTACACTGTTATAGCTCAGAGGCCCGCAGCGCGACAGGTCCTTGGTCGCCGCCTACGGTGAGGCCTGAAACTGACTACCCTTTATATCTGACACACATTGACATATCGATAATTCTCGATATGATCGCGCCATGGACTTACTCGAAATATTCAAAGCCCTCTCAAACCAGACACGCCTCGAAATCCTGAAAGGTTTGAAGGACCCCGAGAAGAACTTCCCTGCACAAGATGAAGGGGACGTTCACACGGTGGGCGTGTGCGTCAGCAGTATTCAGGAAGGCATCGGGCTCTCGCAGTCGACGGTGTCTGGTTACCTGGCAACGCTGCAACGGGTGGGTCTGGTCGAAGTCAGGCGCATCGGCCAGTGGACTTACTACAAGCGCAATGAAGCCACCATCCGCAGGCTTGCCGAGATCATAGGGAAAGATTTGTAGTTTTTTTACCACAGAATATCGAGATTTCGCGATATCCCTTTTTGTCGAAACGAGGAAATGCAATGAAGGCGTTGATACTCAAGTCATTTGGCGGCCCGGAATCATTTGAACTTCGCGACGTTCCCAAGCCCGTTCCGCACACGGGGCAAGTCCTGGTCCGCGTACACGCAACCTCCATCAACCCGCTGGATTACCAGGTCCGACGTGGCGACTACGCTGACCTGGTGCCGCTACCGGCGATTACCGGGCATGACGTATCGGGGGTCGTTGAGGAAGTCGGGCCGGGGGTTACGTCCTTCGCGCCAGGCGACGAAGTCTGGTACACCCCGCAAATATTTGACGGACCCGGCAGCTATGCCGAATACCACGTGGCGGCCGAAGGCATTATCGGGAAGAAGCCCCCTGCCCTGAGTCACCTTGAAGCGGCAAGCCTGAGCCTGGTCGGCGGCACCGCCTGGGAAGCGCTGGTGGTGCGTGCAGCCCTCAGGGTGGGAGAAAGCATCCTGGTGCACGGCGGCGCGGGCGGCGTCGGCCATGTGGCGATCCAACTGGCGAAAGCCATTGGCGCCCAGGTGTTCACCACCGTACGCGACGTCAATGTCGAGTTCGCGCGAAGCCTGGGTGCGGACGTAATCATCGACTACGAAAAGGAAGATTACGTCGACGCCATCCTGCGGGAAACGGGTGGCCGTGGCGTTGATGTGGTGTTCGATACCATCGGCGGCACCACATTGTCCCGTAGCCCGGACGCGCTTGCGCAACTGGGTCGCGTGGTCACGATTGTGGACACGGCGCACCCCCAGAACCTCGTCCAGGCCTGGGGCAGGAACGCGAGTTATCACTTCGTTTTCACACGACAGAACCGCGGCAAGCTGGATGAAATGAGCGCACTGATCGCCAACGGTCAACTGCGGCCACACGTTGGCGCGGTCTATTCCCTTGCCGACATCCCGCTCGCCCATTCCCGCCTGGAAAGCCCCAACAACGGCATTCAAGGGAAAATCGCGATTGCCGTGTCCGCCGGCTTACAGGAGGATTGGCGCAACGGTGCTTGAGCTGATCGCACTGAACCACTTTTTTGGAGAGCACGGGTAAATGGCAGAACTGATGGAAATGCTCGACGGCCCAAGGACCGCACAGCAGGAACTGTTCTACGACCTCGAAGATGCGACGGCCGTTATCGCCTGGTCGGTCAATCAATTGGCCACTATCGCCGGGGTCGCCAAATCACCCGACGAAGCAGTCGCCCTGATGAAGATGGGTGCACTGCTCGCGGCTCAGCAGGAAAAGCTCAGCGGGTACGCGGATGAGGTGAAGGCCGGAAGGATTGTGCGAGGAGAGGATCACTCGTGATAAATACGCTACGCACCCAACAACCTTTCACATCCCTTTCACACTCGAGCGCTTATCGTCACTCCAGCTCCTAAGTGAACACCTTTAAGCCCGCACTCCCCATCGCGGGCTTTTCTTTGCCTGGAATTTGGTAAAAGGGATATCAAAACCTTCATCCAGTTTCATTTGTTGATGGCCTGGGCTGTCGCCTTAATGCTCCCACACGAACTCGTGCACAGGAGCAAAATATAATGAAAAAACGTCAACCGTTACTTCAGCTCAATACCTTGGCCGTGGCGCTGGCATTTGCCTTGCCGGCCATGAGCTATGCCAGCGATCAGTCCGACTCCAAGGGCTTTGTCGCCGACAGCAGCTTGAATATCCTCAACCGCAACCTGTTCTGGAACCAGAACGGCAACGGCGCCCACACCCGTGACTGGAGCCAGGCGCTGATGGCGACCTACAGCTCGGGCTTCACTCAAGGCACCATTGGCATCGGCATTGATGCGTTTGCCGACCTGGCGTTGCGCATCGACGGGGACACCGACCGCGCCGGTGGCCCGAACATACCGTCCGACGCCAATGGCAATCCGGATCATGGCTTCGCGAAGGCCGGTGGTGACGTCAAGTTCCGTATTTCCAATACCACGCTCAAGGTCGGCGACCTGCAGCCTACGTCGCCGGTGTTCGCCACCGCCGATAACTACCTGATGCCACAGACCGCAACAGGCTTCCAGATCGACAGCCATGAAATCACCGGCCTGAACCTGGAGGCCGGCCATTACACCTCCGGCACCGGTACCACCACCACCTCGCGCAGCGGCGACATTCTCGCCAGCTATGCAGGCGTGGAAGCGTCGTCGGCCAGCTTCGCGGGCGGCAAATACCAGTTCAGCAAGGAATTCACCGCGTCGCTGTACGGAGCACACCTGGAAGACGTGTGGAATCAGTACTACGTCAACCTGAACCTTGTTCATCCACTGACCGATGACCAGTCCGTCGCGCTGGACTTCAACCTCTATCGCACACTGGACGACGGCAGCGCCAAGGCCGGGACCATCGACACCACCGCAGCCTCGCTGGCGGCTGCCTACACCCTGGGTGCACAGACCTTCACCCTGGCCGGGCAGAAAGTGCATGGTGACGAGCCGTTCGACTACGTCGGCTTTGGGGAGACCAATGCCGGCGTCGGTGCCGGGCGCTACGGCAACTCGATCAACCTGGCTGACTCGGTGCAATACTCCGACTTCAACGGCCCGGGCGAGCGGTCCTGGCAGATGCGCTATGACCTGGACATGGGAGCCTTTGGCGCCCCCGGCCTGAGCTTCATGGCCCGCCATATTCGCGGTGCCGGCATCGACGGTACGCATACCCCCGGCAATTCGGCCTACACCGGGTTCTATGGCGCCAACGACCAGGAACACGAAACCGACGCCGAAGTGAAATACGTCGTGCAGAGTGGCCCGGCCAAGAAGCTGTCCTTTCGCCTGAGGGAAGCCTGGCACGATGGCGATGCTTCCACCGGGGGGCATCTGGTGCAGACACGCCTGATTACCGAGTACCCGTTGAATATCTTCTAAACAGGCGGGAGTGCCCGGTTGATGGATCTACCGGGTACTCTGCGTAGCCAGGTATTGATCGGTAGGCGTTTTGATTCCACACACAAAAAAAGGCGCTACCAAGAGCGCCTTTTTTGTTACCGCTGACTTACTGCAAACTAACCTGACGCAGTTCGGGCTCTTTCCCGCTGCCAATCGTGATGCGCTTGGGCTTGGCCTCTTCAGGAACCACGCGCAGCAAGTCGATGCTTAACAGCCCGTTGTTCATCGAAGCACCGCGCACCTCGATATGATCTGCCAGCCGGAACGACAGCCGAAATGCTCGTTGCGCGATGCCCTGGTGCAGATAAGTGACTGCTTTCTCGGTTTCACGCTTGTCGCCAACGACTGTCAAAACGCCCTTCTCGACCTGAATATCCAGATCCGCTTCAGTAAGCCCAGCGACAGCAATGACAATGCGATATTCGTCATCACCGTGCTTTTCCACATTGTGAGGCGGATAAGTGTTCGGAGCCTCGCTGCGAAGCGCCGACTCGAACAGGTCATTGAAGCGATCGAAGCCCACGGATTGACGGAACAAAGGGGCCAAGGAAAGGGTAGTAGCCATCTCAAAATCTCCTGATTAAATCCAAGTGATTAAGTGCGCGACCCGCATTCGGCGTCGCGTGATAAAAATTTATGTTCGCCGGGAAAATTTTCAAGAGGGCAGATAAAAATTTTTACATTTGAGTACCAGCCGGGAACGGCTTGCTCGGTTGGATAGACAGGCCGCCCTCAGGCTGCGATGCGTAGTCAGCCCATCTTTCTCTTGAGTGCTTGCCTGGGTCGGGTTCAGCAAGCGGTGGCTTCGTGGAACTCTCTGGCATGTTCGCCATTACTCGCGGCATGTCTTAAAATATCCGGTTGCCGAAGAACCGCCATGACATATCCATGAAGGGCTTCAATCCTTTACAAATAAGTGTGGTCAAGATGAACAAGCCTTTCATTTCGCTGTGCCCTGAAATTACGCGGGCGCACGCGCTGACGTTGGTGGATTGGTTAGAGGATGAACGCATCACCTGCTATCTGAGCGATTCGCGTCATGTCTCCCGCTCCATTGAGCAAGTCATTGATCGGACTCAGTTGCCGATCCTGACTCATCTATTCAACCAGGGCGGCAGATTCTTTATGGCCTATGACCGGCATGACGCTCCGGTGGGCTTTGTCCGTCTCATCAAGACCGGCTCAAATTGCGAGATTGTCCTGGTCATCGGAGACAGCGACAAATGGGGCCGAAATCTGGGCGCCAGCACGATCCGCGAAGGCATGAAACTGGCTTTCCTCGACATGCGGGCCGAGAAGCTCATCGCCAAGATTCACCCGGACAACTCGCGCTCGCTGAAAGCCTTTCTGCGCAGCGGCTTTATGCTGGAGAGCGAAACGCCGACATTGACGTCATTTTCCATGACGGCGGCAAGCTATTTCCAGTTCTTGCGCGAAGGCGCCGGTGGCGACTCCACCAGGATCTACATCACTGAAATCGACAAGGCCAGGCTCGAGGATCTGATCGCGTTCGAGCAAGGCCCGGCGGTTGTTGAACTCGAACATGAGCTTGAGCGGGCCATTGTCGTCAAGCCGCAGCAGGTGGCGTGCAATGTCATCACGATGAACTCCAGGGCCTTGCTGCAACTGGACGATGAAGAGTTCGAAGTGGCCTTGGTCTACCCTGAAGACGCGGACAGCAACGCAGCAAAGCATTCCGTGTATTCCGACATAGGCACCGCCATCCTTGGCTATCAGGAGGGAGACGCCATCGACTGGCGAATTGCTGACCGGACCCGCCGGATTGAGATCAAGAAAGTGCTTTACCAGCCGGAGGCTGCGGGCGACTTCCACCTGTAATTGCGCCTTTTCTCAGTCACGAATCACGCCAGCCGGCGCGCCCGGCTTGGGTGCCTGACTTCTCCAGCGTGAACTGATAACCGAGACGGTTATCGGCGCGTGGGTGAGATCGTGAACCCTACCCGTTGACGCCCACTTTTTGCAGAGTTGCGGAAACTGCCTGAAATGGTGCGGAAACGATTGGAGGTGTATTCCTGAACCCCAGAAACGCAAAAGCCCCGCAATAGCGGGGCTCTTGAGTAAATCTTGGCGGGAAACCAGGGATTCGAACCCTGGAGACGCTATTAACGTCCGCCGGTTTTCAAGACCGGTGCATTCAACCACTCTGCCAATTTCCCTTGTGCAACACAGGATTAGCGTAGCTCATCCTGCCTCAGCGGGCGCCATAATACCCGAATGAAACACACTGTCAAACTCTCGCCATAGCTTGTTACAGAGCGTCTGTTATGATCCTTGCGACTGAATGTTTCAAAACTGAAGGAGTGTCGCCATGCGCGAACAAAATTACGCAGTGAATGGAAACGCGCAGGCTGAGCAGCTAGAAGTTAGCCGCGTCCTGCGCAATACGTACGGCTTGCTCGCTCTCACCCTCGCGTTCAGCGGCGTGATGGCCTTCGTAGCCCAGCAAATGCGCGTCGGCTACCCGAATATCTTCGTCGTGCTGATCGGCTTCTACGGTCT
This sequence comes from Pseudomonas sp. NPDC087814, assembly GCF_044742865.1. Taxonomy (NCBI): domain Bacteria; kingdom Pseudomonadati; phylum Pseudomonadota; class Gammaproteobacteria; order Pseudomonadales; family Pseudomonadaceae; genus Pseudomonas; species Pseudomonas sp. NPDC087814. The sequence continues at coordinate 13,788 of NZ_JBIUVK010000065.1, read as the reverse complement.
GTTCTTCCTGACCAACAAGCTGCGCGACTCGGCCTGGGGCCTGGTGTCGGCGTTTGCCCTGACCGGTTTCATGGGCTTTATCCTCGGCCCGATCCTTAACCGTTACCTCGGCATGGCCGGCGGCGCGGAAGTGGTCAGCTCGGCATTTGCCATGACTGCCCTGGTATTTGGCGGCCTGTCGGCCTACGTGCTGATTTCCCGCAAGGACATGAGTTTCCTGGGTGGTTTCATCACCGCCGGTTTCTTCGTGTTGCTGGCTGCGGTACTGGCAGGCATGTTCTTCCAGATCAGCGGCCTGCAACTGGCGATCAGCGCAGGTTTCGTGCTGTTCTCCTCGGCCTGCATCCTGTTCCAGACCAGCGCAATCATCCAGGGTGGCGAGCGTAACTACATCATGGCCACCATCAGCCTGTATGTATCGATCTACAACCTGTTTATCAGCCTGTTGCAGATCTTCGGCATCATGGGCCGCGACGACTGATCGCAGCCGCATGCAAAAAGCCCGCTTCGGCGGGCTTTTTGTTGCCTGCGGCTTTATCATTGCCACAGGTTTTGCCTTCAGAGTGTTCCATGAAGTTCGCGATTGCGCTTTTTTCCGCCGCCCATGCGCCCTCCTCGCGCCGTGCCTTGCTGTTCGCCCAGGCGGCGCTGGCGGGTGGGCATGAGATTGTGCGGCTGTTTTTTTATCAGGATGGCGTCTACAGCGCGTCCACTAACATTGTTGCGCCGCAGGATGAGCAGGATATCGCCCGTCAGTGGCGCGAGTTTGTCAGCGAGCATCAGCTCGATGGCGTGGTGTGCATCGCCGCGGCCCTGCGCCGTGGCGTGCTGAATGCCGAAGAGGCCACCCGTTATCAGCGCAGCGCGGTGAACCTGGACGCGCCTTGGGCATTGTCCGGGCTTGGGCAGTTGCATGACGCCGCCCAGTCCGCTGACCGCTTGATCTGCTTCGGAGGGCCGTGACATGTCGAAATCCTTGCTGGTGATCAGCCGACAGGCGCCGTGGTCCGGCCCCGGCGCCCGTGAAGCGCTGGATATCGTATTGGCTGGCGGCGCGTTTGATTTGCCGATTGGCCTGTTGTTTCTGGATGACGGCGTGTTTCAACTGGCCGCGAGCCAGGACGCCAGGGCCGTGCAACAGAAAGACCTGAGCGCCAACCTCCAGGCCCTGGAATTATTTGGCGTCGAAGAGGTGTTTGCCTGCAGCCATAGCCTCGCCGTGCGCGGGCTGGCCACCTCCGGCAACGCACAGCCGCTGAGCAGTGAACAAATTTCACAGATGATTGACCGTTACGACCAGGTGATTACCCTCTGATGTCGACCTTGCATGTGGTATCCCACTCGCCTTTTACCGACAGCCGGCTGGACAGCTGCCTGCGCCTCTGTGGCACCCAGGATGCGATCCTGCTGTGCGGCGACGGCGCCTACGCCCTGCAACCCGCCAGCGCGCCTTGCCAGGCCCTGCAGGCCAGGGGCGTGAAAGTGTTTGTACTGGCCGAAGACAGCCAGGCGCGTAACCTCGCCGTGCCTGAATGGGCCGGCAGTGTCGATTACCCGGCGTTCGTCCAGCTGTCGATCGACTATGACAAGGTCAACACCTGGCTATGAACACTTTGACCGTAGGTGAACGCACCCTCGAACTGGACAAGGACGGCTACCTCGTCGACCTGACCGAGTGGTCCAGCGACGTGGCCAACGCCCTCGCCACTACCGAAGCGCTGGAGCTGACCCCGGAACACTGGGAAATCCTCGAACTGCTGCGCGGCTTTTACGACGAATTCCAGCTGTCGCCCGCCACCCGCCCGCTGATCAAGTACACCGCCTTGAAGCTGGGCCCGGAAAAGGGCAACAGCCTGCACCTCAACCGACTGTTCAAAGGCACTCCCGCCAAACTCGCCGCCAAGCTGGCGGGCCTGCCCAGGCCGACGAATTGCTTATGACTGATTTTGCCCCGTTGATCACTGAAACCCCTGCCGAGCATCCGTTCGCGCCGTTCGTGCGCATCCTCGGCAAAGGCAAGCGCGGCGCCCGCAACCTCACCCGTGAGGAAGCCCGGGAAGCCATGGGCATGTTGCTGGACGAGAAGGTCGAAGACACCCAGCTCGGCGCCTTCCTCATGCTGCTGCGGCACAAGGAAGAAAGCCCGGAAGAACTCGCAGGCTTCACCGAAGCCGTGCGCGAGCGCCTGAATGCACCGTCGCTCAATGTGGATGTCGACTGGCCGACCTACGCCGGTAAAAAACGCCACCTGCCGTGGTACCTGCTGGCAGCCAAGTGCCTGGCACAGAACGGCGTGCGTATCCTGATGCACGGCGGCGGCGCGCATACGGCAGGCCGGCTCTACACCGAGCAGTTGCTGGATGGCTTGCAGATTCCGTTGTGCCGCAATTGGCAACAGGTGGAAGCGGCCCTTGAACAGGGCAACCTGGCGTTTATTCCCCTGGGGGACTGGGCGCCGCAACTGCAGCGCATGATCGACCTGCGCAACACCCTGGGCCTGCGCTCGCCGATCCATTCACTGGCGCGCATCCTCAACCCGTTGAGCGCCCGCTGCGGCCTGCAAAGCATCTTCCACCCGGGCTACCAGGGCGTACACCGCGATGCCAGCGGCCTGCTTGGCGACAACAGCATCGTGATCAAGGGCGACGGCGGCGAGATCGAGATCAACCCGGACACCATCAGCCACCTGTACGGCACTACCGGCGGCGAAAGCTGGGATGAAGAGTGGCCCGCCCTCTCCGCCCAGCGCCACGTCAAGCCTGCGGCCCTGGAGCCCGAGCATTTGAAGGCGCTATGGCGCGGTGAGGTGCAGGACAGCTACCCGCAACTGGCACTGATCGCCACCATGGCCCTGGCCTTGCGCGGCCTCGGCCACCCGCGGGAACAGGCGTTCGAACTGGCCCAACAGTACTGGGATGCCCGGGACAAATCGATTTAGTCGATCATTAACCCCCAGCCTTTGCGCTTTTTGTTCGAACTCAGACCTTTAGACTGCACTCCAACGCTTATTAGCCAAGGAGTCAGTCATGGGTTTGCTGATCGAAGGACGCTGGCATGACCAGTGGTACGAAAGTAGCGCAGACGGCGCCTTCCAACGGGAGCAGGCGCAACGCCGCAACTGGGTGACCGCCGATGGTGAACCCGGCCCGACCGGCGAAGGCGGTTTCGCGGCTGAAGCCGGTCGCTACCATTTATACGTATCCCTCGCCTGCCCCTGGGCGCACCGCACATTGATCCTGCGCAAGCTCAAAGGCCTGGAGAGCTTGATCGATGTATCCGTGGTCAGTTGGCTGATGCTGGAAAACGGCTGGACCTTCGACAAGGCCCATGGCTCCAGCGGCGACAAGCTTGACGACTTCACCTTCATGCACCAACGCTACACCGCCGACACCGCCAGCTACACCGGGCGGGTCACGGTGCCGGTGTTGTGGGACAAGAAGCGCAAGCGGATTGTCAGCAATGAGTCGGCGGAGATTATTCGCATGTTCAACAGTGCGTTTAATGAACTGACCGGAAATCAACTGGATTTCTATCCCGAAGCCCAGCGCTCGACCATTGATGCACTGAACGATCGAATCTATCCCGCCGTGAACAACGGTGTGTACCGCGCAGGCTTTGCCACGTCACAAAAGGCTTATGAGGCCGCATTTGATGATGTGTTTGCCGAACTGGATCACCTTGAGCAGCACTTGGGTGAGCATCGTTACCTGGCGGGAGAATACCTGACTGAAGCCGATGTAAGGCTTTTCACCACGGCGATCCGGTTTGATGCGGTGTACTACAGCCACTTCAAATGCAACCTGCGGCGAATTGCGGATTATCCGAACCTGTCGAACTGGCTAAGGGAGTTGTATCAGTGGCCGGGGATTGCCGAGACGGTGGATTTTGCTCACATCAAGGGGCATTACCACGCCAGTCACCGCACGATTAATCCGACGGGGATTGTGCCGAAGGGGCCGTTGCAGACGTTTGAGGCGGAGCATGACCGGGAGCGGTTGAGCGGGAAAGGGATTTGGAGTTGATCCAAGCCCTGTAGGAGCAAGCTTGCTCGCGAAGGTCGTCAACGATAACGCGCTCATGCTGAATGAACGCGGTGACCTTGAGTTTTTCGCGAGCAAGCTCGCTCCTACAGTTGAACATCTGTCGCGGTTATCAGACTTGCGACTGAGCGCCTTCAAACCACTTCAGCTTCTCACGCAACTGCACCACTTCTCCCACAATCACCAGTGTCGGCGCATGAACCTCATGTTCCGCCACCATGCGTGGCAGGTCAGCCAGGGTGCCGGTAAACACCCGCTGGTTGGACGTGGTGCCCTGCTGGATCAACGCCGCCGGCGTATCCGCCGAACGACCATGCTTGATCAGCTGTTCGCAGATGATCGGCAACCCGATCAAGCCCATGTAGAACACCAGGGTCTGCGAAGGGCCCACCAGGTCACTCCACGGCAGGTCCGAAGTCCCGTCCTTCAAGTGCCCGGTAATGAAGCGAACCGATTGCGCATAGTCGCGGTGGGTCAGCGGAATACCGGCATACGCCGCGCAACCACTGGCCGCGGTAATACCCGGCACCACCTGGAACGGGATGCCATGGGCCGCCAGCTCTTCGATCTCTTCACCGCCACGCCCAAAGATGAACGGATCGCCACCCTTGAGCCGCAGCACGCGCTTGCCTTGCTTGGCCAGGTCCACCAGTTGCTGGTTGATCTGGTCCTGCGGCACCGCATGGTCTGCGCGCCGCTTGCCGACATACACCCGCTCGGCATCGCGACGGCACAATTCAAGAATCGCCGGCGCCACCAGGCGGTCGTACAGCACCACGTCGGCCTGTTGCATCAAGCGCAAGGCGCGGAACGTCAGCAGGTCCGGATCACCCGGGCCTGCGCCCACCAGGTAGACTTCGCCCGGTGCGTGCGGCGGCGCGCCGTTGATTTTCTCCACCAGCAGACGCTCGGCTTCATCGCCCTGCCCGGCCAGTTGCCGATCAGCAATCGGGCCTTGGAAGACGTCTTCCCAGAACGCGCGACGTTGCTGCACATCCGGGAACAAGCCTTTGACCTGGCTGCGAAACCGCGCCGCCAACCCGGCCAACTGGCCATAAGTCGACGGAATCCAGGTTTCCAGCTTGGCGCGGATCAAGCGTGCCAGCACCGGCGCATCGCCGCCGCTGGACACTGCGATCACCAACGGCGAACGGTCGACAATCGCCGGGAAGATCACGCTGCACAAGGCCGGCGCATCCACCACATTGACCGGTACGCAACGACGCCGGGCATCGCTGGACACTTGCGCGTTCAGCGGCTCGTCGTCGGTCGCCGCGATGATCAGGGTGCAACCGTCGAGGTCGGCCTCCTGATAACCACGCAAAATCAGTTCACCGCCACTGCCCTGCACCAGTTCACGCAACTGGTCTTCAATCTGGGGAGCAACCACCCGCAACAACGCGCCGGCGTCGGCCAGCAGCCGGGATTTGCGCAAGGCAATCTCCCCGCCACCGACGACCAACACACGACTGCCGCGCAGGTTATGAAACAGCGGCAGAAATTCCATTTAGCCGATGACCTCAACGCCCGCCATGTACGGCTTGAGCACTTCAGGCACGCGGATCGAACCGTCAGCCTGCTGGTAGTTTTCCAGCACGGCCACCAGGGTACGGCCTACTGCCAGGCCCGAACCGTTGAGGGTGTGGACCAGCTCGGGCTTGCCGGTTTCCGGGTTACGGAAACGCGCCTGCATGCGACGGGCCTGGAAATCACCGCAGTTGGAGCACGACGAAATCTCGCGGTATTTGTCCTGGCTCGGCACCCACACTTCCAGGTCGTAAGTCTTCACGGCACTGAAACCCATGTCGCCGGTGCACAGCGCCAGAACGCGGTACGGCAACTCCAGCAGTTGCAGGACGCGTTCGGCGTTGGCGGTCAGGCCTTCCAGCGCTTCCATGGAAGTCGACGGCTCGACAACCTGCACCATCTCGACCTTGTCGAACTGGTGCTGGCGAATCATGCCGCGGGTGTCGCGGCCCGATGCACCGGCTTCGCTGCGAAAGCATGGCGAGTGGGCGACAAACTTGATCGGCAACTGCTTGGCGTCGAGGATTTCCCCGGCCACGATATTGGTCAGCGATACTTCGGCGGTCGGGATCAGGTACAAGTCGGCTTCGCCATCGCGGCTGATCTTGAACAGGTCTTCCTCGAATTTCGGCAGCTGGCTGGTGCCCATCAGCGCCGGAGCCTGGACCAGGTACGGGGTGTAAGCCTCTTCGTAGCCGTGCTCGCCGGTGTGCAGGTTGATCATGAACTGCGCCAGGGCGCGGTGCATGCGTGCAATCGGGCCACGCAGCAAGGCAAAGCGCGCGCCGGACATTTTGGCCGCCGTTTCGAAGTCCAGGCCACCGGTCAGTTCGCCCAGGGCGACGTGGTCCTTGATCTCGAAATCGAAGGCTTTTGGCGTGCCCCAGCGACGGACTTCGACGTTGCCGTCTTCGTCTTCGCCGATCGGCACGGATTCGTGCGGCAGGTTCGGGATGCCCAGCAGGATCGAGTCCAGTTCGGTCTGGATAACGTCCAGCTCGACTTTGCCGGAAGCCAACTCGCCAGCCATACGCTCGACGTCCGCCATCAACGGCGCGATGTCTTCGCCGCGCTGCTTGGCCTGACCGATGGATTTGGAACGCGCATTACGCTCAGCCTGCAGTGCTTCGGTGCGGGTCTGGACGGTCTTGCGCTGTTCTTCCAGCGCTTCGATGCGCGCAACATCCAAGGCAAAGCCACGGGATGCCAGGCGGTCCGCTACGTCCTGAAGGTTGCTACGTAACAGTTTGGAATCGAGCATGTCGGTCTCTCGTTTATCAAAGTTTGGTCAAGGACAGGCCAGCCCAGGTGGCGAGCAGCCCGCCGAACACGCTGACGGCCAGGTACCCGAAGGCGACCGGTGCCTGCCCGCTTTCCAGCAGGCGTAGCGTGTCCAGTGAAAAGGATGAAAAGGTCGTCAGACCGCCTACAAAACCGACAATCAAGCCGGCACGAATCTCAATCGGCACTTCCGGGCGAAGCAGAAACCACCCGTACAACAAGCCGATGATCAAACAGCCCACCAGGTTGACCGCCAGGGTCGCCGCATAAAAATGCTTCGGCCAATTGGCGCTGACCCACGTGCTGGTGGCGAAACGCAATAATGTACCAGCGATGCCGGCCACGGACACGGCAAGAATCGTTCTGAGCACTACTTTCTCCGCTGTTTCGGACTGAGCCGGTCAAGTTGGGCAAGGTGATTGAGCTTTTCGCCGATCTTCAGCTCCAGGCCGCGGGGCACCGGCTGGTAGAACGGCTGCGGCTCAAGGTCATCCGGGAAGTAATCTTCGCCAGCCGCATAGGCGTCCGGCTCATCGTGGGCGTAGCGGTATTCATCGCCGTAGCCGAGTTGCTTCATTAGCTTGGTCGGCGCATTGCGCAGGTGCAGCGGCACTTCCAGGGAACCATGCTCGGCGGCAGCACGCAGGGCGGACTTGAAGCCCATGTACACCGCGTTGCTCTTCGGTGCGCAGGCCAGATAGGTGATGGCCTGGGCCACCGCCAACTCGCCTTCCGGGCTGCCCAGGCGTTCCTGCACTTCCCAGGCGGCCAGGCACAGGCTCAGCGCACGCGGGTCGGCATTGCCGATATCTTCGCTGGCCATGCGCACCACGCGCCGGGCGAGGTACAACGGGTCGCAACCGCCGTCGATCATCCGCGCAAACCAGTACAGCGCGCCGTCGGGGTTGGAGCCGCGCACAGATTTGTGCAGCGCGGAAATCTGGTCGTAGAACGCTTCGCCGCCCTTGTCGAAACGCCGGCGGGTGTCGCCCAACAGGCTCTGCAGCAAGTCGACGCCGATTTCGCTGCCATCCTCGGCCAGGTCGGAAGCGTTTTCCAGCAGATTGAGAAAACGTCGACCGTCGCCATCCGCAGCAGTCAGCAGGATCTTGAAGCCTTCCTCACTGACACTCAACTGGCGCTTGCCCAGGCCCTTGTCTTCGTTCAGCGCACGCTGCAAGAGCTTCTGCATCGCGGCTTCGTCGAGGCTCTTGAGCACATAGACGCGCGCCCGGGACAGCAAGGCATTGTTCAGTTCAAAAGACGGGTTTTCGGTGGTGGCACCAATGAAGATCAGCGTGCCGTCTTCGACATACGGCAAGAACGCATCCTGCTGCGACTTGTTGAAGCGATGCACTTCGTCGACGAACAGGATGGTGCGCTTGCCGTACTGCCCTGCCTGCTGCTTGGCGACTTCCACCGCCTGGCGGATCTCCTTGACCCCGGCCAGCACCGCCGAGACCGTCTCAAAGTGTGCATCCGAGACTTTTGCCAGGAGCCGCGCCAGGGTGGTTTTACCCACGCCCGGCGGCCCCCAGAAAATCATCGAGTGCAGCGCACCCTGCTCAAGGGCCTCGCGCAAAGGCTTGCCGCGGGCGAGCAGGTGTTCCTGCCCGACGTACTCGTCCAGGTTGGTCGAGCGCAGGCGCGCCGCCAGAGGCTGAGCAATCGGGTCACTTCGAAACAGGTCCATGGGCAGCGTTTGAAACCTCTGGGCAGTTTATTCCTGAATCACGTCGGCACCCTTCGGGATGTCGAACTTGAACTTGGATGCCGGTACCGGCTGGTTGGCCTTGACCCCGGAGAACAGGATATCGGTGCGCTGGCCGACGCTGTCAATCAGACGCATGTTGTTGATCACGCCGTTGCCAAACGACAGGGACAGCGTGTCAAAGAGCGTGTCCTTGGATTTCGGCTTAAGGGTGAATTCAATCACGTTGCTGGTCTGCTTGGAGGTAATGTCGAAGCTGTCGTTGATCTTCGACACATCGCCCGACAGCAACAGCGCTGGCGTCTGGTTCAGGCGCGGGTCGAGCTTCTTGATGGTCGCCTGCTCCAGGTCCGGGTCCCACAGGGTGACTTTTTGGCCGTCAGAGACGATGGTCTGCTCGGCCTTGCCTTCTGTGTGCCAGTAGAACAGCCCTGGGCGCTGCACAGCCATCTCGCCGGCGGTTTCCTGCAACTGGGTGCCACCGGCATCCAGCGTGAGCTGGGAGAAGCGCGCGGTCAGGGTCTGGGATTTGTCCAACAGGTTTTTCAGGCTGGCGACGGAAGCCGGGTCAGCATGAGCCGAAACAGCAGTCAGGGCCAATGCAGGCAACAACAGCATGCGGATAAGACGCATGGGAGTCCTCTTAGATTCGGTTGCAAGGCGTGCCGCGTGTTGCCACGCGGCACGTAATCAGTCACGCATCTGCGCTGGCGCAATCACTTCGCGCGAGCCGTTGGTGTTCATCGAGGTGACCACGCCGGCCATTTCCATGGCTTCGATCATGCGGGCAGCGCGGTTGTAGCCAATCTTCAGCTTGCGCTGTACGGCGGAGATCGAGGCGCGGCGGCTTTCAAGCACGAACTGCACCGCTTCGTCGTAGAGCGCATCGGTCTCGGCATCATCGTCGCCACCGCCGCTGCCACCGTCGAAGCCGCTGCCGGCCTCTTCGACGCCGGCGAGGATGTCGTCGTTGTATTCCGGGGCGCCACGCAGTTTCCAGGCTTCCACCACACGGTGCACCTCATCGTCGGAGACGAACGCGCCGTGGACACGGATCGGCAAACTGGTGCCCGGCGGCATGTAGAGCATGTCACCGTGGCCCAGCAGTTGCTCGGCGCCGCCCTGGTCGATGATGGTCCGGGAATCGATCTTGCTCGACACCTGGAACGCCATGCGGGTCGGGATGTTGGCCTTGATCAGGCCGGTGATCACGTCCACCGACGGACGCTGGGTCGCGAGGATCAAGTGGATCCCGGCGGCCCGCGCCTTCTGGGCGATACGGGCGATCAGCTCTTCGACCTTCTTGCCGACGATCATCATCATGTCGGCAAATTCGTCGACCACCACCACGATGGTCGGCAATTTGGTCAGCAGCGGCGCTTCGTCGTGGATGCTTTCGCGCTTGTACAACGGGTCGGTCAGCGGCGTGCCGGCGTCCTGGGCTTCCTTGACCTTGGCGTTGAAGCCCGACAGGTTACGCACGCCCATCTTCGCCATCAGCTTGTAGCGCCGTTCCATCTCGGCAACGCTCCAGCGCAGGGCGTTGGCCGCATCCTTCATGTCGGTCACCACCGGGCACAACAGGTGTGGAATGCCTTCGTAGATCGACAGCTCAAGCATTTTCGGGTCGATCATGATCAGCTTGGCGTCATCCGGGCCCGACTTGAACAGGATCGACAGGATCATCGCGTTCACACCCACCGACTTACCGGAACCGGTGGTACCGGCAACCAGCAAGTGAGGCATTTTCGCCAGGTCGGTGATCACCGGCTTGCCGCCGATGTCGTGGCCCAGGGCCAGGGTGACCGGCGACTTGAAGTTGTCGTATTCCGGGGTCGACAGCACTTCGGAGAAGCGCACGATCTGCCGGTCTTCGTTGGGAATCTCGATACCGACGGTGGTCTTGCCCGGAATCACTTCCACCACCCGCACGCTGGTCACGGCCAGCGAACGCGCCAGATCCTTGGCCAGGTTGGAAATGCGGCTGACCTTGACGCCGGCAGCCGGCTGGATTTCGTAGCGGGTAATCACCGGGCCCGGGTGGATCGAATCCACCGAGACTTCGACGCCGAATTCCTTGAGCTTGATTTCCAGCAGGTGGCCGACGGCCGCCAGGGACTCAGGGGAGTAATTGAGCTGTTTCTTTTCCGCAGGATCAAGAATCGAGATCGGCGGCAAGGTGCCTTCCACGGCGCTGTCGACAAACAACGGCGCCTGTTTCTCTTTCTGCACGCGGTGGCTCGGCTCGGGGGCCTTCGGCGGCGCAGGGGCAATCACCGGCGGCACTTGCTTCTCGCGGTCCGACATGTGCTTGGTCAGGGCCTGCTCGCGTTCGATCAGGCGTTCCTTGACCTTGGCCTGCTCACGCCGGTCCGGCGTGCTCGGGGCCACCACCTCGTTGACGCGGGTATCCACCTCGCGCAGTTGCGCAACCATGCGTTTGCGGTCCACCCGGGCCGACCACCAGCGATTGGCGGCGCCCTGGAACAGTTCGAGCAGGTCGAGGGTGATCTTGCCGGTCACGTCCATGACCTTGAACCAGGACAGGTCGGTAAACACGGTGAGGCCGAACAGGAACAGCGCGATGAACATCAGGGTGCTGCCCTGGATGTTCAGGGTCCTGCGGGCCAGGTCGCCGAGGCTTTCGCCCAGAGCGCCGCCGGCACCGGCCGGCAGACCGGTAGGTGCATGGAAATGGATATGGGCCAGGGCCGCGCCGGACAACACCAGGAACACCAGGCCGATCAGGCGCCAGGAGAACAGCCAGCCGCTCCATTGCCACGGCTCGTGACGCTGGCGGAAAATCTGCCAGGTCTTGATGGCCAGCAGCAACGGGAAGATGTAAGCGAAGTAACCCAGCACCATGAACAGGATGTCGGCGCTGTAGGAACCGGCCGGACCACCGAAGTTCTGCACGTCTTCGATCTTGCTGTTGTGGCTCCAGCCTGGATCGTCCTTGCCATAGGTGAGCAAGGCCATCATCAGGAACAGGCACAGCGCGCCGATGGCGATCAGTGCACCTTCCTTGAGTCGGTAGTGCAGGTGCTGGCGCCAGGCGGGCACGACTGCGGCTTTAGGTGTTGCGGCGGATTTCTTCAAAACGGGTCTTTTCCTGCGCCTTTAGCGCGTCCATCTGTTGAATGACTGCAAAACACTGCCCAATCCGGGCAGGTAAAAAATGAACGAGTGCCAGTGGAGCTACTTTTAACACCCTGCTACTGATTCATGAAACGGCGATAACGCCCCAATGGCCGCATTGTACGGGTTTGTGTGCGCGATGCCACGCACTTGGCCCTACGTTACACAGCATAGCCAATGTTCAATTTCATAACGTTCAATTTGAGCATGCATTGTCTTTACTGACAAAGGCTTATGAGCTGTTTTTGCCAATCCAGGCTAGCTTGCCGACCGACGTACGCGATTACGACCACGCCCCCGGCATAGAGTTGCAGAAACACCCGTTCATGCTTATCTGCATCGATCCCATGTTCGGGGTAGCCCCAGAGCGTTTCGTCGACAATAATCACAGCTCTTGCAACGGACAACATCGCCGTTACCGCCCTCCCCTTCCGTAAGCCTGGATGCCATGCTGACCTGGTTACAACGCAACACCCTGACCTTCCCACCGCTGGCCAAGGCCATGCGCGAACCCAATGGCCTGCTCGCTGCCGGTGGCGACCTGTCGGCCGACCGCCTGATCCAGGCCTACCGCCACGGCTGCTTTCCCTGGTTCTCGGAAGGCCAGCCCATCCTCTGGTGGTCGCCCGACCCACGCACCGTACTCTTCCCCGATGAGCTGCACGTTTCCCGCAGCCTCGGCAAATTGTTGCGCCAGCAGCGTTACACAGTGACCTTCGACCAGGACTTCGCTGCGGTCATCCAGGCGTGCGCGGCGCCGCGCAGTTATGCCGATGGCACCTGGATCACCGAAGCCATGCAGAACGCCTACCTGCAACTGCACCAGCGCGGTTATGCGCATTCGGTGGAGGTGTGGGACGCGGGCGAACTGGTGGGCGGCCTGTACGGCCTGGCGATGGGCCAGTTGTTTTTCGGCGAGTCCATGTTCAGTCGCGCCGACAACGCCTCGAAATACGGCTTTGCCACCCTGGTTCGGCAACTACAGGCCTGGGGCTTTGTGCTGATCGACTGCCAGATGCCCACCGATCACCTGCACAGCCTCGGCGCCCGCGCTATTCCCCGCAGCGACTTCGCCAACTACCTGCGCGACCATTTGGACCAAACCAGCTCTGCTCCGTGGGTTTCCTAGGCGACTTCCCCGCACCTGGCTTACACTTATTTCAAAGCTTATCCGAGGGTTGATCATGACCGAGCTGGCGCGTTTGAAGTTTTATGCCACTCAACCCCACTCATGCAGCTATCTGCCCGATGAGCAGGCCACCACGCTGTTCCTCGACCCCAGCCAGCCGATGGACGTGCATGTGTATGCCGATTTGTCGGAAATGGGCTTCCGGCGCAGCGGCGACCACCTTTACCGGCCGCACTGCCAGAACTGCAACGCCTGCGTACCGGCGCGCATCCCGGTGGCGCAGTTCCTTCCGGACCGCAACCAGAAACGCATCCTGAAGCGCAACGCCGACCTGACCGTTACCGCCACCAAACCCGGCTTCAGCGAAGAATATTTCGACCTTTACCAACGCTACATCGAACAGCGCCACGCCGACGGCGACATGTTCCCGCCCAGCCGCGACCAGTTTTCCACCTTCCTGGTGCGCGACCTGCCCTTCTCGCGCTTCTATGAGTTTCGGCTGGAGGGACGACTGGTGGCGGTCGCCGTGACTGACCTGCTGCCCAATGGCCTGTCGGCGGTCTACACCTTTTATGAGCCCGCCGAGGAACGGCGCAGCCTGGGACGCTTTGCGATCCTGTGGCAGATCGGTGAAGCCTTGCGCCTGGAATTGGAGGCGGTGTACCTCGGATACTGGATCAAAAACTGCAAAAAGATGAACTACAAGACCCAATATCGGCCCATTGAGCTGCTAATTAACCAAAGATGGGTCACGTTGAACTAGAACCTCTTGGCTTAAACACCCTTTTTCGGGCACAATGCACGCCGCTTTTGCCTGGCGCAGTTGCACCGGGCCATTCACTGGATACCGAGGGCTTTACTGCATGTCGAAAGAAGACAGCTTCGATTTTGAAGTTAGTTTGTTCGTCTTGTTGGGAAAGAGTTTTTTTCTTGTTGTTTTTGTATTTGGTCTCGTTTTAATT
>NZ_JBIUVK010000064.1:0-34153 GCF_044742865.1 Pseudomonas sp. NPDC087814 | reverse complement strand
GCGAGGCGCCGACAGGCGGGGCAGAGCCCTTTGCTTACTTTGGGGCTTTTCCAAAGTGAGCCGCTGTAAGAGCGGAACCATAGGTGGCCGTTACCGAAAAAACGGATATGTACTTAAACCAATCGCCAAAAAAAACGGCCTCATCTGGAGGCCGTTTCTCATCACATCTCAACGCTTAGGTGCGCATCCCACGCCCACTCACCAGCAACCGCGCACACCCCACGTACAGCACCACAGTCGCCACCAGCATAAACGTGATCGCTACACTGATCTTGATATCCGAAACGCCCAGGATCCCATAGCGAAACGCGTTAACCATATGCAACACCGGGTTAGCCAACGACACCGTCTGCCAGAACGGCGGCAGCAAGGTGATCGAATAAAACACCCCACCCAGATACGTCAGCGGCGTAAGAACAAACGTCGGAATAATCGAAATATCATCAAAGTTGCGCGCAAACACCGCATTGATGAACCCCAGCAACGAAAAGATAGTCGCCGTCAGCACCACCACCAACAGGGTGATCCCGAGGTGATGCACCTGCAAATGGGTAAAGAACAGCGACAGCAACGTCACAATCACCCCAACCATCAACCCGCGCAGCACACCGCCCAGGGTGTAGCCGATCAAAATCGTATGAGGCGACACCGGCGACACCATCAATTCCTCGATGGACCGCTGGAACTTGCTGCCAAAAAAGCTCGACACCACGTTGCCGTAGGAGTTGGTAATCACCGACATCATGATCAACCCTGGCACGATGTACTCCATATAGGTGAATCCACCCATATCACCAATCTGCCGACCAATCAGGTTACCGAAGATCACGAAGTACAAAACCATGGTGATCGCCGGCGGCAGCAAGGTCTGCGGCCAGATCCGGGTAAAGCGCTTCACTTCGCGATAAACGATGGTCTGCAGCGCGACAAGGTTGGGTTGCAGTTCCGAACTCATACCGCCACCTTCGCCAGATTTTTCTCCACCAGGGACACAAACAACTCCTCAAGGCGATTGGTTTTGTTACGCAGGCTCAGCACCTCGATGTTCTGGGTAGCCAGTTGGCCAAACAGCGCGGTGATGCCCACGGCTTTGTCCACCTGGACTTCCAGGGTGTGGCTGTCCACCAGGCGATTCGGGTAGCCGATCAACTGGGGCGCAACCGTCATGTCGTTTTTCAGGTCGAGCAGGAAGGTCTCGACGTGCAACTGGCTCAGCAAATTACGCATGCTGGTGTTTTCGACAATGGTGCCGTGGTCGATGATGCCGATGTTGCGGCACAGCTGCTCAGCCTCTTCCAGGTAGTGCGTGGTGAGGATGATGGTGATGCCTTTCTGGTTCAGCTCGGTGAGAAACGTCCACATCGAACGACGCAGCTCAATGTCCACGCCCGCCGTCGGCTCGTCGAGGATCAGCAGGCGCGGTTCGTGAACCAGGGCGCGAGCGATCATCAAGCGGCGCTTCATGCCCCCGGACAGGGAACGCGAAGGCACGTCGCGCTTGTCCCACAAGCCCAGTTGCGTGAGGTATTGCTCGGCGCGTTCCTTGGCGATCTTCGGCGGGATGCCGTAGTAACCGGCCTGGGTCACGACGATGTCGAAGGTCTTTTCAAACTGGTTGAAGTTGAACTCCTGGGGCACCACGCCGATGCTGCGCTTGAGCGCCGCCGGGGATTTGTCCAGGTCGTTGCCAAAGATGTTCACCGTACCGGTGGTCTTGTTGACCAGGGTCGAGAGAATCCCGATGGTGGTGGATTTGCCGGCGCCATTGGGGCCGAGCAAGGCGAAGAAATCACCTTCGGCGACGTCCAGATCGATACCACTCAGGGCCTGGAAACCGTTGCCGTAGGTTTTGGTTAGCTGCCGGATGGACAGAGCGGAACTCATATCGGATTACGCACCAAAGAAGAGGAATAGAATTGTTACATGAGGGCAGACCGCACGGAATACAACGGCTGCGCGTGACAAGTATGGTGCTTGTCCGCGCCGCACAAGTACAGTAACCCGTATTAATAGTCGGTATCAGGTCAACGCGGTCATGACCGATTTCTGATAGGCCGGGCGCTGGCGCAGCCGCTGGTACCAGGCTTCCAGGTTAGGCATCGACGGGCGTTCGATGGGCATTTCGAACCAGGCATAAATGAAGCTGCCCAAGGGAATATCACCCATGCCGATCTCGCTGCCGGACAGGTAAGGTTGCGTGGCCAAGGCCTGATCCACCGTCTGCAAAACGTCGATGCAGGCCTGGCGACCGGCGTTGATGGTGTCCCAGTTCTGTTTTTCAGCCGGGGTTCGCAGCACGCCCCAGAACACGGTCTTGAACGGTTCGGCCAGGGTCGAGGTGGTCCAGTCCATCCACTTTTCAGCGTTGGCCCGGGCTTGCAGCTCGCTGGGGTACCAGTTCGAATCCGGCGCATGTTTGGCGGCCAGGTAGCGCACGATGGTGTTGGATTCCCACAGCACAAAATCGCCGTCTTCAATCATCGGCACCCGGCCATTGGGGTTCCGCGCGCGGTATTGCGGCGTGTCGACCACACCAAAAGCCCCGCCCGCATCAATTGCCTCATAGTCCAGGCCGAGCTCCTCGGCGCACCACAGTGCTTTCCTGACATTTGACGAATTTTTACGACCCCAGATTTTCAGCATGACCGCCCCGATTTTGAAAAAGATGGTTGGATGAATGCCGGGGCAGCATACGCCGGATCACGTCCGGCTTAAATCACTCTGCATGTCCCCCAGCAGGATCGGCATCTGCTCGCCAAACAGGTGCGGGTAACATTTCTGGATGTGGGCGAAGAAAAATTCCTCGGGCACCTCGGCAAATTGCCCATGGTCCACCACGTACTCCATGGAGCGCTGGCCCTTGCGGTTGAAGGCGTGAAAAACACTGTCATGAATGCCATCGAAATCCAGCGGCGGCGCATCGAACAGTTCGCACAGTTGCTGGTTGAACGCCGGCGTGGCCTTGACCCAACGGCCGTCCAGATACAACTCGGTATAGCCATGCATGGCAAATACGTCACTTCTGAGCAGCTCGATCAAACGGGGCGTCGAGAGGTGGTTACGCACGTCGGCCAGGCCGATGCGCGCCGGGATCCCGCAGTGCCTTGCGCACGCCGCCAGCAATGTTGCCTTGGGCACGCAATAACTCTCGCCGGCCGCCAGTGCGAAGCTCGCGCTGAGGGTTTGCGGGTCGCGACTGAAGGTATAGGGGTTATAGCGCACCGCCTCGCGCACAGCGTAGTAAAGACTGACTGCCTGGTCACGAAGTGCGGCACTAGAACCGCGATGTTTTTCGGCGAACTCCACCACCGCAGGGTGGTCACTATCGATGAAGCGGCCGGGATTCAAGTACGCATTCATGAGGTTAATCTCAGAGAGCAAGCCCTGAGTCTAACCACAGGCATGCACCTGGGATAACGACGATTCGGCCAAATGTCGGCGCCTGGTGCTGATCATTGCCGGCACACCACGTAACACCCTCGTCACCCCGCTTGTTCGGATGCCGACTAAGCTCTGAGGTGATTTCGCACCTGGTTTCACGGAGGATTGAATATGCTGTTGTTGTGGATACTGGTTCTGGTGGTGGGCATTGCCTACCTGGCGCACCGGCGCATCGCGCCCCTGCCCGCCATCGGCGTGGTCGCCGTCTACCTGTTGGCGATGGGCGCCTTCAGCCACGCACCAGGCTGGTTGCTGCTGATCTTCTGGGTACTGATCGCCGTGGTAGCCGCCCCGCTGCTGCTACCGGACCTGCGCCGCAAGTACTTCACCGCGCCGCTGTTCAACTGGTTCCAGAAAGTCCTGCCGCCGATGTCCGAGACCGAGCGCGACGCCATCGACGCCGGCACCGTGTGGTGGGACGGCGAGCTGTTCAGCGGCCGCCCCGACTGGGACAAGCTGCTGGCCTATCCCAAGGCGCAACTGACTGAAGAAGAACAAGCCTTCATCGACGGCCCTACCGAAGAACTGTGCGCCATGGTCACCGACTGGGAAATCGGCCAGGCCATGGACCTGCCACCCGCCGCCTGGGAACACATCAAGCAGCATGGCTTTTTTGCCCTGATCATCCCCAAGGAGTTCGGCGGCAAAGGCTTCTCCGCCTATGCCCACTCCCAGGTCGCGATGAAGCTGGCGACCCGCAGCGGCGACCTCGCCTCCACGGTCATGGTCCCCAACTCCCTGGGCCCGGCCGAATTGCTGCTGCACTACGGCACCGATGAACAACGCAACCATTACCTGCCACGCCTGGCCCGTGGCGACGATATCCCGTGCTTTGCCCTGACCGGCCCACTGGCCGGTTCCGATGCCGGCTCCATGCCCGACACCGGGGTGATCTGCAAAGGCGAATGGGAAGGCAAGGAAACCCTCGGCCTGCGCCTGAACTGGGAAAAACGCTACATCACCCTCGGCCCGGTAGCGACTTTGCTCGGCCTGGCCTTCAAGGCCCATGACCCGGATCATCTGCTGGGCGACAAAGAAGACCTGGGCATCAGCCTCGCGCTGATCCCCACCGACACCCCGGGTGTTGAAATTGGCCGCCGTCACCTGCCACTGGGCGCCGCGTTCATGAACGGCCCCAACTCCGGCAAGGATGTTTTCATCCCGCTGGAATTCCTGATCGGTGGCCAGGAAATGCTCGGCAAGGGCTGGATGATGCTGATGAACTGCCTGTCGGTAGGCCGTTCGATTTCCCTGCCTGCCGTCGGAACGGGCGCGGCCAAGTTCACCAGCCTGGTGACCGGCCAGTACGCCCAGGTTCGTGAGCAGTTCAACGTACCGCTGGCGGCCTTTGAAGGCATCCAGGAAGCCCTGGCCCGCATCGGCGGCAACGCGTGGCTGATGGACAGCGCGCGGATGCTCACCGCCAACGCGGTCGACCTGGGGGAAAAACCCTCGGTACTGTCGGCGATCCTCAAGTACCACCTGACCGAACGCGGCCGCGAATGCATCAGCCACGCGATGGACGTGCACGGCGGCAAGGGCATCATCATGGGCCCCAACAACTACCTGGGCCGCAGCTGGCAGGGCGCGCCGATCTTCATCACCGTGGAAGGCGCGAATATCCTCTCGCGCAACCTGATGATCTTCGGCCAGGGCGCAATTCGCTGCCATCCGTTCGTACTCAAGGAAATGGCCCTGGCCGGTCGCGAAGACCATGACCAGGCGCTGAAGGAATTCGACGGCCTGCTGCTGCAGCACATCGGCTTTGCCGTAGGCAACGCCGCCAGCACCCTGGTGTTGAACCTCGGTTTCGGTCACTTCGAAAAGGCTCCGGGCAACAGCCTGAGCCAGGGCTATTTCCGCGCACTCAACCGTCAGGCCGCGGCGTTTGCGATGCTGGCGGACCTGAGCATGATGCTGCTGGGCGGCGAGTTGAAACGACGCGAACGCCTGTCGGCACGTCTTGGTGATGTGCTGAGCCACATGTACCTGGCATCGGCTGCACTCAAGCGTTATCACGACCTGGATTCGCCAGACCACCTGGAACCGCTGTTCGCCTGGGCCATGGAAGAGAGCCTTGGCCACTCCGAGCGTGCACTGGATGAACTGCTGACCAACTTCCCGAGCAAGGTGTTGGGTTGTCTGTTGCGGGTGATCGTGTTCCCGTTCGGCCGCCGTCATAAAGGCCCGTCCGATGCGCTGGATGCCGAGGTGGCCGCAGTGCTTGGTCGCGCCAAGGGTGACCCGACCCTGGAAGCGGTGCTGGCGGGCTGCTATCGCCCACAGTCCGCAGAAGATCCGGTGGGCGCCCTGCAACACGCCTACGACCTGTTGGCCGACAGCCATCCGTTGCAGAAAAAACTCCACGAAGGCCTCAAGAGCGGCCAGGTCAAACCGACCGCGGGCGAACACGCCATCGATGCCGCGCTGCATGCCGGCGTGCTGCAACCGGCCGAGGCGCAAACCTTGCGTGACGCCGAAGCAGCGCGACGCAAGGTGATCGACGTGGATGATTTCAGCAAGGAAGAGCTGAGCCAGGCTGAGGGAAAAGTCCGCTGATCCCAGCGGTCATATAAAAACGGGTAGAGTGCCCTGCCTCACAAATACTGATCCCTTTTGACGGCGTCTGTTGTCGTCATGCTGCGTTGCCGCTCCTCGCCATAGCAAGCTATGACTCGTCGCGGCGCCTTGCCTGACAACAACAGCCACTCGTCAAAAGGAATCGTATTTGTGAGGCAAGGCACCGAGCTATATACTCTCGCGCCCGTTTTGCTCTTGAGGACTTATCTTGTGTCCAATGTCGTTGCCGATCATCTCGTCTTGCTCGACCACCTGCGCAGCATCCTGGTTGCCGTCGGCGAAGCCGAACAGGTTCCCGAGGAAAGCCACCTCCTGTTCCTGGAGCGCTTCGATGAACTGCGCGCCTTGCTGCCCATCGACCCGATCGAAAGCCAGTACCTGGGCCAGGACATGATGAGCCAGGTCATCCTGCGCTACCCGCAAATTGCTCACCTGGTACCGCGCGACCTGCTGTGGTTCTTCGGTGGCGACTGCCTGCACTTCATGCCCGACGACGAGCTGGACCTGTACCAGGCCCTGGAAGAACGTCGCTTCGAAGCTGAACAGAACGACGAACCGTTCGACTGGAACCAGGAAAAGCAGTTGTTGGCCATGTCCAATGACCAGCCCAAGCACTGATTTCAGGGCTCACGCAGATCAAATGTGGGAGCGGCGGTGCGACGGTTCGACTTGCTCGCGAATGCGGTGGTTCAGTCAATATTTTAGGTGACTGATACACCGCATTCGCGAGCAAGCCCGCTCCCACATTTAAACTGTATTCCTACCGTTTCTTCAGCGTCGGCTCTTTGGCCATGCACTCCACCAGATAATCAATAAACACCCGCAACTTCGGCGGCAGGTACCGCGTCGGCGAATGCAGTAACCACGCATCCCCGTGGTACGACGCAATGAAATCCCACCCCGGCAACACCTGCACCACCTCCCCCGCCTCCAGCGCATGCCGCGCCGTGAAATACGGCAAGCTGCCAATCCCCACATGTTGCAATACCGCATCCAGCCGCACGCCTGTGTGATTGGCCGCATACCGCCCGCGCACGCCCACCGTCACCGCCTTGCTGCCCTGACGAAACTTCCAGCGCGCATCCCCCGGCGTCTCACCCAGGTAGATGCAACTGTGCTCCAGCAAATCATGGGGATGCTGCGGCGTACCGTGCTCCGCCAGGTACCGCGGCGTGGCGCAGATCAAATGCTCGATCGGCAGCAACTGGCGCCCCACCAACCCCGGCGGCGGGCTGTCGGTGATGCGGATACTCAGGTCGACATTGTCATCAATCAGGTCCACATGCCGGTCCTCCAGGATCAACTGCACGTCGACCTTGGGATAACGCCGCAAAAACTCCGGCATATGCGGATGCACCACAAAACGCCCTACCGCCTTGGGCACGCTGACCCGCACCAGCCCTTCGGCTTCATGGGTGTATTGGCCGCTGATTTCCATCACCGACCGCGCAGCACTGACCATTTCCTGGCAGCGCTTGAACACCTCTTCGCCGCCTTCGCTGAGGCGCAATTTGCGCGTGGTGCGTTGCAACAGGCGAGTCGCCAGGGCCTTTTCCAGGCGTGAGATGCTGCGGCTCACGGAGGACGGTGATGCTCCCAGTTGGCGCGCAGCCTCGGAGAAGCTGCCGGTTTCCACCACCTTGACGAAAATCGCCATTTCGCCCAGCAGCGGTAAGGGAAGATTGATGCTCATGACGCACAAGTCCATTGAGATTTGAACGGATTATCACCCATTGGTGCACTTCTTATACTGCCGGTTAGAAACCCTGATGCGGATATAAATGATGACCCAGCGCCTGTTTTTTACCCATGACCACCTGAATGCCGAACTTGAAGTGCTGGGATGCACACCTTTTGATAACCAGTTTGCGGTAATCCTGCAGTCCACAATCTTCCATCCACAAGGTGGCGGCCAGCCCTCCGACACCGGCTGGCTCGGGGAAAGCCAGGTGTTGAAGGTGGTGCAGGAAGGCGATCATGTCGTGCATTACGTAGACCGCCCCGTGGCTCCCGGCGTGATCCAGGCACGCGTCGATGAAGACCGCCGCACCTTGCACACGCGCCTGCACTCGGCCGGGCATCTGATCGGCAATGCCGGTGAAACCCTGGGCTGGATGCCGATCAAGGCTCATCACTGGCCGGGCGAAGGCAAGATCACCTTTATTCGCGGCACCTCGGCCCAGGCCATGGACGCCGAGGCGATCCAGCGGCAAGTCGACCAATGGATCGCCGCCAACCTGCCGCGCCATATGGCCCTGGATGACGGTACGCGGCAAGTGGGTTTTGGCGACCTGCCGGCCTATGCCTGCGGCGGCACGCACGTGCAGGCATTGGGGGACGTGGGCCAGGTGACGATCCTGGCCCTCTCCGAGAAAAAGGGTGCATTGTCGGTGCGCTATACCCTGAACTGACTAAACCGCAATCGCCCCCGCCCTGCCCGGTTCCACCACAAACGACTTGAGGGTCGAGACGCTGGCGTTCGGATCCCGGGGATCGGAAATCACCCGGAAGTTCGTCAGCATATTCCTCTCCTCAAGCGCCACCGACACATAGCCGCGCTGGCGGCTGTCGAAAAACTTCACATGGGGATTGAGGGGCAGGATCGCACTGAACGCATCAAATGGTGGCCCGTCAGACGTCACCGACGTGCCGACAAACTCGGTCGCGACCACGGGCGAATCCGGATTCCCTGCGTCAGCGTGCAGGTCCGTCGTCCAGAACGAGTGAATATCGCCGCCCCAGAACACCGGGTTATTCACCTTTCTGCGCACCATCGACGCAAGCATCCGCTCACGGTTGGCCATGTAACCATCCCAGCCATCGGTCCAGCGGCCGGGCTTGTGGTTGGTCAGGTCACGTTGCGTGAGCGGCGCGACCAACAGGTCCTGCGCGATCACGTTCCATTGTGCCCGGGACTCGGCAAAACCCTGATCCAGCCAAGCCTCCTGCTCCCAGCCGAGCATGGTGCGACGGGGATCGCGCAGGTCAGCACAGGTGTTCGCGGCCACATGTCCCTTGTGGCTGCCATTGGCCAGGATGCATGGCTGCTCGGAGCGGTACTGACGCCCATCCAGCACATGGAAACGCGCCAGCCGGCCGTAGTCCAAACGCCGATAGAGGCGCATGTCCGGCCCGCGCGGCAGGCTGCTGGCCCGCAGCGGCATGTGCTCATAGAAGGCCTGGTAGGCCGCCGCCCGCTGCTTGAGAAAACTCGTCACCGGGATGTTCGGGTCCTGGGACCACTGGCTGGCATAGTCGTTTTGCACTTCGTGATCGTCCCAGGTGACCACACTGGGCGCCGCAGCATGCAGTGCCTGCAAATCCGGATCGGTCTTGTACAGGGCGTAGCGGTTGCGGTAATCCACCAGATTCAACGCATTGCCGCTGCCGTGGGGGCGAATGATCTTGCCGGAATCAGCCGCGTAGGAACTGTCATAGATGTAATCCCCGAGGAAAAACACCAGGTCAGGCTGCTCGGCGGCCAAATGCCGATAGGCGCTGAAGTAGCCTCGCTCCCAATGGGAGCAGGAGACAAAACCCAGCTGCGCCGATGCCATGGCATGCACCGCCGGCGCAGTGCGCGACTGGCCCACCGGGCTTTGCGCACCGAGGCCTTCGAACTGGTACCAGTAAGGTCGACCCGCCTCCAGCCCGGCGACTTCCACATGCACCGAATGGGCGAAACGCTCGATGGCCATCACCTCGCCCTGGCGCACAACGCGCGTCATCGCTGCATCGCGGGCCACCTTCCAGCGCACCGGCACCGCTCGGCTCAGGCCACCCCGACCGTCGGCGGCATTGAACAGCGGCGCGAGGCGCGTCCAGATCACGAAACCATCGGGCAATGGATCGCCTGACGCCACGCCGAGGGTGAAGGGATAGTCGATGCCTGCACTACGGGCAAACGGGCTGAGGATCGAAAACGCCGTGGCAACTGCAAGCCCGCCCAGTACGCGACGGCGATCGTGATTCACACTCATCAACTGCGCTCCTTCCAAGCATCCCGCACCGACCAAAACAAATGCTTGTGTAGCGTTCTTACCACTGGCAGCAGGGTGGATAAATGCGGCAGTGCAATGCTCATGCAGGGGGACTCGCGAAATAAATTCTCCAAGAATGTACCCGCGTCGTGTCAGTTTCATTACGTAGATAAATAGACCTACGAGTCGTCTGTAAGACGCGTCCTAGAGCCTTAAAAGCTTAAATTAAAGTTAACCATTCGGTCATTTTTGGTTGCTAGCGTGTCGCCCCTAATCAACTGCGGGGTAGCGGAATGAGAACTTGGGATGAACCCAAAAAACGCAAGGCACACATCGAACTGATCCCGATGATCGACGTGATGATGTTCCTGTTGGTGTTTTTTGTACTGGTGAGTTTGAACGTGATTCCGGCCCTGGGCATGAAGACTCAGCTGCCGAGCGCCAGCAGTTCACAGCAGCTCAAGCCGCAAAATAAATTCATCCTGACCCTGGGCCTGGAAGGTCAGCTGCAGCTCGATGGCAAGGACCTGACCGTCGACGCGCTGGTGCCTGCACTCAAGGCCGGCGAGAAGCCAGACACCAAGTCGACGATCATCGTCAACAGCGACAAAGGCGTGGAAGTGTCGCGCCTGGTCGAGGTGATGGACACCCTGCGCCTGGGTGGCTTTACCTCTGTCTCCATCGCCACGAAAAAGTCCTGATCATGTATGCCTTGTTTCGTGCGCGTCGGCTGCTGGGCAGTGTCCCGGCCCTGATCGCCCTGGTGCTGATTGCACTGGGTATCCAGTCCCAACCCCTGAAGATCCAGCCGCAGTACGACGAGTCGGCGGTTGAACTCGCGCTGGTCGAGCCCGAGCCGGAAGTGGTCCCCGAGCCCGTGGTGGAAGAACCGCCGCCACCGCCGCCGGTGATCGAAGACGAGGAGGCCGAACCTGCCCCTCCGCCTCCGCCACCCAAGCCGATCCCCAAACCACTGCCAAAGCCTGAGCCCAAGCCAAAACCGGTGCCCAAGCCCGTGGTCGCCAAGCCAACGCCTGTGCCTGCGCCAGCTCCGGTGGCCGCCAAGCCGGTGCAAGCCGCTCCCGCTCCCACGCCAGCACCCGCTGCGCCACCGGCGCCGCCGAAAGTCGACGGCCAGGCACTGGAAGGCGGCTACCTCAAGGGCTTGCGCAACGAGTTGGACACCTACAAGCAATACCCCACCGGGCGCCAGGCGTCCCTTGAACGCCCGAGTGGCGAGGTGGTGGTCTGGTTAATGGTGGACCGCCAAGGCCGCGTCCTCGACTCCGGGATCCAGACCCCGGCGCCGAGCATGCTGCTCAACCGGGCCGCCACCAACAGCCTGCGCCGTATCAAGCAGGTGAAACCGTTCCCCGAACAAGCCTTCGGTGGACGTAACGAGCAGCGCTTCACCGCCACCTTCAACTACAGCGTGCAATAAGCACACACCACCAGGACGACAGTGATGAAGTTCACCCGGATTCATCTGGCACTCGTTGCCGCGACGAGCATGACCCATGGAGTGGTCATGGCAGATACCAGCGACAGTGACGTCGGGACTATTGGGGTACAGGGCAAGGCAACCGCTGGGGGCGGTTACATGGTCCAGGAAGAGAGCGCCAAGGGCCGCTCGACCATCACCAAGGAAGCATTGGACAAACAGACGGCCACCGGCAACGCCATCGACAAGCTCAAGTACACCCCGGGCCTGAACATCTCCAGTGAAGACAACACCGGCCTCTCGGGTTTCCGCTTCACCATGCGCGGCATGAACTCCGACCAGGTCGGTATGTCGGTGGACGGCATGCCGATCAACGACTCCGGCAACTACGCGTTGTACTCCAACCTGTTGGGCGACCCGGAAAACATCGACCAGATTTTCGTCACCCAGGGCTCGTCGGAAGCCGACGGCCCGCACATCGGTTCCAGCGGCGGCAACATCGGCATCGTGACCATTCGCCCCACCAAGGAAACCGGTGCCTTCGTCAAGCAAGTGGTCGGCAGCAACGCCACCCGCAAGACCTTCGCCCGCCTCAATACCGGTGAAGTCAACGGCCTGAGCAACTGGCTGTCGGCCTCCCACACCGAAGGCCAGATGTGGCGCGGCTCGGGTGCCGTACGTGCGGACAAGGTGGAGTGGAACAGCTTCTTCGACGCCGGCAACGGCAACACCGCCAACCTGATCCTCAAGTACCACGAGCAGGACAACAACAGTTACAGCCAGTTGACCAAGGCACAGTTCCAGCAGTACGGCCGCAAGTACGACCCGTACCCGGCGACACCGGCGGTGGGCGCCAACGGCAAGGTCAGCAGCTACTACGACCTGGCGCAGAACCCGTTCCAGACCTTTACCGCCGTGCTCAACACCCAGTACAAGCTGAGCGACAACCTGTCCCTCTCGGTGATCCCGTATTACTACTACGGCAACGGCAGCGGCGTGGGCTCCTCGGCCTATGCGCTGAACAGTGGCTCGAACAAGGGCGGCGTTTTCGACCTCGGCAACCTGCCGACACAGGCTCAATACAACGCCGACGGTTCCGCGACCACCGGCGTCTACTACCGCCCTTCGCGCACCCAGACCTGGCGCCCGGGCATCACCACCAAGCTGAACTGGGACCTGGGCGACCACAGCCTGCAATTCGGCTACTGGTATGAACGCGCCCGCCAAAGCCAGACCCAACCGTTCATTGCCCTCAAGAACAACGGCAAGCCAAGCGATACCTGGCCCGACGGCAACTCCGTGGTCGACGCCAACGGCAACACCGTACAGGGTCGCGACCGCTACACCGTGACGCCGGCGCAAAAGGTCTGGACCCAGGACACCTGGTACATCAACTCGGACTGGACGTTGATCGCGGGCATTGCCTACATGAACGTCGAGCGTGACGGCACCAACCACGGCAGCCTCACCGAGCAACCCGGCAAGGCCAGCCAGACCTACAACAAACTGCTGCCCAACGCCGGCCTGAAATACCAGCTCGACGAGCGTGACCAGTTGTTCTACAGCCTGTCGCGCAACATGCGTATTCCACAGAACTACGTGCTGTACGACAAAGGCGTCGGCTCCCTCGACTCCAAGCCGGAACTCAGCTGGAACCAGGAACTGGGCTGGCGCTACACCGGCGAAGACAGCACCCTCGCCGCGACCCTGTTCTACATGCAGTTCAAGAATCGCCAGCTCACCTCCCTGGACAGCAACGGTGATTCCGCCGACATCAACGCCGGCACCGTCATCAACAAAGGCCTGGAACTGGAGTGGAGCGGCAAGCTGCCGCACAACTTCAACTACTACACCTCCTACACCTACACCAGCTCCAAGCAGCAGGACGACCTGACCGTCTACAGCGCCGGCAAGCCGATCGTGCTGCCCACCAGCGGCAAGCAGTTCGCCAACGTGCCGACCAACATGCTGGCGGCCAACATCGGCTATGACGACGGGCGCTTCTACGGCACCTTCGGCGGCAAGTTCACCAGCAAGCTCTATGGCGACCTGACCAACGACGAAGCCATCTCCGCCCGCACCATCTTCAACCTCGGCGCCGGTATCTACCTGCCGGTGGACAAGAAAGTCGTCAAGGACGCAACCCTGCGCCTGAACGTCGACAACCTGTTCGACAAGAAGTACCTGGACGGCGTGTACACCACCAAGACCAACTCGGCGAGCTACAGCGGTTTCCGCGATGGCGACCCGGCCTACATCGTTGGGCTTGACCGCACCGTCACCGTTTCCCTGGAAGCCAATTTCTAACTGCGAGGCTCAGCATCATGGACATGAACCTGCTTCACCAAATCACCTTTTATGTGATGTACGCCGCACTGGCGATTGCAATCTTCATCACCATCGAACGTGGCATCTACTTCGCCTACGTGCGCCGCCAGGCCCGTGCATTGACCGAAGTGCTGGGCGCCAATGTGCACAGCGAACGCGACCTGCCGGAAAACCTGACTCGCCGTGACAGCCTGCCGCTGAGCATGGTGCTGCCGATCCTGGCGCAGAAGGCGTCCCAGGGTTCGCGCAAGGACCTGGATGACGAGATCGAAACCCAGTACCTCAAGACCCGCGCGCCGCTGTCGCGCAGCCTGTGGATCATCGAAACCATCACCACCGCCGCGCCGCTGCTCGGCCTGCTGGGAACCATCCTCGGCATCATCGACACCTTCAAGGCGCTGGCCAGTGCCGGTGTGTCCGACCCGGGCCAGATTTCCGGTGGTATCGGTACGGCCCTGTTCGCCACGGGTTTGGGTATCGCCATCGCGCTGTTCTGCGTGGTGTTCCACAACTTCTTCCAGGACAGCCTGGAGCGTATCAACGACCAGCTGAAAATCCTGCTGATCCGCGCGGCAACCGGTGCCCGCGTGCAGGGTGAAGTGCCGCACCTGGTACCGACCCCGCTGCATACCCGCACCGCATGACCTTCAAGGCGGGCGCGTGATGCGCCCGCCTTTCTTTTTGCCCGATGAGACGCCTATGTCCCTCTCGATGAAGTTGCGTATCGCAGGCCTGACCGGCTTGCTCCTCAGTCCGCTTGCCCAGGCGGACTTTTCAATTCCGGGGTTTGAGTTGGTACACACCGTGCCAGTGGACACCCAACTTGGCACCGCCGATCTGCGCCAGCCCGGCCCCGTGTGGATCCAGCTGTTCGACGGCGCGAAAAGCCGCATCGACATCGGCCAGTTCTACGCGGCCGACCATCCTGGCTCGGTGATGGACAAGGTGATTGAACACCTGGAAGCCGCCGGCAAACGCGGGGTGAAAATTCGCTTCCTGCTGGAAGAAAAAGGCGTGCGGCTGTCGGAAGCCTCGACCTTGGAGCGCCTGAAAGCCATTCCCAACCTGACCTTCCGCATCCTGCCCTATGGCAAGCTGAGTGGCGGGATCATCCACGCCAAGTACATGGTAGTGGATGGCAAGCAGGCGTTTATCGGCAGCCAGAACTTCGACTGGCGTTCGCTGGAGCATATCCACGAAACCGGGCTGTTGATCAGTGATGCAAACGTCGTCGCCCAGACCCAGGCCATTTTTGAACAGGACTGGCAGGCCCAGGCTGCGTTGGCCGACAACCAGCCTGTTGCCCTGCCCGCCACAGGTGCCACACCGGCACGCACCGGCAACTACCTGGTAGCCAGCCCCCAGCGCTACAACCCGCCGGGTGTGGGTGATTCGCAGCTGGAACTGCCACGTCTGCTGGGCGAGGCGAAAAAGGAAGTGCGCGTACAACTGCTGGACTACGCGCCGCTGTCCTATGGACCTGACAGAACCCGGCCTTACTACGCGATGATCGACAACGCCGTGCGTGCAGCGGCAGCGCGCGGGGTCTCGATCAAGTTGATGGTATCCAACTGGAACACCGAAGCACTGGAATTGCCGTACCTGAAAAGCCTGGCGGTGCTGCCGAATGTCGAGGTCAAGATCGTCACGCTGCCCGAGGCCAGGCAAGGATTTATTCCTTATGCGCGGGTGATCCACAGCAAGACCATGGAAATCGACGGGCAAGTGGCGTGGGTGGGCACCAGTAACTGGCTGGGGGGTTATTTCGATAACTCGCGCAACCTGGAAGTGGTGATGCGCAGTGAAGCGATGGCCAAGCGCGTGGGAGATTTACACGAACAGCTGTGGGACGGGCCGTACGCCAAGGCACTGGACGCGACAAGCGAGTACCCGGAGCCGCATCCGGGCAAGCCGTGAGCCGTTGCCTGCAAATCCCATGATTTGCGGGCAATGTCACATTGCCAGATATGAATGTTGCACTTTTCCGCCGTTGCGCTGACCAACCCTGCACACCTCATGGATGGAGAGCAGGGATGAACACCACACGCAATGGACTGTACGGTACGGCGCTGGTTTGGGCGGCCATCGGGCTGGCAGGTTGTGCCAATTCCATGACCTCCACCGGGGTGCCGGGGGTGAAGATGGGCGACAGCTATGAGCAGGTACTCGCCGTGGTCAGCCGTGACAATACGGTGACCAGGAAGATCGACGGGCAGGGATTCCGGGCTGAGGGTTACTCGCAGACGTTCAAGGATTGTCGCAGTACATATTTTATCTTCCAGGGCGCCGATGGCTTGCAGATGGTCAGCCATGAGCCCGCGCCGCATCTGTCGGTCAGCCAGAACTGCCGCCAGCCATGAGCACTTTACGTGTCATTCCCGCCCTGTTCCTGGTGCTCCTCAGCGGCTGCGGCCAGGTGTATAACATCCGCTCCCTCAACACCGCCTATACAGCGCCACCGTCTGCCGAGACGGCGCGCTTGCGCATTATCAGCGACGGCATGGTGCGCGCAGTGCCCGGGCGCGATTGCCTGGACTGGAATGTTCCCGGAGCAGGCGTGATGGTGTCCGCCAAATCCGGCTTCGCCGACCGCAATGGCGCAAGCCTGGGGATGCCGGGGCCGATTTACACCTGGGACGGTGCGGTGTCGTCCGAACAGGTGATTCCGGCGAACACGCCCATTGCCTTTCATTACCTTGGGTTGCCGCAATATGGCCGGCAATGTTTCAACACCATGACCTTTATCCCCAAGCCCGGCATGGACTACATGGTGCGAGCATCAATGTCCGGGAGTTGCTCATTCGAGCTTGCTGAGCTGCCGAAAGGTGCCGAACGATGGAGTCCGATTGAACCGACGCCGTCGGGAAGGCTGTCGATGTGCCATGCGATGGATAATTTCTAGCGGTACAAACGCAACGTGGGCCGAGGCATTGCACTCCGGCTCACAAAAAACCCACAAACAAAAACGCCGATCATTGCTGATCGGCGTTTTCGTTAAATATGGAGCGGGAAACGAGACTCGAACTCGCGACCCCGACCTTGGCAAGGTCGTGCTCTACCAACTGAGCTATTCCCGCAAATGGCGTCCCCTAGGGGACTCGAACCCCTGTTACCGCCGTGAAAGGGCGGTGTCCTAGGCCACTAGACGAAGGGGACACGCTACTGAAACACATGGTGTGTATTTCAGTGCCCAGAGATTAAATCCGAAGATTACGCCCTGGTTTCACTCA
This sequence comes from Pseudomonas sp. NPDC087814, assembly GCF_044742865.1. Lineage (NCBI taxonomy): Bacteria > Pseudomonadati > Pseudomonadota > Gammaproteobacteria > Pseudomonadales > Pseudomonadaceae > Pseudomonas > Pseudomonas sp. NPDC087814. Next base: position 17,153 of record NZ_JBIUVK010000064.1, on the reverse strand, counting down.
GTGCCGCCCGAGGGCAACACTGCTTAAATTTGGAGCGGGAAACGAGACTCGAACTCGCGACCCCGACCTTGGCAAGGTCGTGCTCTACCAACTGAGCTATTCCCGCATATGGCGTCCCCTAGGGGACTCGAACCCCTGTTACCGCCGTGAAAGGGCGGTGTCCTAGGCCACTAGACGAAGGGGACACACGTACAACATTCACTCCCTACCGCGTTTCGCTGTGTGCTTTACGCTGTAAGTGGCGCGCATTCTATGGATGGATTGGGAGGTCGTCAACCCCCAAGGATAAATTTATTTAAATCAATGACTTCGCCGTGGTTTACGGGGGTTGCAAGGGTTTCTCGCCGTCCAGGCTTTGGCGCCTATATTCTGGCGTTCCACAAGGCGCTATAGTTCGCCACAGCAAATGATGGCAATGTGCATCTACGCAGGGACTGCCCCGCTATATAGAAGAAACTACTGACGCAACTGGTCGCTCAGTCCTATCCGGTCACTGCACCAGTCACTACACTTCAATGCAAACCCCATAAAGAGGTCACACCGGTGACACCACTCATGATCACCCTGCTGGTAATAGCCGGGATCGTAATACTGATCGCCATTGGCTACATGAACCACGTGGTGGAAAACAATAAGCTGGAAAAGAACCGGACCCGGATCGAACTCAATGACCGGCTGCGCCGCTGCGGCGAAATCACCGAGACCTTCCCTGGCCAGTTGATGACGCCGCGACTCAAGTTGCTGCTGACCCGCCTGGAGCTCAACGTCAACCAGCGCCTGCTGAACCTCGACAAGTCCAATGCGTCGCTCAAGGCACGCATCACTGAACTCAACGCACTGGTGGCCCAGGGCGAATCGATTCCGGTGAACAACCCGCCAGGCCCGATCCAGACCGAAGCCAAGGCCAAGGATGTACGTTTCCTGCTCGAAGCACTGCATGGCCAGGTGACCCGAGCGGCCCAGGACGGTTTCCTGCCGACCAATGAAGCCAAGCACTGGATCAAGGAAATCCGCCATATCCTGGTGCTGCTGCACATCGAGTTCTTCAACAACCTGGGCCAGCACGCGCTGCAACAAGGCCAGCCGGGCCAGGCTCGCCTGGCGTTCGAACGCGGCGTGCAGTACCTGCGCAAGCAACCGGAGCCGGTGGTGTACAGCCAGCAGCTGCAATTGCTCGAGAAACAGCTGGCGCGCGCCAACTCCATGGTGCTGTCCAACCTTGAACCGGCTGAAGACGAGGTCAACGAATTGACCGAAGGCTTGAAAGTGGTGGATGCGGACGCCGACTGGAAGAAGAAAGCCATCTACGACTGATCCCCTGCCATTGTGGTGGGCGGCAAACCCGCTCGCCACATGCCATCACTCTGCACCTATCCCCTTCCCCTCGAATAGCGTAAAAAAGGCCCCTCTCTCCGTTAACGAAAAGGGCTTCGCCATGCCTGTCGTGCTCATCGATGGACAACCGCTGCACTACCTCGACCAGGGCACCGGCCCGGCCGTTCTCCTCGGTTCCAGCTACCTGTGGGACAGCCAGATGTGGGCGCCGCAGATCGAAGCCCTGTCGCAACAGTACCGGGTGATCGTCCCCGAGCTTTGGGGCCACGGCGAGTCCGGCGCACTGCCTGCAAACACTGCATCCCTGGACGACCTCGCACGCCAGCACCTGGCGCTGCTGGATCACCTGGACATTGCCCGGGTCAACCTCGTGGGCTTGTCGGTCGGCGGCATGTGGGGCGCACGCCTGGCGCTGCTGGCTCCCGAGCGGGTCAACAGCCTGGTGCTGATGGACACGCACCTGGGCGCCGAGCCGGAAGCCACTCGCCAATACTACTTTTCGCTGTTCAAGATGATCGAAGATGCCGGCGCCATTCCAGAACCGCTGCTGGATGTGGTGGCACCGATCTTCTTCCGTCCCGGTATCGACCGGGAGTCGGCCTTGTACCAGGATTTCCGCAACGCACTGCAGGCCTTCCCCAAGGAACGCCTGGTGCACAGCATCGTGCCCCTGGGCCGGATTATCTTCAGCCGCGCGGATGTGCTGGAACAACTGGCGCGCCTCGACACCGACACCACCCTGGTGATGTGTGGCGAGCAGGACAAGCCACGCCCACCGGCCGAATCAGAGGAAATGGCGGCCTTGATCGGCTGCGCGCTGACGTTGATTCCGCACGCCGGGCATATCTCCAGCCGGGAAAACCCCGATTTCGTCAACGAAGCGCTGCTGACCTTCCTGGCCAACAACGCCTGACCGCCCTGCCCTTTGATCACCGCAGGCCTGCGGTGATCAAAGGCGGAAGTGCCCGACCATCCCCTTAAGCTCCGTACCCAACTGCGCCAGCTCGATGCTCGACGCTGCATTGCCCTGCATGCTCAACGCCGATTGATCGGCACTCGCACGGATGCTGGTAACGCTGCGGTTGATTTCCTCGGCCACCGAGCTTTGCTCTTCGGCCGCTGCGGCAATCTGCTGGTTCATCTGCTGGATCAACGACACCGCCGCCGCGATGCTGCCCAGGGCGCTTTCGGTTTCCAGGGCATCACTGACCGCCAGCTTGACCAGTTCGCCGCTCTGCCTAATCTGCTGCACCGAAGCCTGCGCAGCGCTGCGCAAGGTACTCACCAACCGTTCGATTTCCTCGGTCGATTGCTGGGTGCGCTTGGCCAGCGCCCGCACCTCGTCGGCCACCACGGCAAAACCGCGGCCCTGCTCGCCCGCCCGCGCCGCCTCGATGGCCGCATTCAGCGCCAGCAGGTTGGTTTGCTCGGCCACGCTCTTGATCACCTCAAGGACGGTGCCGATAGTCTGGATCTCCGCGCTCAGGCTTTCGATGCTGGTACTGGCGGAGGTCGCGGAACTGGCCAGCAATTCGATACGCTGCAAGCTCTGGCGCACCACCTGCTGGCCGCTGTCGACCTTGTCATCCGCCGTCTGCGCCGCCTGGGCCGCTTCTTCGGCGTTGCGCGCCACATCGTGCACGGTGGCGGTCATCTGGTTCATGGCCGTGGCCACCTGCTCGGTTTCTTCCTTCTGGCTGCTGACCTCGATATTGGTCTGCTCGGTGACGCTGGACAGCGAATGGGCCGAACTGGCCAGTTGCTCGATACCCGCCTGCAACCCGCTGACCATGCTGCTCAGGCCGCTGCTCATCTGTTGCATCGCGAGCATCAACTGGCCCATCTCGTCCCGGCGACTGACTTCCATGCGGCCACTGAGATCACCGGCGGCAATCTGCTGGGCCACTGCAATCACGCTGCGCAACGGTGCAACGATCAAACGGGTAATGATCCACGCGGCAATCAGCCCGACCAATAACGCCAACGCCGAAGAACCGATGATCAGCAACGCGCTTTTCTTCAACTGCGACTGCATCGACAGGTCTTCTGCATCGTAGGCCTGATTGACCCGGGTGACCACTTCGGCTGCGCGCTCGTGCAACTGCTTGTAGACGACTTTTTCCTGGGCCAGCAGCCCGGTGTATTCGCCGAGTTTTTCACTGAAGGCCGCGATATGCCCGGACACTTCGTTAAGCACGGTTTGGTAGCCAGGATCCTTGACGGTGGTTTTCAGCTGTTCGACCTGGGCCAGGGCCTGATCGGCCTGCTCGATCTTGCCTTGCTCGGCGTTCTCGTCATCGCCCTTGCGGCTCTGGTCCAGGCGCACGTGCGCTTCGTTCATGGCCTGCAGCATCAGGCGCGAGACCTGGCTGACCTGCCCCGCCTGCTCGATGAATTCGGCACCTTCCTTGCCCTGGCTTTCCTTGAGGCCATAGGCGCCGTCGTCCGCCAGCCCGGCCTGCAACACATCAAGGTTGTTGGCGACACTGGAGACCGACCAACTGGCCATTTCCAGCGCCAGGTCCTTGGTCTGGGTCAGCTCGACAAACTCATCGAACGCCTTGCGATACGCCGCCAGCGCCTGCTCGACGTCGCTCATCACCGGGACATTGGCAGGCGACTGGGCCTTGAGAATTACCGCCTGGGCCGCCAACGCGTCGACACTTTCGTGCAAGGCGTCCACCGACTTGGGGTCGGCATGCAGCGCGTAGTCCTGCTCGATCAAGCGCACCTTGAGCAAGCCGCTGTTGAGCGCCGACATGGCTTTAAGGCCCTCGAAGCGCTGGCCAACGGTTTGCAGCGACCACACGCCAATCGCGGCCACCAATGCCGTCAACAGCAGTACCAGGGCAAAGCCCAAGCCCAGTTTCTTGGCCATACCGAGGTTGGCAAAACGTCGTTGCACGGCAGAAATCATTGCACTTGAGTCCTCTTGCAATGGCGAATGCCATCAAGCCAGGTTTCGATGCAGCGAGATTCGCAACCCCGGGGCACTGAATACAAGGGTTTGGCGCCACAATAATGGCAAAAAGCTACATCCTCGTCGTTTTCAGAATGGTAGAGGTCGATCCTGCCGGCCCCATGGCCTTGAACAACGCCAGTGCACGCTGATCAGAAGCGTAGGCCACATTGATGCGCAGCCAGTCGCTGGATTCGCCCGTAGGGCTGAAAAGCGCCCCCGGCGACAGCAACACCCCCAGCCGGCGAGCCCGTGCCTGCACGGTGGAACGGTCGCCGACACCAGGGCGCGCCCAGAGGAACATGCCCCCCGCCGGCACCGCAAACACCTCCCACTCTTCGTCTTCCAGCACCTGCAGGGTCATGGCCATTTCCGTGCTCAGCCGCCGGCGCAGACGTTGCACCCACTTGCGGTAGGTACCATTGGCCAGCAACGTCGCCACCACCGCCTCGGCAAACCGCGAGGTGCCGATGCCGGTCAAGGTCTTGACCCTGGCCAATTGCGCGATGATCGCCCCGCTGGCCGTGAGATACCCCACCCGCAAGGCGCTGCTGAGGGTCTTGGAAAAACTCGAGACATAGATCACCCGGTCCTCGTGGGGCAACGCCGACAACCGGGTGCACGTGGCATGTTGCAGGTCGCCATAGACGTCCTCCTCGATGATGAAGAAGTCCTGGGAATGGGCCAGTTGCAGCAAGCGCTCGGCCACCGCCAGGGACAGGCTGGTGCCGGTGGGGTTGTGATACAGGCTGTTGATGAACAGGCACTTGGGCCGGTGCCCGCGCAACAGCGCTTCCAGGGCAGGCATGTCCGGGCCGCCACGGGTGCGCGGCACTTCCAGCAGCTTGACACCGTGAAAGGCCAGTTGGCGGTAAAGGTTGCCGTACCCCGGGCTTTCCACCACCACGGTGTCGCCGGCCTTGAGCAGCGTGCGGATCAGCAGGTCCTGGGCGTGGCTCGCGCCGTGGGTGGTGAGAATATGCTCGACCCGGGTTGCCACCTGGATGTGCGCCAGGCGCTTGAGCAGCTGTTCACGCAGGGCCGGCAGGCCCAGCGGCGTGCTGTAGTTGAAGACCGCAGCAGTGTCGGTGCGGGTGACTTCACGAATCGCGTAACTGATGTCGTCGCTCTCGCGCCAGGTGTCCGGCAGCCAGCCGCATCCCAGTTTCAGTTCGCCCAGTTGATTGTCGATGAAGGCGCCCCACCCCGACTCGGCGCCCTCATACCATTGGTTTTCACCGCGAAGACCACGCTCGGCGAGTGGCTGGGCCACACAGAAACCGGCGCCTTGCCTTGAGGCCAGCACACCTTGGGCAACCATCCGCTCGAACGCCTCGATGACGCTGGACTGACTGAGCAGGTTCTCGTGGGCCAGTTGCCGCACCGAGGGCAACCGCGTCCCGGGGCTGGCGCCGCTCTCGCGAATCCAGGCGGCCAGCGCACTGACGATTTGCTGCACTACCGGTACAAGGGCTTGTCGATCGATCCCTAAATCCATGAGCCACTCACTTAAACTGTTGTCATTTAACCCAAACCAGTTAAGCACAGAAGCCCGATGACAGCCGCGGCCAAGATTTATTAAATCATTGATTTAATTGAATTATTTACCTAGTGAAACACATTCAGGTGAGGCATCTGGCCACCTGCGGAAAAAACCCACAGCGCCTCCAACGCTTTTCTGAATGGCATCCGCCTCACTTCCTAAATCGCGGTCGCGCCACCGTCCACCGCCAATGCCTGGCCCGTGGTGAAGGCAGCACCGTCGCTGCACAGATAAAGCACTGCGCTGGCGATCTCCTCGACCTTGCCGATACGCCCGACCGGGTGCATGGCGGCGGCAAATTCGGCTTTGCGCGGGTCAGCTTCATAGGCACGGCGGAACATATCGGTGTCGATCACGGCCGGGCATACCGCGTTGACGCGGATTTTCTTTTTCGCGTACTCGATCGCCGCCGACTTGGTCAGGCCGATCACCGCGTGCTTGGACGCGGCATAGATACTCATCTTCGGCGCCGCCCCAAGTCCTGCCACAGAAGCCGTGTTGACGATGGCGCCGCCGCCCTGAGCCAGCAGCAACGGCAGTTGATACTTCATGCACAGCCACACGCCCTTGACGTTGACGCCCATGATTGCGTCGAACTCATCCAGGCTGCCGTCCGCCAGCTTGCCCTTCTCGATCTCGATCCCGGCGTTGTTGAAGGCATAGTCCAACCGGCCATAGGTGGCCACGGTCTGCTGCATCAACTGCTGCACGTCCGCTTCGAGGGTGACATTGCAGCGCACAAACACCGCTTCGCCACCGGCCTGATGAATCAGCGCCACAGTGCCCTCGCCGCCAGCCGCGTCCAGGTCGGCGACTACGACTTTCAAGCCTTCAGCGGCGAACGCCAGCGCAGTGGCGCGGCCAATGCCGGCGGCCGCACCGGTCACCAGGGCGACCTGGCCGGAAAATGTCATGCTCATGGTGGATGTTCCTTCGATGGGGATGCTCGATGACCCCAGTCTAGCCAGAGCCACCATCGGCGCGTCAGCACTATCAAAAGCCCGGTTGGCGAACCATGAGCCGCAGTGATAACGGCCCCGGCATCACTATCATTGCAGTGGATCGGTGGGCATTCGCAGGTGCCGCGCACCTTGCCGGTGCAGCCCGAAGGGTCTATCACTCAAGGTCCACTTCTCAAGAGTCGCTGCCATGACTGCCCAGACCAACCGTCAATTCCTGCTCGCCAAACGCCCGGTCGGCGCGGCCACGCGGGACACCTTCACTTACCAGGAAGTGCCGGTGGGTACACCCCAGGACGGCCAGGTGCTGGTGCACAACGAATACCTGTCCCTGGACCCGGCCATGCGCGGCTGGATGAACGAGGGCAAATCCTACATTCCACCGGTGGGTATCGGCGAAGTCATGCGCGCCTTGGGCGTAGGCAAGGTGATCGCGTCGAACAACCCGAAATTTGCCGTGGGCGACTACGTCAACGGTGCCTTGGGTGTGCAGGATTACTTCCTCGGTGAGCCGCGGGGTTTCTACAAGGTCGATCCGAAACTGGCGCCGTTGCCGCGTTATCTGTCGGCGCTGGGGATGACCGGCATGACCGCTTACTTCGCCCTGCTGGACACCGGCGCGCCCGAGGCCGGCGAGACCGTGGTGATCTCCGGCGCGGCAGGCGCGGTGGGCAGCATTGCCGGGCAGATTGCCAAGATCAAAGGCTGCCGCGTGGTAGGCATCGCTGGCGGCGCCGACAAATGCAGGTTCCTGGTGGATGAGCTGGGTTTTGATGCCGCCATCGACTACAAGAACGAAGACGTGCATGCCGGCCTCAAGCGCGAGTGCCCGAAAGGTGTGGACGTGTATTTCGATAACGTCGGCGGGGACATTCTCGATGCCGTGCTCAGCCGCCTGGCATTGAAAGCCCGCGTAGTGATCTGCGGCGCCATCAGCCAGTACAACAACAAGGAAGCTGTCAAAGGGCCGGCCAACTACCTGTCACTGCTGGTCAATCGTGCGCGCATGGAAGGGTTTGTGGTGATGGACCACGCGGCGAATTTTGCCGCTGCCGGGCAGGAAATGGCCGGCTGGATGGCTCAGGGCAAGCTCAAGAGCAAGGAAGATATAGTCGAGGGGCTGGAGACGTTCCCGGAGACGCTGATGAAACTGTTCAAAGGTGAGAACTTTGGGAAGTTGGTACTGAAAGTCAGCTGACACACCGCAGAACCAAATGTGGGAGCGGCGGTGCGACGGTTCGACTTGCTCGCGAAGGCGGTAGAGCAGTCACCTTATGCATTGACTGTCACACCGCCTTCGCGAGCAAGCCCGCTCCCACATTTTTTTACCGTGCCCGCTTCAGGTCGGGTAGGTCAGGCAATCTCGGCAACTACCGCTGCCAGCGCCTTGGCCGGGTCGGCCGCCTGGCTGATCGGGCGACCGATCACCAGGTAATCGGAACCGGCATCCAGGGCCTGGCGCGGGGTCAGGATGCGACGCTGGTCGTCCTGGGCGCTGCCCGCCGGGCGAATCCCCGGGGTCACCAGTTGCAACGCCGGGTGGGCGGTCTTCAACGCCTGCGCTTCCAGCGCCGAGCACACCAGGCCGTCCAGGCCAGCCTTTTGCGCCAGGGCCGCGAGGCGCAGCACTTGTTCCTGTGGCTCGATGTCCAGGCCGATGCCGGCCAGGTCTTCACGCTCCATGCTGGTCAGCACGGTCACGCCAATCAGCAGTGGCTTGGGGCCGCTGCGCTGATCGAGCACTTCACGGCACGCAGCCATCATGCGCAAGCCGCCGGAGCAGTGCACGTTGACCATCCACACGCCCATTTCGGCGGCGGCCTTGACCGCCATCGCGGTGGTGTTGGGGATATCGTGGAATTTCAGGTCGAGGAACACCTCGAACCCTTTGTCACGCAAGGTGCCGACAATTTCGGCGGCACAACTGGTGAACAGTTCCTTGCCAACCTTGACCCGGCAAAGCTTGGGGTCCAACTGGTCAGCCAGCTTCAGTGCGGCGTCACGAGTGGGGTAATCCAGGGCGACGATGATAGGAGTCTGGCAGGCGGACATTGGAATGGGCTCTCAGGCAAGTCGAAATCGGCGCGGATTGTAGCGCAAGCAGCGGGTTTGCGGGATCCGATGATCGGTAATTCGCGATTTAGCCGCCAGATTGCGGGCTCCCGGGCAATTGTGTCAAAACAGATACATTCCCGACATGCCTGCAATACCCCCGAAGATTAGCCTCGCACACGTGAACCATCGTACAGAACTTCCAGCCCCGGGGCTGGGCGCCTATGCTGAACGCAACAACCTCGCCGCCGAGCTTCGGCCCGGCGGCCAACCAGGTAGATGATCGCACCATGCAAACCCTGACTCCTGTGCTGAATGACGATCAAAAAGCCTCGCTTGTCGGTGAAGACAAACGCTGGAATACCCGCGCACTGATTGTCGACGACGACGTGCCGATCCGCGAACTGCTGATCGATTACCTGGCGCGCTTCAATATCCTCGCCAGCGGCGTGACCGATGGGGCGGCCATGCGCCAGGCCATGCAAGCCGAGACCTTCGACGTGGTGGTGCTCGACCTGATGCTGCCGGGCGAAGACGGCCTGTCGCTGTGCCGCTGGCTGCGGGCGGAATCGGACATCCCGATCCTGATGCTCACCGCCCGCTGCGAACCTACCGACCGCATTATCGGCCTGGAACTGGGGGCCGACGACTACATGTCCAAGCCCTTCGAGCCCCGTGAACTGGTGGCGCGCATCCAGACCATCCTGCGCCGGGTGCGGGATGACCGCACCGAGCAGCGGGCGAATATCCGCTTCGACAACTGGCGCCTCAACAGCGTGCTGCGCCAGCTGGTGGCCGACGACGGGCTGGTGGTGCCGCTGTCCAACGCCGAATTCCGTTTGCTGTGGGTGTTTATCGAGCGCCCGCGCCGGGTTCTGAGCCGCGAACAATTGCTGGACGCGGCCCGGGGTCGCTCCATCGAGGCCTTTGATCGCAGTATTGACCTGCTGGTCTCGCGCCTGCGCCAGAAGCTGGGGGACGACCCCAAGGCCCCGCAGTTGATCAAGACCGTACGCGGTGAAGGCTACCTGTTCGACGCCCGAGATATCGGCTGATGCGCAACGCCTTCAACACCCTGTTCGGGCGGCTGTTCGGCGTGTTGCTGGTGGCGATTGTGCTGGCCCACGCGCTGGCATTCTTCTGGTTTCACCATTATGGCCCGCCGCCCCCTCCGCCCCACGAGACCTTCATCGAGCAACCGGACGGCAGCCTGACGCCAATGCCCAAGGAGCATCGCCGTCCCTGGTTCGGCGGGCCTGTGGTGCCGCTGACCTTCCAGTTTATCTCGCTGATCATTGCCGCCTGGTACGGCGCCAAGCTGCTCAGCCGGCCAATCCAGCGCCTGAGCGCCGCGGCCGAGCGCCTGAGCCTGGACCTCGACAGCCCACCGCTGAACGAGTCCGGCCCACGGGAGGCGCGGCAAGCGGCATCGACCTTCAACCTGATGCAAAAGCGCATCCGCGAACAGGTCACCCAGCGTGCCCGCATGCTGGGCGCCGTGTCCCACGACCTGCGCACGCCGCTGTCACGGCTCAAGCTGCGCCTGGAACAGATCGAAGACACCAAGCTGCAGGGCCAGATGCGCCAGGACCTGGACGACATGATCGGCATGCTCGACGCCACCCTGAGCTACCTGCACGAGCAGCGCACCAGCGAAACCCGGCATTGGCTGGATGTGCAGGCGCTGGTGGAGTCCCTGAGTGAAAACGCCCAGGACCGCGGCTCCGATGTGCAATGCAGTGGTGAGTGCGCGCCGCTGCAAGTGCAACCGATGGCCCTGCGTTCGTGCCTGAACAACCTGATCGACAACGCCCTGCGGTACGCCGGCACCGCGCGCATCGAACTCGCGGACACTCCGCAGGCGCTGGTGGTGAAGGTAATCGACCACGGCCCGGGCATTGCGGCGGATAAACGCGAGGCGGTGTTTGAACCGTTTTATCGGCTGGAAGGCTCGCGCAACCGCAATTCCGGTGGCGTGGGGTTGGGCATGACGATTTCCAAGGAAGCCGTGGAACGCCTCGGTGGACGGCTGAGCCTGGAGGAAACTCCGGGCGGCGGCCTTACCGCCGTAATGTGGCTGCCAAGGGCGTAGGAATGGTTCCTGCGCCCTGCAGGAACCATTACTGCCCGGTTTTATCTTCCCGCCGCACCTGAGCCTGGGTGGCACTCCAGTCCGTCAACAAGCTATACGCCACCGCCAGCAATGTCGGGCCGATAAACAGGCCGATAAAGCCGAACGCAATCAACCCGCCAAACACCCCCAGCAACACGATCACCAGCGGCAGGTTGCCGCCACGGCTGATCAGGTAGGGCTTGAGCACGTTGTCGACGCCGCTGATGATGAACGTGCCCCATACACCGAGGAACACCGCATAGGTGTAGTCGCCCTTCCAGGCGAGCCAGGCGGTGGCCGGAATCCAGATCAGCGGCGGGCCCATCGGAATCAGGCTGAGCAGGAAGGTCACGATCCCCAGCACCAAAGCCCCCGGAACACCGGCAATCCAGAAGCCGATCAGCGCCAGCAAGGCCTGGGCGGCAGCGGTGCCGATCACACCGTTGACCACCCGCTGCACCGTACCCGCGACCAGTTCGATGTAATAACCCGCCCGGTCGCCGATCAACCGCTCCAGCAAGCGATGCACAAACATCGCCAGGCGCGGCCCGTCACGGTAGAAAAAGAACACGAACACCAGGCTCAGGGTCAGTTCCAGGATGCCGCCGCCGATCTGCGCACTGCGGGCCAGCAACCAGTTGCCGACCTGGCCCAGGTACGGTTTCAACGTGACCATCAGTGCCGCGCCCTGCTGGTCGATGCTGTCCCACATCGCCACCAATCGTTCGCCGACAAAGGGAATGGAACCGAGCCAGGTGGGCGCCGCAGGCAAGCCATCCACCTGGATATCCTTGATCAGGCCCACGGCATCGCGCACATGGTCGGCCAGGTTGAACCCCAGCCAAACCAGCGGCAACGCCACCAATAGCATCCAGACCAGGGTCAGGATCCCGGCGGCCAGCGATTCGCGACCGCCCAGCCAGCGGGTGAGCAAGCGCATCACCGGCCAACTGGCAAACGCCAGTACCGCGCCCCAGAACAGCGCCGACCAGAAAGGCGCCATCACCCAGAAGCTGGCACCAAACAACACCAGCAGCAGGATCTGCACCAGCAGGCGATCGTTATTGAGCATGTGGTTTCTCGAAAAGAAGTCTGTAAGAGCAAGAGCTTAGGCGAACGGCGCGGGTCCGTTCGCCCTGGAACGGTCAGCGTATCAGATGCAGGTGCAAACCCTTGGCTTCAGTGGTGCCGGTTTCCAGGCGCGCCGCACGTACGCCCTGATCGATCAAGCCCTGGCGCCATACCTCGGCGGTGGGCCCGGTCAAACTGACCCGCAACGTGGCATCCAGGTTCAATCCGCGGGAAATAAGGGTGAGCCAGGTGGCGTCAGGCTCGGCGCCCAGCTTGGGAAAATCCAGCTCGCCAGTGCTTTTCAGTTCCCGCAGCAGCGTAGCGGAGGTCGGCAGCAAATCACCCAACGGTGCGCTGGCGTCCATCTGTTCCACGTGCAGGTACGCCCGTCGATTGCCCCGGGTGATGCCGTACAACGCGACCAGGGAGTTGTCCTGCGGGGCCGCCAGGCGCAGCAGCAGGTATTCCTGCTGGCCGTCGGCGCCCACCAGCTTGGCATTGCCGAACACTTCATTGGCCCACAGGCTGCTTTCACCGCAATCACGGGCCTGGCACCAGAACAGCAGTTGCGCGCCCTGGGCCTGCAAGGCTTCGCGGGTGGCGGTAAAGGCGGCGCTGGAGGTGTGCTCGGCAGGCAGTTCGTAGGTGATGGCAGTGGCTTGGCCGCGGGCGGTGGCCTGGCCTTCATAGCGCAGCTGGCCGCTGATCTTGCGGATCGAGCCCAGCGGGTAGATACGTTCTTTCTCTTCGGCGGGACGGTAGTCGACAATCTGCGCGTCGACCTGACGGGCCACGGCGGGCAAGTCCTGGCTACCCGGTACGTCGGCGGCAAACACCAGCGGGCTGAAACAGCACAGCCCCAGAACACGGAAAAATCCCTTCGGCATACTCATCGGATCGGCGCGCCCTGGCCATAGGGGTGCGCTGCGGTGTTGAGATCGTTCATGGTTGACTCCCTTTCGATCCGCCCAGCCTCGGCAGTTGACCCCGCCAAGTCAAGGCGTGGAGAAGAACCGATTGAAACAGTCTGCAACAAGGGTAGCGCCTGGCTCGTCATTCAGGTGCAAATGATGGCCACCGGGCAAGGTAGTCACCTGGAACGGAAGCCCGGAAAGCAATTCGGAATGTTTCGCCAACATGCCGTCTTCGGCGACCACCAACTGTGTCGGACAGCCGACTCGGCGCACGAAGGCCATCGCCTGTTCTTCTGTCAGGCGCATGGGGGAGGCCAGGGTCAGGCGGCTGTCGCTGCGCCAGGTGTAACCACCCGGCACGGGCATCAAGCCACGCTGGGCCAGCAGTTCGGCGGCTTCACGACTGACTGCCACCACGCCTTTCATCCGCGCTTCCACCGCGCGATCAAGGGTGCTGTACACCGGCTTGCGCTTGTCCTGCAGGTTCATTTGCGCCTGCAACGCCATGCCGAGGCGTTCGGCGGCGTTGTCTGCGGTGCCGGTCGGCGGGATCACGCCATCAATCAATCCCAGGTGCGTCACCCGCTCCGGCAAGGCGCCGGCCAACACCAGGGAAACGATGGCGCCGAGGGAGTGGCCAAGTAATGCAAAACGTTTCCACCCGAGTTGTTCGGCGACTTGCAGCACGTCGTGGACGTAATCCCACAGGGAATAACCGGCGCCAGCGGGTCGATGGGCCGAGTGACCATGGCCGGCCATGTCCAGGGCGACGATGCGCAGGCCATCGAGTTTCGGTGCCAGGCGGGCAAAGCTGTTGGCGTTGTCCAGCCAGCCATGCAGGGCAATCACCGGCAAACCGTCTTCAGGGCCGAACAGATGCGCCGCCAACTCGATGTGCGGCAGCGCCAGGCGGACTTCTTCGACGGGCGCAGTCATGCGCAACTGCGCTCGCGCTGGCGAGCTTCCCAACGGGCAAACAGGTTCTTGATCAAAGTGGCGGTGTCCTGTGGGCGTTCAAGGGGAAACATGTGGCCGCCGGGCATGGTCAGCATTTCGCCCATGGGCATGCGCCCCACGCCGCTGGCATGGTGACGCATCACCACCCGGCTCTGGCGACCACGCACCACCGCCAGCGGCACTTTCAGTTGCCGGGCCTGGCCGGGGCTGGTGTGGGGCACGCCGCGGTAGATGCTGATTTCGGTGGCCGGATCAAAGCGCAGGCGCAGGCGATCACCCACCGGCTCCAGGCCGTGTTGCAGGTAGGCATCAAAACAGTCGGGATCAAAGCCGCGAAACAAGGTCTTGCCAGCGAAGTACTGGCGCGCAGCCGCCAGGTCGGCGAACTCTTCACGACGGCCCAGGGTGCGCCCCGCCGGGGTCAGCCGGTCGATAAAGCCGAAACGCTTGGCCGCGCGGATCACCCAGCGATCGGCCAGGGTCAGTACCGGCGAATCCAGCATCACCACCCCGCGATACAGCTGCGGGCTACGCATGGCCGCGTGCAGGTGCAGCACGCCACCCAACGAATGGCCCACGCCCCACACCGGCTCCGGTTGTTGCTCAAGGTGGTGGATCAGTTCGTCCACCAGGTTCTGCCAATTGTCATCCACTGGAAACCGGGGGTCGTGACCGTGCTGCGGCAAATGCGCGACGGCGTACTCCGGGGCCAGGGCGGCAAACAATTTGCCGTAGGTCGCCGAAGGAAAGCCATTGGCGTGAGCGAAAAACACGTGCTGCGACATACCTGATCCATCACCGTAAACAGAGTGTTGATTCTCCCCAGACCGGGCAGTCACGGCAATGACTGTAACTGCCAGGAATGATGACACTCACGCCACGCCTATCGGGCCGGCGGCGTCTCCCCCAGCGGTACCACGGCCATGGTCAGGCGCGACACACAGCTGGCCTTGCCTTCATCGCTGGTCAGGCGAATGTCCCATACGTGGGTGGTGCGTCCGATGTGAATCGGCTTGGCCACCGCCGTCACCCGCCCGCTGCGCAGGCCGCGCAGGTGGTTGGCGTTGATTTCCAGGCCCACGCAATAGAACTTGCTGGCGTCGATGCACAGGTAACTGGCCATGGAGCCCACGGTTTCCGCGAGTACCACCGACGCGCCGCCGTGCAGCAGGCCGTAGGGTTGATGGGTGCGGTGGTCGATCACCATGCTGGCCGTCAGGGACTCGTCGTCAAAACGTTCAAAGCGGATATCCAGTACTTCACCGATGGTGTTTTTCTGAATCGCATTCAGTTGCTCGATATTCGGTTGGGTGCGCCACAGGCTCATTGATCGGTCCTTATTGGTTTTATGTCAGTGCTCAATCCTGCCACAGCACGGCCTCGGAGCGCTCGCTCCAGGCCAGGAACTGCGACCCGTAGGCTGATTCAATCACGTTGCGCTTGATCTTCAAGGTCGGCGTGAGAAAACCGTTTTCCACCGCCCAACTGTCTTTCACCACCACCAGTTGGCGCAAGCGCTCATGTTTATCCAGCACCTGGTTGACCTCTTCCAGCAAGCGTTCAAGGCTGCCCTGCAAAGCCTGGCGCCCAGCGCCTGCGGCATCTTGCAGACCCACCGCAGATAACACGCACAGGCCCATGGGCGCACTCAAGCCATCGCCCACCACGCACACCTGCTCGATGCGTGCATGTTCGGCCAGGCGGTTTTCAATCGGCGCCGGGGCCACGTATTTGCCTTTGCTGGTCTTGAAGATTTCCTTGAGCCGCCCGGTCAGCCGCAGGCGGCCATCGGTGCCCTGCTCGCCCTTGTCGCCGGTGCGCAGGAAGCCGTCGGCGGTGAGGGTCTCGGCAGTTTTTGCGGGGTCCTTGTAATAACCGAGCATGGTCGCGCCGCTGCGTACCTGGACTTCGCCGTCGTCACCGATGCGCACTTCGACGTCCGGGCATGGCGGGCCTATCCAGCCGAGTTTCTGCTGGCCGGGGCGGCACACGTGGGAGTAGCCGCAGCTTTCGGTCATGCCATAGACCTCCAGCACATCCAGGCCCAGCCGGCGATACCAGACCAACAGTGCTTCGGGCACGGGGGCTGCGCCGGAGATCGCCACGCGCACAGCGTCCAGGCCCAACCCGGCGAGTACTTTGTGGCCGACCCGCTTGCCGATGAAGGGCAGGCGCAGCAAGGTATCGAGGCGGCTTGCGGGGATTTTGCTATAGACGCCCATCTGGAATTTGGTCCAGATCCGCGGTACGCCGAACAGCGCTGTTGGCCTCGCCCGTTTGAGGTCTGTCAGAAAAGTGTCGAGGCTCTCGGCGAAAAATACTGTCTGTCCGGTGTAGATCGAGGCCATCTCCACGAACATGCGTTCGGCGACGTGGCACAGCGGCAGGTAGGACAGCAGGCGGTCGCCCTCCCCCAGGCCGAACAGTTCAGTGCCGCGGATGGCCGCGAAGGCCAGCGCGCCGAAGCTGTGCATCACGCCCTTGGGCAGGCCGGTGGTGCCGGAGGTGTAGATGATGGTGGCTAGATCGGATGCTGCGGGCGCGGGGTTGTCCTGAATGGGTGAGCAGGCTTGCAGGTCGGCCCAGGTGAAATCGAATTCGCCATCGGGGCACAGCGGCAGGCTGATGGTGGGCAGGTCGGCCTTTACTCCGGCGGACATGGCGGGCCAGTCGTCCAGTTTGCCGATAAATGCCAGTGCGGCTTCGGAATGCTCGAGTACGTGGGCGACGGAGTCGGCGGTGAGGTTGGGGTAGAGCGGGACCGAGACGTGGCCGGCCATCCAGATGGCGAGGTCGGCGATGATCCAGTGGGCGCAGTTTTTCGAGATCAGGGCGATGTGGGAGCCCTGGGGCAGGTCGCGGGCTCGCAGCCAGTGGGCGGCGCAGCGGGCCTGGTGACCGGCTTCGGCCCAGGTGAGGGTTTGGACCTCGCCGCCCTTGATGGGCTGAACCAGGAATCGTTGCCGTGGGTGGCGGGCTTCGCGGTCGAAGAAGACTTGCAGCGGCAAACGAATAGCGACAGACATGGACGCGCTCCTTTGTGTTCCGATGGTAGCCAACCAAGCACTTGCTTGGCTGACTATTTCATGGGAGCGCGGGGGGTGCAAGTTCTGCTGTTTGGGGGTATATCCGTTATTTGGGTGATGGCTGAAATGGGTTCCGCTCTTACAGCGGCTCACTTTTGAAAAGCGCAAAAGTAAGCAAAACGCTCTTGCCCCACCACTCGGCTCCTCGCTTAGGCTCGGAGTGC
>NZ_JBIUVK010000063.1:0-35046 GCF_044742865.1 Pseudomonas sp. NPDC087814 | reverse complement strand
GCCGAACGCAGGTATTGCGCAGCGGGTAAACCGGCAGGACGCCGGTTTAGCCGCGCCGGGCCATGGATGGCCCGTCGCGGCGGCCCGCGGAGTAATGCCGGAGTGAGGGAACGCCGAGCCACAGCGAGGCGCCGACAGGCGGGGCAGAGCGCTTTGGTTACTTTGCCGCTTTTGCAAAGTGACTCGCTGTAAGAGCGAAACCATAGGCCGCCGTTACCTAAATAACGGATATGTACTCTCAACTCACGCCGGAAACCGCAACGGCAAAGCAGCCTGAAGCAACGCCGCCGGATCCCGATAACGCGCCCCAAAGTGGTCCCCCGGCAACCGCGCCCGCCCAGCCCCAAACAACCGCTCCCGCAATGTCTCCCCCTCGTTGTACCGCTCACGAAACCGCCCCCGACGACGCAACTCCGGCACCACCAATTCAATAAAGTCCCGCGCTGTCTCAAACGACAAATACTGCCTCAGGTTAATCCCGTCGATCCCATCCTCATCCAGCCATTTCTCAATCGCGTCCGCCACCACCGTCGGCGTACCCGCGACAAAAAACCGCTCGCGATTAAACCCACCCAGCTGCGCCAGTACCGCCCCAACAGTGGAGTCCGCCTTGTACCGGCTCAAACTCTCCCACCCCTTGACCTGCCGACTCACCAGATCACTGATCAACGTATCCCGCGGATACGCCGTCAAATCAATCGCCGACTGCCCGTGAGCCAGCGACGCCTCGACACTCACCAACTTGCGATAACTGTCGAGCTTGGCACTCACCTCCTCATCGGTCCGCCCAACGATCACCCCCGCCATCACAATAAACTTCAACCCCGCCGGATCGCGATCATGCTCAACTGCCTTCTGCCGCATCGCCTGGATATTCGCCCGCACCGCCGGCGCATCATTACCACCGGTAAACACCACTTCGGCATGCCGCCCGGCAAACTCGATCCCGGCCGGTGACCCCGTAGCCTGAAACAACACCGGCGTACGCTGCCGCGAAGGCTGGCACAAGTGTGGGCCGGCAACCTTGAAGTGCTCCCCCACGTGGTTGATATAGCGCACCTTGTCCGGATCGGTGTAGATCCGACGCTCACGGTCGACAATCACCGCGTCATCGTCCCAGGAACCTTCCCAAAGCTTGTACAGCACGTCGAGGTATTCATCGGCGATCTCGTAGCGGTGATCGTGAACCACCTCAGTGTCATGCCCGAAGTTGCGCGCCGCATTCGGCAGGTACGAGGTGACAATGTTCCAGCCCACCCGCCCCTTGGTCAGGTGATCGAGGGTACTCATGCGCCGCGCAAACGCGAACGGCGGTTCGTAGGTGGTGGAAAAGGTCGCGCCGAAACCCAGGTTCTTGGTCACCCCGGCCATCGCCGGAATCACCAGCAGCGGGTCGTTGCTGGGAATCTGCATGCCCTCACGCAGCGAGGTCTCGGGGCCGTCGCGAAAGCGGTCATAGGTGCCAATCACATCGGCCAGGAACACGCCATCAAAGGTGCCGTATTCCAGCAGCTGCGCCAGCTCGGTCCAATAGTCCAGGTCGTTGAAACGGTGCCGGTTGTTGTCCGGGTGCACCCACAAACCATGGACGATGTGGCTGACGCAGTTCATTTCAAACAAATTCACGTGCAGTTGCTTGGGCACCAGGAGCACTCCTTTCGTAGATACGTTTTCCAATACGTCAGATCGCGACATTCAGGTAGAACGGGATCGGCGTGTAGTCGGTTTCAAGGGTCGGGATCGCATCGATCAGCGCGCGGGTATAGGCATGGGCCGGACGGTCGAACACCGCGCGTACCGAGCCGGACTCCACCACTTCACCGGCCTTCATCACCAACACGCGCTCGCTGACGTGGTTGATCACGCCGAGGTCATGGGAAATGAACAGGCAGGCCAGGCCGAGGCGGCACTTGAGGTCGTCGAGCAGTTCGAGAATCTGTGCCTGTACCGACACGTCGAGTGCCGACACCGGTTCATCGCAGATCAGGATCTGCGGCTCGGAAGCCAACGCTCGGGCAATCGCGATGCGCTGGCGCTGGCCACCGGAAAGTTCGATCGGCCGGCGCGACAAGGCGCTGGCATCAAGGCGTACCAGTTTCAGCAGTTCCAGGGCACGGTCGCGCCGGGCATGACGCGGTACGCCAGCCACCACCAGCGCTTCGAACAGCACACGCTGCACGGTGTAGCGTGGGTCGAAGGAGCTGAGCGGGTCCTGGAACACCACTTGCACCGCACGCCGGGCTTCGCGTTTTTGCCTGGCGTCGAGGTCGGACCAGCGCTGGCCATTGATCCACACCTCGCCGGCATCGGCGGTTTCCAGGCCGAGTATCAGCCGGGTCAAGGTGGTCTTGCCGCAACCCGATTCGCCCACCACCCCCAGCGTCTCGCCGCGACGCAGCTGTAGCGACACCTGGTTCAGCACCGTGCGGGTTTTGCCGTCGGGGCCGACAAAGGTTTTGGACAGCTCGCGTGCTTCAAGCAGTATTTCGCCCTGGGGCGCCGGCTCGGGCTCCACCGCCGTGAGCAGTCGGCGTGTGGGCTGGAAGTGCACGGCCTTGGCGGCCCGCAGCAGCAGTTGGGTATACGGATGACGCGGGTCTTGCAGGACCTGTTCGGTGCTGCCCTCCTCCACGATCACCCCGTGGCGCATCACGGCCACGCGATCGGCCAGGCGCGAGACCACCGACAGGTCGTGGCTGACCATCAGCAGTGCATTGTCTTCACCGCGCAGGCTCTCCAGCAGGGCGATGACCTGGGCCTGCACCGTGGCATCCAGTGCCGTGGTGGGTTCATCGGCAATGATCAGCCGCGGATTGCAGGCAATCGCCGAGGCGATCAGCGCCCGCTGGCGCAAGCCGCCGGAAAGTTGCCAGGGGTATTGGCTGGCGCGCAGTTCCGGTTCCGGCACACCGACATCCCGCAGCAGTTCCAGCACCCGCAGGCGGCGCGCTTCCAGGCCCAATGCGGTGTGCAGGTGCAACGGTTCTTCGATCTCGGCACCGACGCGGCGCAGCGGGTCCAGCGCGCCCAACGCGTCCTGCATCACAAAGCCGATGCTCGCGCCGCGCAGTTGCTGCCAGGCCCGCTCGTTGAGCTGGCGCAGGTCGACGCCCTGGAAGGCCAGCTTGGCAGCCTGGACATGGGCGTCCTTGCCGGTGAGGCCAGCCAGGGTGCGGGCGGTGACGCTTTTGCCGGACCCCGACTCCCCCACCAGCGCGAGGCATTCGCCCCGGTTCAACTGCAGACTGACACCGTGCAACACTGGCTCGGCCTGGCCGAAACGTACTGTGAGGTCGCGGATATCGACCAACGGGCCGAGGGTATGGATGTTCATCGTCATAGAGGCTTTCCTTCGCTGCGGCGCAAGAGTTCGCGGCCGATGGCACTGATGGAAACAACGGTCAGGGTGATGATCAGGGCGGGCCAGGCCACCAGCCACGGCGCATTGGCCAGGAAGCTGCGCCCGATGGACATCATCCCGCCCCACTCCGGCGCAGGCGGCGGTGCGCCGAAGCCGAGAAAACTCAAGGCGGCACCGGCAGTGATCGCGCCGCCGATGCCGATGGTGGCGAGGATCAACACGGGCTTGAACGCATTCGGCAGGATGTGCCGCAGCACCACCGCCAGCTGCGATTGGCCGAGGGTGACGGCGGATTCGACGTAGCCGGCATTGCGTACGCTGAGGGTTTGCGCCCGCACTAGGCGCGCATAACGCGGCACACCGGCAATGCCTATCGCGAGAATCAGATTGGCCGTGCCCTGGCCGAAAAACGTGATGATCACCAGCGCCAGCAACAGGTCGGGAAAGGACAGCAGCACGTCGATCCCGCGCATCAATGCGCTGTCCAGCCAGCGCGGCCCAAGGCCTGCGATCAAGCCGAGCAAGGTGCCCCAGGCCAGGCCCAGCGCAGTGGCGGCGAGGCCCATGAACAGCGACGAACGCACGCCATAAATCAATCGGCTGAGCACATCGCGCCCGTTCTCATCAGTGCCCAGCCAATGCACATTGCTCGGCGCCTGGAACGCCATGCGCGCCGACGCCTCCAGCGGGTCATACGGGGCCAGCCATTGCGGAACAACGGCGGCCAACAGCAACAGCCCGACAAATACCCCGGCGAGCAACAGACCCGGCCGCAGTTGGGTAAACCCGACAAGACGCAACGGGCGATTGCCGATCAACGTTTCAATGGTTTGCGTCATGCCAGGCTCCTGGTGCTAGGGCGCGGGGTTGGGAATGCGCTGGTGGATGGCCTGGACCTGCGCCTTGATCTCGTCGCTGAGGGTTACGTCCAGCGCGCCGAGGTTGTCGCGCAATTGCGCCAGGCTGGTTTGCCCGGTCAGTGCGCTGGTGACGAAGGGTTTGTCGATGATGAAGGCCAGGGCCAGTTGGGCCGGGGTGAGGCCATGTTGCCGGGCAATCTCCACGTAGCCGGTGATGGCCTCCTGGGCCGAGGCACTGTCGTAGCGATTGAAAGTGCGGTACACCGCCGACAGCCGCGAGCCCTCGGGCCGCGCGCCGCCGAGGTACTTGCCGGTGAGTGCACCGAAGGCCAGCGGCGAGTACGCCAGCAGGCCGACGCCTTCGCGATGGGTGAACTCCGAGAGGCCGCCTTCGTACAGGCGGTTAAGCAGGCTGTAGGGGTTTTGCACACTGGCAATGCGCGGCAGGCCGAGGCGTTCGCTTTGCTTGAGAAACTCGGCGACGCCCCACGGGGTTTCATTGGAAACCCCGATGTGGCGTACCTTGCCGGCCTTGACCTGATCGGCCAGCACCGCCAGGGTTTCCTCGATGGCGACGCTCTGGGTGTCTGCCTGATACGGGTATTCGCGCTGGCCGAAGATGTTGGTGGTGCGGTCGGGCCAGTGCAGTTGGTACAGGTCGAGGTAGTCGGTGTTCAGGCGTTTGAGGCTGCCGTCGAGGGCTTGGACGATGTTGCGCCGGTCGTGGCGGCTGAGGCCGTCGCGGATGTGCTGCTGGCTGCTGGGGTCACGGGCCGGGCCGGCGATTTTGCTGGCCAGGATCACCTCGTCACGTCGACCACTGGCCGCCAGCCAGCTGCCGATGTAACGCTCGGTGGTGCGCCAGGTTTCGGCCTTGGTGGGCGTGGGGTACATCTCGGCGGTGTCGATGAAATTGATACCTTCGGCCAGTGCCAGGTCGATCTGTTGATGGGCATCGTTTTCGGTGTTCTGGTGGCCCCAGGTCATGGTGCCGAGGCCCAGCACGCTGACTTGGATGTCGCTGTTGCCCAGTTGGCGGTAACGCATGGGTGATCCTTTTTTCTTCAAGGGTTGATGGCTCATACCGCACTCGCTTCGTCGCGGGCGGCCTGCTGCTCGGCGTCGGCGGCTTGCAGGCTGCGCCAGGCGGCGTTCGGGGTGACGTCATTGAGGTAGTAGTTGCCCAGTGCCCGTTCGCGAAAGATCGCCGGGTTGTGGGAGGCCAGGGTTCGCGCGTTGCGCCAATGCCGGTCGAAGCGACGCGACTCGCTGGTGGCGGAGGCGCCGCCGACTTCGAACAGCAGCGTGGTGGCTTCCAGTACCTGTTCCAGCACGATCTGTTGCGCCTGAAAAGCGCGAATCTCGGCCTCGGTGTAATGCTGTTCGGTTGCGTGCCCGCCCTGCTCCGCTTCGTGCACGTCCTGCAGCACCTCCGCGACGGCCAGCACCTGGGTGCGTGCGGCATAGGCCAGGCTCGACAAGCGGCCGATCACCCGCTGCACCAGCGGGTCATCCTTGGGGCTCGATTGCCCCGGCACACCAAACGCGCGGGTGCGGCCCTTGACGAATTCGGTGGCGTCACGCAGCACGGCGTTGGCGATGCCGGCCAGGGTCGCCAGGTGGAACAGCTGGTAGAAAGCGCTCAGGTAGGACTCGGCGCGCAGTTCGTCTTTCTTGAAGCGCCGCACAATGTGCTGCTCCGGTACGTTCACCGCCTTGAAGCGGGTGGTGCCGCTGCCGGTGAGTCGCTGGCCAAAGCCGTCCCAGTCATCCTCGACGGTGACACCCGGCGCGTCGGTGCGTACCGCCAGGCTGACAAAATCTTCGCCATCCAGGGCCACGGCCGCGATCCAGTTGGCGTACAGCGTGCCGGTGCAGTAGTACTTCTCGCCGTCCAGCTGCCAGCCGGAGTCGACCGCGCTGAGGGTCACCGAGTTGCGGGTGGTGTCGGTGCGTTCGGCCATGGCGGCGCCCCACAACTCGCCGTCGACGACTTTGGCGAACCAGTAATCCTGGGAAGCGCTGTCGCGACTGGAAAGCCGGCCTTCGACGAAACCGAAATGCGCGCGCACGATCTGCGGCAAGTTTGAATCGGCCTCTCCCAGTTCAATCAACAGGCGAAACAACTGCGGCAGGCTTGCACCCAGGCCGCCCAAGGCCTGCGGCACACGCAGTGCGCCAAAGCCGGCCTCGCGCAGCCAAGCCACCGCGTCATGGGCCAGCTCGCGTTGCTGCTCGCGGACGACGGCGGTGTCGGCTATCCGGGCAAATACGTCAGCGAAACGCTGGTGCAAGTCGGCATAACTCACTTCAGCGGGGATCGAAGCACTCATGGTTTTTCCTTCTTCAAAGGCACTCACGCTTGGTTGGCCCGAGGGTCAATCCAGCGGTTGATCAAATCGACGGCCAGGTTCACCAGCACATAGACGGTGGCGGCCAGCAAGGTCACGCCCAGCACCACCGGCACGTCTTTGTTGCTGGTGGCATCGAGCATCAAGCGCCCGATGCCCTGGCGTGCAAACAGCAATTCCACCACCACCGCGCCGCCCAGCAGGCTGGCGAACACGAACCCGGCCAGGGTCACCAACGGCACCAGCGCATGGCGCAAGGCATGACGCAGGCGCACAGCGGTTTCGGACAAGCCACGGGCACGGGCCATGGCAATAAAGGGTTGTTCGAGGGTGTCTTCCAGGGACTGGCGCAACAGCTGGGTCAGCACTGCCGCCACCGGCAACGACAGCGCGATCGAGGGCAGGATCAATGAGCGCCAGCCAACGGAACCGGAGGGCGGCAACCAGTGCCAATGAAACGAAAACACCAGCAACAACAGCATCCCGATCACAAACGAAGGTGCTGAAGACAGCACCAGCTCGCTGCCTGAAACGGCTGAACGCACCCAACGCGAACGGTTGGCGGTGAGGATCGCGCACACCAGGGCCAATACCACCGCCAGCAACGCCGCGCTCAGGGACAGTTGAATGGTTGCACCGATCTGCTCGGCAATCGCCTGCTGCACCGGGATGCGCAAGCGATAGGACTCGCCCAGGTCGCCATGGGCCAGGCGCATCAGGTAATTGCCGTATTGCACGATGAGGGGTTGGTCCAGGCCGTACTCGGCACGTACCCGGGCCAGCAGCTCCGGGGTGGGCATCGAATCCGGCCCGCCGAGGATTGCCAGCGCCGTGTCACCGCCGCTGAAATTGACCGCGAGGAACGTCAGCGTCGCCGCGCCCCACAGCACGCCAATGCCCGCCAGCAGGCGCCAGGCGATGGATTTGAACAGGCTCATGGTTGCCCCCGGTCCAGCCAGATGCTGGTGAAGAACGGTACGTTGTGGGAGGTATCGAAAATCACCCCCTGGACCTGCCGGCCATACGCAGTGAGCACCTGGCTTTCCACCGACGGCACCGCCGGGACGGTTTCGGTCAGGCGTTTTTGTGCTTCGCCATAGAGCGCCTGCAATTGCACCGGGTCGCGGGATTGGCGGGCGGCGCTGAGCACGCGATCCAGTTCGGCATCACGGAAGCGCCCGACGTTCTGGCCGATGATCTTGTCGGTGCTGATGGCCTGGCTGTGATAGAGCACGAACAGGCCATCGGGTGTGTTGGTGTGCCAGTAACCGCCCGCCAGCGCCTGGAACTTCCCGGCGTAGCGTTTCTCGGTCACGCGGGTCAGCGGCAGCATTTCGATGGGCATCTCGAAGCCGACTTTTTTCAGGTCGGCCTGGATGGCCACCGAAACGCTGGCGGGAAACGCCGGGTTGTCATAGGACAGCATCGTTGCCTTCAGGCGCTGCCCGTCCTTGGTTCGATAGCCCTGGGCATCGCGCCCGGCCCAGCCGGCCTCGTCCAGCAGCGCATTGGCGGCTTTCACGTCGTAGGCCAGGGCGTCGTTGTTGGGTTGATAAAACCGGGTGTTGGCCGCCAGGAAATCCGCCTTGGCGATGTATTCGCCGAAGCCGGAAATCCACGCCAACCCTTCGCGGTCAATGGCCTTGGCCACTGCGCGACGCACCCGTACATCGTCGAACGGTGGCTGCTCGACGTTGAAGGTCATGCTGCGGCTCGGGTTGCCCTTGCGGATCCGGCTGCGCATCACCAGGCTCGGGTTGGCACGGATGGCGGCGGCATTCTGGGCCGGTGCATCAAGCGCGAAATCCGACTGGCCGGACTCTAGCGCCGTGAAGCGGATCATGGCTTCGGGGACGTAGCTCAGTTCGATACGGTCCAGGTAGGCCTCGCCCGCGTGGCGCGTCACCGGTGGCGCCCAGTTATAGCCGGGGCGCTTGATGAACACCGCGCCCTGGTCACGGGTGTAGCTCTGCAACGTAAACGGCCCGCTGCCGATGGGGTGCTCGGCGATGGTCTTCGGCGCCTCGCGAATCTGCCTGGGGGAGATCATGCTCAGCCAGGACTGCGCCAGCACATCCAGGAACGGCGTATAGGGTTCGCGCAAATGCGCTTCGAAGGTGTAGTCGTCGATGACCTTGCCATCCAGGTACGGCGCGATATAGGCCGCGGCCAGTGGGGACTTGGTCGCCGGGTCGCGCATGTGGTCCAGGTTGGTTTGCAGCGCCTGGGCATTGAATTTCTCGCCGTCGCTGAAGGTCACGTCGTCGCGCAGGTGAAAGGTGTAGGTCTTGCCGTCGTCGGAGATGTCCCAGGAGCGGGCCAGCCACGGGCTGATATTGCCCTGCTCGTCCTGGTACACCAGGCAATCGAAGAGAATCCGGCCCATCCACTGGATGTTGCCGTTAGACAGTGCGTGAACATCGAAACTGCCGGCGTCGGAGGCGGCTGAGACGCGCAAAGTTCCGCCACTGCGCCCCGGTGACGACTCATGAAAGTCCGTCGCCGAATAAGTCACTACACCGTTGGTGACCGTGCCATCAGCCGCAGACGTTTCATGTTTCGGTGCCGCAGCCGGTGAGCAGGCATTGACTGCCAGGCACAGTGAAATAACCGCCGAAAGTTTCAGGATGGTTGTCAATGACACTTCCTTAGAGGAACTCTATGAACACTGAAAGTTTGCAATTACGGGGTGTAATGCAGTGAGCATGCCAGTCTTCAAGAAACGCCATATTGACCACGAAACCGGCGCAAAACCCTTGTAAAACGGGGCGAACACTGCCAAACACTTATATGGTTATACCCGTTATACACCCCGGAATTGTTGGTAGCCTTACACACTGCTTATCAGCTGTTGCGTTCGCGACAGCTGCGGTAATCCCAGGCATTAAAGTTGACTGTTGAGAATCAAACACCGATTCAAAACAAAGTATCCCGCAGAACACTTAACCTTAACTAAGCGCCCGTATTCCTTGGCCAATAGTCTTGGCATAGAAACTGCTCAGAGCGAAACAGGCATGACTATTCGAATAGAAAGCTGGGGCTCTTTTATCTATTCACAAGGAACACGCTTAATGGATCCAATCTTTCGGGGAGAGTTGCAAAAGTTGACACTTGCCGTGCGGCAAGCAACTTGGCTGGCGATGGTGGGGCTGGGCTCAGCCCTGGTTTTTTCCGCCAGTGTGCAGGCAGATGATGAGGTCACACCGACGACCGGAACACGGCTAAAGACGGTGACAGTAGAGGCACAAAAAATCACGCCCGTTGAGGCAGCCAAAAGTCAGCTGTCCGAAGTGCCAGGCGGCACCAGCGTGGTCGACAGCGAACAGGTGGCCAAGGGACGCACCGCCACCTTGCAGGACACCCTCGCCTATCAGCCGGGGGTGTTCGTGCAGTCCACCGGCGGCAACGACGCGGCCAAGATCTCCATCCGTGGCTCGGGCGCCAACACCTCGCCGGGGTATTTCCGTGAGGGCATCAAGTTCCTGTTCGACGGCCTGCCGATCACCGGCCCGGGCGGCACACCCTATGAATTCCTCAACGGCTCGGGGGTGAACTACACCGAAATCCTGCGGGGTGCCAACGCCTTCCAGTACGGCGCACTGAGTCTTGGCGGCGCCATCAACTTCGTCAACCAGACCGGCTACACCGCACCCGGCCTGCGGGTGCGAGCGGAAACCGGGAGCTACGGCTACAACAAGCAAAGCCTGAGTGTCGGCGGCGTCGAGGGTGCGTTCGATTACTACCTGAATGCCGACAACTACCGCAGCGACGGTTACCGCGACTACAGCCTGTCGAAAAGCCAGGGCGTGGTGGCCAACTTTGGCTACCGCTTCAGCCCGCAACTCGAAACCCGGGTGATGCTGCGTTACCGCGACGAGTTCCACAACGACCCGAGCGCCACCACCCTGGATGCGGTCAAGCACCATTCCGACCGTGCCAGTGCCACCGCCGAAAGCAGCGGCGCCGGCAGCCGTCGCCCCGGCAGCGTATGGCTGGGCAGCAAGACCACCTACACCTTTGAGGACGACGCCACCCTGTCGGTGGGTTTCGTCTACTACCAGTACGCCCACAACAACAGCCCGAACAGCCCGAGCAACCCCAGCTACTGGGACTGGCATGACCTGAGCGCGGTGATCAACTACGACCGCCGCGACACCCTGTTCGGCCACGAAAGCCGCTCCAGCCTGGCCTTCACCTCCACCGAGCACCTCAAGGGCCAGGTCGACTCCACCTTCGCCAACAAACAGACGCGCAAGTTCGTCGACTACAGCTCCTCGTTCGATCACGTGTTCTCCGTGGGCAACGACCTGGAACTGGTAGACGGCCTGTGGCTGACCAGTGGCGTCTCGGCGATCAACGTGCGCCGCCATGCCGACGTCAAGGAAGCCCTGGTGGCCAACACCACCACCTACCCGAGCGATGTGACCTACGACAACTGGAGCCTGGCACCGCGAGTGGGCGTGCGTTACGAGTTCAACCCACAACTGCAAGTGTTTGCCAACGTCAGCCGCTCCGTCGATCCACCGGCGTCCTGGGAATACTCCGGCTCCGGGCCGACCACGCCGTACGTACGGCCGCTGGTGGAACAGAAAGCCAATACCGTGGAAGTCGGGATCAAGGGTTCATCGGGCATCTTCGACGGCAGCCTGGCGCTCTACCGCTCGTGGGTGAAAAATGAATTGCTCAACGTGCAGATCATCCCGGCCACCTCCACGGCTGCTGCGGTCACCGGTGCATTCAACGCCACGCCGACGATCCACCAAGGGATCGAGGCCGGCTTGAATACACGCCTGTGGGAAAACACCTCGGGTGAAAAAATCACCCTGCGCCAGGTGTATACCTATAACGACTTCTACTACCGCCACGACCCGACCTTCGGCGACAACCAACTGCCGGGGATTCCGAAGCATATCTATCAGGGCGAAGTGCAGTATCAGCACCCGGCGGGCTTCTATACCGGGGTGAATGTGCAATCGGCTTCGCGTACGGCGGTGGACTATGCGAACAGCTTCTATGCGCCCTCCTACACAATCTTCGGGGCGAACGTGGGGTATGAAACGCCGAGCAAGGACTGGAAGGTGTCGCTGGATTTGAAGAACCTGACCAATCAGAAATACGTGACGGCGGTGCAGCCGTTGTATGACGCGAAGGGGCAGGATACGGCGTCGTTGTATCCAGGGGATGGGATTGGGGCTTATGTGGCGGTGGAAATGCGCTATTGAGTCAGCGCATAACCTTAGCTGTCGATGTTCTTATTCCTCACGCCTGGCGATGGGTAAATTGTTAGCCACGTATCTCATTGAGGAAGTGGCTAATGTCTGAGTCTCGATCCGAGCCTGTGGTGTGGATTGCCGGTGTGGGTGCCGTGGCCGGCCTGGGAGCGGCGCTGGCGCGACGCTTCGCGCGGGAGGGTTTGCAGGTGGCTGTCAGCGGCAGGAGCCCGGACAAGTTGCAGGCTGTGGTCGAGGGCATCCGTGCGCTCGGCGGGGAAGCGGTGGCTATCGTGGCGGACTCGGGAAACGAGTCCGAGGTGATCGCCGCCAGCCAGCAGATCAGCCAGTTGGGCCCCCTCAAGGCCGCGATCTTCAATGTCGGCAACTCCGTCGCAGCGCCGACCCTGGAGTTGAGCGCGCAGTTGTTCGAGCAGACCTGGCGGGCATCGACCCTGGGTGGCTTCCTGTTTGCCCGCGAGGCCACCCGCTTGCTGCTCGCCAGTGGTGGCGGCAGCCTGTTGTTCACCGGGGCTACCGCTTCATTGCGAGGCAAGCCACAGTTCGCCGCCTTTGCTGCCGCGAAGGCGGGACTGCGCTCACTGAGCCAGTCATTTGCCCGCGAGTTCGGCCCACAAAACGTGCACGTCGCCCATGTGGTCATCGATGGCGCCATCGACGGTGAGCGCGTGCAAAGCCGGGCACCGGATTACCTGGCGCGACTGGGGGAAGACGGTGCGCTGAAACTCGAAGACATCGCCGACGCCTATTGGTACCTGCACACCCAACCGCGCAGCGCCTGGACCCAGGAACTGGACCTGCGGCCCTTCAAGGAACCCTTCTGAAAACCGCCTCACGCCTGGAGGATTGTTCATGGGAACTCATCAGACTCATCTCGCCCCGCCATCGGTCATCGGCGAACTCAACTACCTGCTGGACACCGGCGAGCGACCGGTGAACTACACCTTCCCGCAGCCAGACGGCACACCCAAGCGCAGCGGCGTGCTGGACCCGACTCAGGTGAGTATTCATAACGCACGGCTGCTCGACGAACCGGCTTATCTGGATCGCAACGGTTTCGAAAGGATCGACCACACCAGCTCGGTGCCTGACCTGGAAAACGATGATCAGGTCCGTGAACACTACTATCCGGAAACCGAAGCCTTGCTCAAGCAACAGACCGGTGCGGTGAAAGTGGTGATCTTCGACCACACCATCCGGTTAGACGAGCACGGACGCGAGGACCGCGGGCTGCGTGAGCCGGTGCGGTACGTGCATAACGACCAGACCGAGCGCTCGGCGATTCGCAGGGTACGTGATCATTTGCCTGCGGATGAGGCTGAACAGCGGCTGCTGGAACGGTTTGCGATTATTACCTACCATCGAACAGGCTTAAACCGCTCAAGAACAACGACGATCCGCCGATACAGCTGACTCCTCCAGACGCACTTCGGATCAGAATATGTCCATTGAATTCGACATTAAGAACGACATTGCACTTCTTGAGCTTTTGTCGAATGCGGACCACCAAGATCTTGATGCCTTGGTAGACGTTTTGACAGACGCGGGCAACGGTCGGGTGGCGCTTTCGAAGAGTTCGAAAGTTGCGATGTCTGAAGCGAAATCCTCGAAACTTTATGACGAAGACATCATAAAATTGATCATTTCAGAGCTTCAGCACTTTGGTGGCAACAGCTTAGTTAATCTCGCACGCGGGGATGGCGTGGATTATCGGGAGGTAGTAGCTGATGTGGCCAGCTATCTAGGCGTAAGAGTAACGCCTCATGAATCTGTCGTGACGATGGAGGGTAAGATTCTTGCTCAGCTATTTGCGAAAACTTGGCAGGAAATGGGCCCCGCGGAACGTGAACGTCACAGCGCCGATGCTCGTGGATTTAACGCTGACGGAACGTACAATTTTGCCCTGCTGAAAGCACTAATGATGAACGGCGGTACGGTTAGTAGCCTTCAAGGACTGTTTTTCGCTCCGCAGTTTTTGAAGATGCTCGTTAGCGGAGCCTTCGCAGGGCGTTTCCTAGCCGGCGGATTGGCGGGCATTGCCGGTATGGTCGGCTGGGTAGCATACAAAGCTACCGGCGAGGCCTTGCGTGTCACAATTCCCTGCGTCGCGCTAATTGGAATAATTCGACACAAGCAACTCGTGACCTCATAGGTCATATAATGGTTTCTTTTTTGGATCAAGTCAGTAGCCATATGGAATCGCTATGCCTCCTCTAGACCCGAAATCTGCGTCAAACGCCGACCCCAGCACCTACCTAATCGGGTATTCCGCTGACAAGCCTCTTGCAACGATTGATTTCCTTCCTTCACAGATGCAGATGAGTGATCGAGAGCTACTCGCCCTCCACCCCGTGCATATAGATCGTCTCTCGTCGTTGCTTCAGGCTGTCCCAAGCGCATTGGTCGCTCATGAGGTTGGCGGCCACCGATATCTTCGGGTTGTCGTTGATGGTCCGCTTGCCGCCGCGGCAGATGGCGATGGCTTACGCGGTTTTACGCGGGATGCTCAGGGAAAATTTCAGAGTCACGGTCGTTTCTACGAAGATGACCGACTGAAAAATTTAGTAACAAGCGGTGCCCTGCTACAGGTAGCCTCGATTGTTGTTGCACAAAAGCATCTTGCCGATATCAGCGCGAAATTGAGTGAGATTCAGGAAGGCGTCGATAAGATCGTGTCGTTCCTGGAGGACTCAAGGCGAGCGACCATCACAGGGCGTATTGACTACCTTCGCCAAATAGCTCCAGAGGTCATGACTTCCCAATCGTATCCCGCCATAAGCAATGAACTCGAACGTTGCGAAGTGGAGCTGGGCGCGGTGCAAAACCACCTCGATATCGAAATAAACAAAATGGCCGGCCAGGTTTCCAACCAAAAGGACTCCAGCCTATTTGGATCAGACAGCCTGACGGAGTCGTTGCTGAAGCGGCAAACTGCACTTACCCCTGTTCTAGAGCAATGGAAACTGTGCATGGGAGCACGAATGATTGCGTGCCAACTATTGAGTAAGTTTGAAGAATCAGCACCTGTCGCTGCTCGGCGTCTCGATACACTGAAGGGCAAACTGGAACAGTTTTTGTCAGAATCTGGACCGGTTAGAAAATTTGAGCGTGCGATGGATATCAGAATTATGGGCCTATCGTCTTTCGTTGATTCGAAGACGACCATTCACGCAAACCGAATTCGACTCAGCAAGTGGAAGAAGCTGGAATTACCTGCTTTTACCGAAGCTAGCAATTCCACGCTTACCTTGATGGATCGATTGATGGTGGAGCAGCAAAAACCACAGTCTGTCGTTATGCAGTTAAAGGTGGAACACGGACGGATATCTGAGGCCTACGCCATCTCTTCGAAGGCTTAGAGAAGCAAGCCCAGTCCCCTCTCTACTAACTGAGTCGATCTGACTCGCATCTGAAATGCGCGCTGCGGCCCCGCACCGCGCATTTCATACTTTAGCTAACACCCAAAGCCTTAAACACCGCATCAACGGGATCGCTGTAGAAGCTCGTTTGGAATTTCGCGAATAGCTCCCCTGGGACGGTCGGAATATCCTTCACGCTCGCCATCGGCAGAAGAATACGTTTAGCCCCCGCATCGAACGCTACCTGCATGCACTCAGCAAGGTTTTCTACGGGTATTACATTGCCGCCCAAGCTCATATCACCCAGTACGACCATCTGCGCTTGGAGTGGTTTCTGCATCAGCACGGAGCAATAGGCGATGAATCCGGCGAGGGTCAGCGCTTTCGGCGCTCCGGTGTTATGAAGCTCAACAGCATGCAGGTGGTAATCATGGTCACCGACTTTTGATGCGGCACTGACGCGATTGATGTTGGCTTTGAAGTAATCGAAAGCGACCTTCAAGGCTTCTTTCGCTGAGGAGCTATTCCCAAGACCAGACATGTTTAATCTACCGCTGCCCGCTGTTACCTGTGTTTCCAACCGGTACAGTCCCAGATGTCCATTCGCCCCCGTAGAGACCAAGTGCATGGCCCCAGACTTGCCCTGCCCTTCAGGGATCAGTCCACCACCGCCCTGCTCCGGCACGCTGATAAAGGTCTCTTCCAAAGAATCCGCATCAATATAAGAAAAGTGGACATCGTAGAATTCCATACCACCGATTTTCTTCAGCTGTTCCTTAATTCTGCGCCGGGCTTCCAAGGCGTATTCAAGGCAACGGCGAACCGCTTCCCGATCATAGTCAGCGGTTGGATGGAGAAGCTTTAACAGCCCGGAGACCGTGCGTCGCACGGCGATGGTGTCTCGTTGATTGAGATTGTTACCCAGCTTGAAATAGCGGTCGATAGCATCGGCAAAATTCCGCTTACGCATCTCACGCATGAACTCGGCCAAGTAATCGGTGATCAATCCATAGCGGTTGGTGAAAAACTCAGGCCGCATTTTCGGTACTTCCCAGCCCGGAATATAGGCATGGAAGCGGTCGAAAAAAGCCGAGTCAATCATCGCTGAAGGGAACGGTGCCAGCAGGTGACTGGTCTTGACGAGGGTGTCCACGGGCTGGTTGATGTTGCCAACAAACATCATGCTGGCCGAGGCTGAGATGGAGTCACGACCACGAGCAAAGGAACCCGAGGCCATGAAATCCTTCATGATCTGAACACCATCCTTGTCCTTGAACGAGATCCCCGCTACCTCATCGAAAGCAACCACGTCCCACATCCCGACCAGACCAATCTGACGTCTAGACATGTTGTAGAACAAGTTAGCAACCGTGGTTTGGCCGCCGGAAACCAGAATGCTATTGGGGCTGACTTCTTTGTAGATGTGGCTCTTACCTGTCCCGCGCGGCCCCAGCTCGCAGCAGTTATAGTTGTTTTCAACGAAAGCGATCATCCGCGTGAGCAGGTGCCGTTTCGTGCGCTGATTGAAGTGCGCCGGCTCCATCCCGGTTGAACGTAGCAAGACATCCATCCACTGATCTTCAGTGAACTGCTTACGGGCTTCCAAGAGCGCATCCATATCCATGTTTGGCATCTGAATCGGCTTGAGGTCATGGACAGTGAACGGAGAGCCTTTCGCTCCCTCTTCAAAAAAGTAGTTCATCGTCACGATGCACCAGATGCCACCAGCTAGGAGCTTCTCGAACTCCTTGATAAACCGGCTGGGTATTTCAGCATCCTTGACACCTAGGTTCATGAACAGCGCTTGATAGATATCGCGACGCTCATTCAGGCTGACAGAGACCTTGTCGATGATTTTAAAGCTCCCACGCTCACGAATCTTCGATTTGACCTTCTCTGCCTCGTCGGGGCGCACATAGTTCTCGGCGAGGATGCGCTTAACCGTCTCCAGACCATCGGCGATCACCTCTTCATTGTCGGAGGCGCAGTACATGCCGAGCAGGTACTCAAGCACGTACACAGGTACGTTGATACCTTCCTTCAAACGCTTGGTGAGATCTTTACGTACCACCTTCCCCATGAAGAATTGGTTCAGGCGACCATCAAGATCAAGGTCGAGATTGTCACTGTCAGAAATCGAAGTCATTGCTGATCGCCAAGTTTATACGGACATCAATGCGGAACTGCTCTACGTCGGTTTCGGCATCTAGCAGCTTAAAGAAATAACTCTCACTGGAGGAAAACGGCCGGTTCAGAAGAGTCAGGATCACCTTACGCTGACGCTGATCAAGGTTTGGGGAATCGCTGTCGAATGAAACCTGCTCGACAACCGACACGGCCTCGCCCGCCGCATCAAAAACCCCGACACGTAATGTGGTAGGTTGAATACGTTCGGATACGGGTTCGGTCTGCAACAGGTTAAACACGTAACGGTTGGTTGTGATCGTGAAATTATTACCTAGCACCGTTACCTGTACCTTGCGTACTGCTGTGTCCTTGACCTTCTGCCCTCTGACTTGCTGCACCTTGAGCACAGGAACAACGATTTCCTGCAAGGCACCACCACCGTGGATGAACCGCGCGCCACCGACAAAATGGAATCGGTTAACCCCACGTGGAGACCAAAACATCATGTCGTCGCTGATGCCCGCTGTTTCTTTGATGTACCCACTGTGTACTTGGTCGCTGGTACCCAAGTTACGTCCAATCAGGTAGCGTTTTTTCGACACCACGCTGCTTGCTGGCTTGGTAAGCAGCTTGCTCTTGTCTAAAGACTCTAGCGCCGAATCCTGGAATAGGAAGCCGTGGTCTGCCGTGACGAGGACTCGATGTCCATTGAGGTTGTTGATGATACGGCTAACGATAGATTCCAGCTCGTGGATCGCATCACGACAGGCGCTGAAGGTACTGCTTTCAGTGCTTGCCGTATCACCTACGGCGTCGATCTTGTTGTGATAGATGTAAATCACACGATACGGCTTGATCAGCTCACGCCCGTCGGTCTTGTTCATGTTCAAGAAGTCTTCGGCACGTAGCGCCAGACCATTCACACCAGCGAGGATCTTGTTGCGAGCCTCCAGACCATCGCTGCTAAAGCCATCCACTTGAACTAAGCCAGCATCGGTATAGCTGAGGGTGTGATGTGGGAGCAGACTAGCCATTCCGAGCTTCGTATAGGACGGCAACACACCTAGTTGACTGCCCAGCTCGGCCGCAAAACGATACTTCCCATTAAGAGAATCACTCAGTTCCTGCGCAACCTCGTAGCGTAGCGCGTCGCTGATCACCACAAACACGCGCCGATCCTCTCCCCCCTTCAGATAGCGATCAACCTGCTCTACATAGAAATTTTGCTGATTGGAAACCCCAGGCAATCTCCACTGTTGTAGCAAGCCTCCATCGAGGAAACTCCCCCACTTCTGCGCAAATGGTTGAAGAAAGCCTGTCAGGTAATCCTGCTCAACCCGAGAGGTCAGTGGAGACAACGCATCCGGGCTCCGTGCGTACACGACATCAGCGGCTTCGTGATAAACCCTATAGAGCTGGTCGAAGCGATACAGCTCTTGCGTATATGCGCTGTAACAGGCTTCAGCCGAGGCGAAGGAAAAGCCACCCGAGTAACGCATCCTCAGCTCGAACAACTCCGAAGCTGCGATCAGCGAGCGGTAATACGCATGCCAGACAGAGCGGTTCGCGTCGTCGTTATCCGGCCAACGCGGATTGGCCCAGTAGCCGTCCATCCGACGACTGGCCATATCCCTCAATTGTTTGCCAACCGTTTCACTGGTGTTGTTGAGAACCGCATCACGGAGACGCTCGGCTATCTGTCGCTCAATATCGACGAAGGTACTGACCAGCATGAGCGCTTCTAAGGGTGCTTGGGACAGCAAATCACCGGGGCGCAAGTCGATGGCAATACGACTGGATAGTCGATCATAGGAGCGCTGTCGGAGCGTGCTGTCTCGCCACTGAGAGAGAAAAACAGCGACATTGGCCGCTCGTAACGGATTCAGCTGAAGCGCACGGAGGCTGCTGGGAGAATGAGCATTTAGTACATAGCCAATGTCAGTGGAAAACAGACGAACGAGGAAATGTTTTACCGAAGGATCAGCATGTTGATAACCGAAGGCTTGCAGCATAAGCTGCCAGAAAACCGCCTGCATTTCGAACTTGCAAATCGCGTCCCACAGCACGTTTTCTTCAAGGTTTTCAGAGTCCGCGAGAGATGAGAATACCGCGGTGAAAATCGCAAACTGTTCCGCTTGCTCAACCTTCGCCAGCACAGCAAGAATCTTCAGGTCCACGGCGGCTTCATCATCATCCGGACTCAGCAGCCGCTGTATTTTGGCCACTCTCTCTTTGCTAGCAAAAAAAGCGCTGCGGTTTTTCAGGTGGTCACGCAGGCTTGGCCGACGCAATCCCAGCTCCTGCAACAACATAGACGTACGATCGGCAGCAAAAGACGCAGCGTAGAGTCGAATATCGAGCAGCCAGTCGTTTTCGGGCGAAGGCGGACTGCCCTCTTCGTAGATCAGAAAACGCCCATCAGGCCTTTCGAGTTCCACCGTCTTCTTGATTGATAGTGCAGGAATCGAAGTGCGCCTCAATACCTGCACATCAGGCACGGCAATGCTCTCTAGCAGCTCACTGAACTCGCCCTGTGCGTCTTCCCACCAGACCACTCGGCAAACGCTGAACAGCTGCAACAGCCCCTCGCCAATTTTTTCGAGTTGTGCAGACTGCTCTGACATAATTTACCGCCCCCGAACGGGTTTAAAAAAATATGAAAAAAGCACCAATAAGGGTGCCTTATTAGAAAAAAATAAACTAGTAACGATTTTGGCTTGAGTCTCAAATGCCGGGACCAGACCAAATGCCCATTCCAGGCGGGAAGCAGAAGCTGTCCACACATTTCAAAAGGTTCGGCCTGCCAGCATTTGGTCGACGACAATTTGTAGTTTATCAACCGCTCCTGCCCGCCCTGAAGCAGACATTTCCATAATGTTACGCAGCTTCCATCGCACCGCCGGCAACTGATCAACCCCCGGCAAATTCAACAGTGCCCAGTCAGGTTCTCCCCGCTTAAGCGAGAGTAGAAACGCTGCATCTTGCTTGGTGAACTGCTCCTGGATCGCAGTAAGTAACGCAGCCCTAGTAGACTCCAACTGCTCAAGCGTGACCGGCTCACGAGTCATACCCGTGAACTCAGCCTGGAAGATGCCGTCCAGTTTCTTCCACCGAGGAGAAAGTAGCTCAGCTATGGGCCGGCCATGGCTGATCAGATACACCAAAAAGCCCTCAAAGATTTCGCGTGTCAGCCCTTCTTCGCGGAGCATTAACATGACATCGAAGAGGTCCCTGGGGTGTTGCCGATCTAACGCGGCGCAAATTTTGCCACCGTACAGATCAGGCAAGGAGACGACTGAGATGGAGGCAAATCCGAATTCGTCCTCAACTAGCGGCACCACATCGCGCTCGACAGGCTGGTGCACAGTGCCACGCAAGACAGGCGATACCTCAACCTTAATCTGAGCCTGCGGACTCCTCACCAGAACTCGCAACTCATCGTCCCGGTTGCTCTGCACGGTTGCATCAACCTGGGGCAAGCCACGACCCACTGCGTCTGCAATCCGTCGAAGCGCAAGACGCACGTCCGTCAAAGCCTGCTGACGATCAGAACTGGGTAGGTAAGCCAAGTCAATATCCACTGAAAGACGAGGTAAGTCCCGAACAAACAAATTGATGGCTGTTCCGCCCTTGAGCGCAAAACAGCGCTCAGCCGCCACGTAGGGAATTACCTGTACTAACAAGCGGACCTGAGCGGCATAACGAGGATCAATCGACATTGGCAAAACTCTCTGGCACGGTGATGAGGAACTCTTTATCGAGCCGACCACCCGGGGTGATCTGACGCTTGCCTTTGCCTATATCGATCCTTGAAACATCTATTCGCTGATACCATACATGGCCACTGTTTCGAGCCAGCAGAAGGAAGACGCGTTTGACTCGAATGGAGCTACAGGCTTCAAGCAGCTTTTGTAGGCGTCGAGGACTTAGCGTGGCTAACCCGTTGAACACGTCGACCACACTACTAAAAAGAATCTCGTTTGCGCTTCGATGGATAAGCTCTAGCACAGCACGTTCTGGCGTAGAGATTTTCAGGTCAAATTGAGAGTAAGGCACTTGGAAGGCTTGCAACGCAGGGTCTTCCATTGAGGCGAAGAGCCCGGTGGAGTGAAAATTTACCGAGACTTCCCACGCGTACTTGCTGAACCAGCCAGGCAGGCTGGTGCCGGCTGTGGCGAACAGTTCGACAGCCTCTTTCCCGAATGATAGGTAATGGCTGTATCCAGCCAGGCTCAACGCGGTCGCCCCACCCGGCCAAATCCGTAATGGATCGTCCTGTTGCAGTGCGAAAACGCCGCCTTGCCAGTCAATCTTATCGCCGCTCCGCTTCCACGTGCCGTGACCAATACGCTCCAGCCACCCACTGTGCTGATACTTTTGTACCAGGTTCGGCCCTACGCCATGCTCATGTAGCCACGCTTGGGTGGCTACAGCACCGGAGGGCCAATCGGAAAGGAGCTGGTTTATTTTCACTGCCAGTATTTATCCATAAGGATGATTTTCAGCTAGATTTTAAACCAGTCAGCCGAGTTCAGCCAGTCGGATGTCGGTGGTGTGCCCCTATGGGGCCTAATCCAAACCACGGCTACGCACCCTGTCCGAAGACTATCAAATGATGCGAAAATCACTATCGCTCTCGCGGTGATTCAAATTTTGAACTCAAGCGAAACTTCCGACTTTAACTTTTCCTCGCGGCGATGAATGAATCTCTTTATTGATTCAAGATCATTCCAATCGCAACCAGCCTCATTTATTTCATTTTGGGACATCAAAGGTGCCAAATTATAATGAACAGCCTTCTCATCACCGCCCTTTCTACCCTTGCTGGAGTTAGAGGCCGCATGATCAATCACTAAGTTACCAAGATTGTTCAGGTAGTTTTCTCTAAACTCATCATCAAACTCAACAGACAATGCTTTCTTCGCAGTAATATGCTCAATACTGAGCTTTTCACGCGCATCCTTCGAAGCGTAGTCTCTGCTCGACAACAATGGAAAGCCCTTACGACGACGAAGACTATTCTCGTAAGAAAAAAGAATGTAGCGGACTACGTTTTTTTCAAGCCAATCATAATAATTATTATAATCGAAGGCTTCGCGAGCCCGCCCATTAATGTTCCACCAATTCTCCAAGACAAAGCTCTCGATCACCTCAATTACATCTTTATCGTTGCGCATAGAAGTAAACTGATAGCTTTCACCGTTGCTGCGTAGTCGCGCTAAAGAGGAACGGAAGGTAAAGGCATTAATGGCTTTAACCAAGCGCGGAAAATCAGATGGCCTTTCACTATGCACCTTCATCAATGCTGGATAAAAGGGAGCAACACGGCCGATCATAAAAGTTTTCGCCAATTCCGGATCAACGAATCGGCGATCTCGGATCTGAGCAAATAATTGAAAGCTTTTTTTCAGGCGAGCTGGATAGTCTCTAATCTGCTCTCTCGCCTCCTCCTGCCGCTCTGCATCACTCACCAATCCGAGTATTTTCTCCTTGATGTAGGCCTTCGGTTTATCAGTGTAATCGCTCGGATACGTCTCAAACGCAAGTGTGTGATAACGCAGCACATCTCGATCATTAATGCTGTGCGACTCAATCAAGCGATAAACTTCAGCAAAGTCTTCTTGGATTTTTCCTATCACTTGCTCGGGATGATCGTAAACAATTCCAGCGTTATACATCAGGAAGCTTTTGATCGACTCCAGATCCGTCAATCGCCGCCCCCTATCATTCAACAACTCAAATATCTGGGTAGCCGTACTGATCTTGTCCACCACATAGAGCAACACATCAGCATTGATGGCGGTCGTATAAACTCGCTCAAGCATGGCCAGATCATGGCGACCCAGCTGCTCCTCAAAATAATGCCGTGCGTCTAACAAAAGCCGTTGCGAATGGGTTCTTAGTGTTACGTCTTCGGTTGCAGGCGGACGGTCACCCAACACCAGATCATGTAGGAAGGCATTACCTTCATTCGCCGACTCAAGCTTGAAGACATCACCATCTCTCACAAAAATTCGACGTGTACGCTCAGATACTAACGTAGAACCCTGAGAAACCAGCCGCCCAAGCAATACGTGCATAAAGATGACCAATGTCGTCAGCCGTTGCTGTCCATCGACGATATCCACAAGCGCAAACTCGCTCTTGTTACCGTTCAAATGGAAGAGAAAGGAACCGAGGAAATAAGGTCTGTCCGGATGCTGACTACATAGATCATTGAAAAAGTCTTCAAGATTGTCTTCACGCTCCCAGGAATAGGCACGCTGGTAAGTGGGAACACTGAAGATACGAGTGCCGTCGAAAATATCTTTGACAGTGGATTTGCCTGTTTGCACTTATATTTCCTTATCGAGATAACGCGGCCCACATCAGTGAGCCGCCAATCAATCAGTCTTCCTTGCCACCCGTAATTGCTTTCACTTCGGCCAACAAATCACCAAATTTCCCGTAGTTGACCTTAACGCCGTCATCTAGGTTGAGGACGATCCGTTGGTCTGCATAAGGACGCAAGGTTTCGTCGAAGCGGCGGAGTTCTTCGAGTTGTTTGGTGAGTTTGTCTTTGCGCTTTTGCAGGGCTTTCTGCTGGGCACTGCCGATGGCACTGTTGATGTCGTCAGCAAGCTTGTCGATACGGGCCTGCATACGGCTTTGCAGGGGAACGACATACTCCATGCGCATGCGCGAGAGCGTGCCCTCGTTGTAGCGATGCAGGTAAACCAGGCACTCGAAGGCCTTTTGCTTACCACTGGAGAACAACCAGTAAATTGGTCGCTTCTTGTATGTTTGCAGGTGATCTTTGTAAAAACTTGTGGAGAGATAGCGGCGTATAGCCTCGTAAGCAGATTCGCCCGCTTTGCGACCCAAGCTATCGGCTAGCCATTCCATATTTTTTACTAAGGTATCTGCACCCCATACAACTTTGACAAACTCACGCACGCGATGAGCGACATCATCTTCAAACCAGGGCTCTTCTGTGATCGGAATAATACCGTCCGTATCTGCTGGAAATTTTTTATAACGTGAAAGCAAGAAACCGGAACTGCTATTGCGCGCGTAAATAACACCTGGTTCGTCTAGGCTATACCGTCCCATCATGCAACCAATGACATAGGAAAGCAGGCACTGCATATCCTTCTCACGATCTGCTCGATACAATGTAATTTTACTATCGGGAACTTCCGCCAATAGTTGACCCTGGAGGCTATAGGCATCGATAAAATGTTGATTATTTTGCTCTTCCAGCTCCCTAGCTGCTTCGACCGCTGCACTCAAATAAGTCTTTCTACTTGCCCACGCAGATGAGAGGCAGACGTCAGGCAATTTCACCAATGGAAAGTCCAAGAAATCCCAAGACAACTCCTGAGAATCCCAGTCTTCCTTCGCAATTGAAACTAGACGTTCAACATTTCCAATTATCAATGACCGATCAAAATCAAGAACAGGAATTCTAGCCAATTCGGCACTTGTAAAACTCATTGTTGGAGCCATAATCGCCAAATAAGCGTGCGCAACTTCAGAACACAACAACCCCAGCACCACCATCACATCTTCTTTTTTTTCACAAAATACAGACCTTCCTGTATCATCATAAATAAAACCAACACCTTTAAATCTTGCAGCAAAACGCCCCGTACTAAGCTTAGAATAAGTTAAACCACTACGAAAAAAAGTATCAGAATTTCTGACCGCCGAACCTTTATGCGACTTTATTCTGACACCATCATCCTCCCAATCAACAACAAACTCATTATTGCCATACCATTTACGATATAAGCCCCCACTATTACATGGATACCATCTAGCACCAGTTGCATCCGACTTTCTTGAGCAATTGAATTGTATATTTTCTGAATCAACCTCATACCAGTATCGCTGAAACCTAGCATTATCCCCCGTTGACAAGCCTGCGCGAAATGCAGCGATTTCTCCGAGCGGTGCTCCCTCCGCAAAGGGCTTTAAGACTTCATCAGTGATCCAATACGCAATAGGACTGCCGGGTATCATCGAAAATTCATCTTGCACTACATCTTCATGCCTATTTGCCCCCGCTAATAATGCCGACTTCTTTTCATCTTCCACGCCATCCACTAATCTAAAAAATACCGGCTTAAAACCTGAAACATGCCCTTTTTGCAGCACGAAGGCTGACGTTTGCACAACCTCACCCGAAATCTCAGCAAAGGCTCTAGCCCC
This sequence comes from Pseudomonas sp. NPDC087814, assembly GCF_044742865.1. Lineage (NCBI taxonomy): Bacteria > Pseudomonadati > Pseudomonadota > Gammaproteobacteria > Pseudomonadales > Pseudomonadaceae > Pseudomonas > Pseudomonas sp. NPDC087814. The sequence goes on along the minus strand of NZ_JBIUVK010000063.1, from coordinate 9,564 downwards.
TAAATGCGCCATAGTATGGATAGTACAATTGCTGAGCAGATTCTCTCGCATATCCTGATATGAAGATTGAAACATCCAAGCTTGCATAGTTACCATGCTATTAAATCCACTCAGCTTGCACCATCCAAACCCACGCTCGATGAACATCGCAAACATATCACTCTTGCTGTCTTTGAATTTAGCACTCGCAAATTCTTTGACTGTCTTGTTCATGCCCTTGCTGCCCATATATGGAGGATTCGCGATCACTGCATCGCAATGCATAGCTAATAACATTGCAGGACGAGCAAACTGCTCCAATATTTGGCTTGCATAGTGACGTGACAAATCATCTCCTAGGCTACGCACGGTAGTTAGCAAGTCGATAATTTTTTCAAGCTTTGCGTTAAGCGCTGATGGTACAGTAATTAGCGACCCGAAACTCTTGCCATGAAGAAATAGCTGGATAAGTTCACGTAAATCGTGCACAGAAAGCCCTGAACTGTGCTGAGTTGCTAATTGGCCACCACCAAATAGCTGTCCTGATTGAAATGCGTCACCGCCCTCGATCTGGACTCCAGCAGTCATGATAGCCTGCGCTATATCCTCATCTGCTAGATCTTCACTTTGTTGAATGGCCATAACATTTAACTGCGGAGGATTACTTTCATCATCGAACAGCCGGCGGTCATCTTCACGAGCCTTCATAAGAATAGCAAAGCCCGCCAATTGAGCCGCGCGATCATCTATGTCAAGACCGAAGAGATTGTTTTTTATTATCAACCTAGGAATATCGCGTAGCCGATAACCCCGTTCTTCATAGATAGAGCGTAGTAAATTATACGCTTCGACTAGGATATGGCCGGATCCACAGGCAGGGTCGAGTATTCTGAGTGACTCCGGGTTTAGGATACCGCCATCCTCATTCATACGCACCTTGATCAAGGCATCTAGCTGCTCTTTAACACCAGGTGCTTGTTCAACAGAGTCGATGTAGAAGTTCATCTTTTCTTGTAGCTTAGAGCCGGGATTGGCCATCAGCCACAGCCGCCCCAAGCTGTTCTGAACTAGGTACTGGACAATCCAGTTTGGGGTGAATAGCTGGGTGGCAGCAGGGATATCCTCGCTCCTAACCACCTTCCCCATAACCTCACTCTTCTTTTCACTAATGTAAAATTGATAAAGCCAGCCTATTATTTCAACTTCTTTCCAGTCGCCTTCTTCGATATCACTAACTAGGCGGGCAATCGGCGAATCAGTACGCAGGAGATTGTCCGGGAGCAGTAGCTCGGTGGCGTCGTCCAATGCCTCAAAAAGAAATGGCATGTTGCGGTGCAATTCGTGGCACTGCGCGAGCAATATTTCGCGGTATAGCGCTTCATCCTGATTACCAGCGGTCTTCAGTCGAATTATCTCGTCTTTGTTCAAACCTGGCAGTTCAAGGTGCTGGACGTTATCAAGGATTTCCGGCTGTTGCCCCTGTGGGTGGCTGAGCACACGATAGCCGTGACTAAAATAACCTTTCAATTCCATAAAGCGGATTGCGACAAAGCGGTTAAACCAAGTGTAGGCTAGCGCCTCAACAACTACACCAAAACCCTCACGGTGGATACGTCTAACCAACGCAGTACGTTGCTCGGCTATGCTGGCGGAAAACGGCTGACCAGCTATGAGTAGCACATCCCCGGTTCGTTCCACGAGCACTGGCAACGATGGATCTAAACCCAATCGGCGCGCGCGCAGAGTGACCGCGTCAACAAAGTCTAGACGTGCTTGGGGAGCGTATTTTTTGAGTGCAGTGCGGTTCATACGTATTCCTTGCGAGACGGCTTTGGCTTACGCGGCTTGAGCGCACGGCCATACATCATCAAATATTTGTCAAAATCGCTTTCTGAATACCGAAGCTTCGTAGATGCTTCGGTAAGAAAACATTTAAGTTGGGTGATATCCTCCCAGTTGGAAGGCTTTTTCTTCGGCTGAATTAAGCGAAGCAAATGATTCATGGCGCGGAAATTGTGCTGATCAATGATCGGGACATCACGAGGATGAATCAGGTGAGTCAGAAAAGCCGAAGTGATATAGCGCTGCCGCCCAAGCCGTTCGCTCCACCATTGAAAGGTGCCTTTCGGCAAAGGGGCATTCGCGAGAACGTCAACCCAATTGAGATACTCACCCCAAAGCTTCGATATCTCGGCGATCAAGGTCCCTTGTTTACCGGGATAATTAGTTTTCCCCGAGTGACCCCATTTCCAGAGCAGTGCCAAATCCAGTTCGGCATCAGGTTTGAGCGCTGATAATGTTTGCTTGAAGCGTTGGTAGTCTTGAGCTGGATACTTGGTATAACTGTATTGAGAAAAATGCTCGGTATAGGTGGAACGCACTTCGCCCCTGATAAGCTGCCAATCGGCAGACCCAAGTATTTCCTCAAGATCCATGGTCGCTTGCTCCTATGCGCCGACTAAGAAGAATGACGGCTGTGTGCTCCACACAACCGCTATGCCTATCTTCGAACCCAAACTTCTTAGCGAATCTCCACCCGCTGGTTGTCAGCCACAGCGTCCTCCAGCTCCTTACGTAACTTAGTCAGGAAGTTATCGATGTCGACCTGAGTCTCGATGTAGCCAGAACCAGCCAGCAGTTGAGCATCTATAATCCGACGCTTCTTGACCGGAACAGCCGGTGCTACCACTGCCGCTGGTGTGTGACTCACCGGAGTCGCTGATTCCACCTCGGTCAAACTTGGCGTAACGCTTCCCGATATTGGAGGTTTCGGTTCGCTAGCTGCCATTTTGGCTTTAGCTGCGGCCTGGTCGGCCAACAAATGTAGATGATCTATGGCAGCATCAGCCAATTCTCGGGCTTCGTCCTGCATCTGGCTTACATGGGCCAAACTTCGCTGTTTGGCGATGCTCTGGCGGAGGTTCTGCAAAGGCAGCAAGCTGCGGTTGCGTTGATCTGGACTAGCCAATAGCGCATCAAGCTCAACGGTAACCTTAGCTAGGTACTTTTTAACCCAGATATCTGCTCGCTCGTGAGCTTCTTGAAGGAAGATGTCATTGATTTGTGTAACTGTCTGGATCAGCCCTTCGCCTTCGCGGATCAGACTGTACGGAGCATCGGCACTTAAGATTTCGTCGATACGTGCCAAAGCATGGGCGGCCTTCTCGTCCTTCTCCAGCTTTGGCCGGTTGGGCTTAAAATCTAACTGCGCGGAACGTAGCTTGTCCCACGCCGCTTTCTGGCTGCCGTAGAAGTTATCTAGATCGCCGTAGCTATCGGAAAGGTCGAGCAGCAGGTTGCGCTCTTTTAGAAACAGTTGGATCGCGTCAAAACTGTCTGGTGTGGCCTTCAGCCTAGCAATTAGTTTGAGACCATGATCTATCTCATCCAAGCCTGGGTACTGGCCATTTTGCGCCAACGCACGCCATTGCTTTAGCTCGCTCTCCCAGCTTGCCAGGCTGCTTTGCAGCTGATCGTAAAGGGTGTCTTCACCGTCCGGAGCAATCCTCTGGAACACGTCCTTGAACTGCTGACGGGCCTTTTGCAGCTCGCCAGAACCTACCTGCTGACGCTTCTGGATTTCAGTGGTGCGCCAACGTGCAGGGGTGGAAATCTCGCCCCATATTTGCTGCGGAGCCAACGGCCCGCCGTTGCCGATCAGGCTAACTTCACCTTTGAGCAACAGGCGCACAATTAGAAGAACGGTTTCCCACTCTGGCCAACCGTAAGGACGCCGACCGTAGTGACTTTCCGCGAGATCATGCAGAACGATGCGCCTCGATTGCGAGGCCAGCAACTCGATGTGCTGACTTACTTCTTTGAGCGCACGCGGATTGGCTTCGCCAGTACTCTCCAGACCGAGGCCTGGAGTGAGCGGCGTGGCCAACAAAGCCTGAATTTCCTTCTGCGGATCGCTGCTCAGGTGTTGGATATAGCCAAGCTTGTTGAAGGTGTTACGTACGAGGTAGTCAAGCGCTTCCTCCGCCAGCATTGGAGCGCTGGAGGCCTTAGTTTCTAGCTTGTTGCCCGCGACATAGACCTCTGCCTCACGCAGCAGACGATCCACACTTGCGCTCAAGCGCTGGCGGCGCTGGCGGTTTTCTTCGGCACGATCCTGAAGGATACGTTTTGTGTTATGCGGCAGCGTCCCATCGTTCTTTCGCGTGATGAACTTGTCGGTCTGTAGGTACAAGCGCAGTTCACGCGCCAAATCGCGCTCATCGTCAAGGCGCAAAAGCACACTGCCCTCACCCTGACTGGATTCCAGAATGCAACGTTGTTCACTCCAGGTTTCACGGTCATCAACCAACGGACTGATGACCGAGATCAGCAGATCGCCGTCGACACGGTTACCTAGGGGGTGAAGATCGCATTGGCGGTTGAGGCCAAAATCTTTGCCATTGTCCGGGAAGCGGAATTTGCGCTGACCACGCAAGGACTCATCAAACAGCAATTGACCCAGTTCACGAGCTTCGTCGGCACTGGTGAGGTCAACCTCTTTGATCTCGCGGCTGATATCGCGCTCTTCATTGGTCAAGAAAAAGAAATCATCACCATTGCGACTGACGAGAGTTTCCTTTTCCAGACGCTGAAGGCTGTCTTCGATCTGCTTGCGTAGCGCATGGCGATCGGCGTCGATCTCATCAATAAACAGCGTGATCAGGTTATCTACGTTGCCCTTGATCTCATCGACATATCGGATGAGGAATAGGGTTTTCAAAACTAACGTATCAAACTCTTGCAGACTGAGATTACTGGCAGCATTGTCGATGGTCGATTTGACCACGCCTTCAAGGAAGCCTTCGATAGACGGGTAGAAGCGATAAAGCGGCACCAGAACACCAATGGTGTTCTCGCTGATGGCCTTGGCCGCTGACTGGAAGGCATCCAGCAGCGAGCGCTCGCCTCGGGCCAGGTGAGTGCCGGTGGCACCGGCCTTGCGAATGCTTTCAAAGATGCGTTGTACCAGTTGGAATTGATATGGCACAAATGGGTAAACGGCGGCGAAGTTATCTTCGTCGGTAAAGGCCTTATAAGTACGCCCAGTGTTGGTAAAACTTAACTGGTTACGCAGAATGTCGGCTTTCTCGCGATAGATCTTTCGCAAGGCATCCTTGGGCTCTGACTCCTTGTCGAGTAGGCGACGCTGGATGACCTCATCGACGTTGCCGCTGGACAACGACAAACGCGTTTTGAAACGACCCTGAATCTTGGAGAAGTCGTTGGCCTTGGACGCGCGCACCTCACCCAAGACGGCATCAATATCCTCTTGTGATGTCACCAATACCCATGCACGACCACCACAGACAGTGCCGAGGTTTTCGGTAATGGTTTGCAGACTAAGCATTAGATGGGTGTCCTGGCCAATGAACTGGCCAACCTCGTCCACCAGGAACACGATGCGTTGATCTTTGCCACGCTTGTCCAGGTAGTCCTTCACCCATTTGGCGAAGCTCTCGACATTGAGGTTGAAGTCGTTCTCAAAGCGCTCTACCCATGCGTCAGCATCCTTGATTTCCTGGCCCAATGTTTGTGACAAGGCCGTGGCCAGTGCATCGACCTGGAAGTGGTACGCGTCGCGTTCATCTTCCCAGGTAGATTCAGAAGCCTCGGCGAAAGCTTGCTTGAAGGCTACAAATTTTCCCTGGTCATCCAGGTAACGCTCCATATGTGCGATATGCGGATGATCACCGCAGAAGCCGAGGCGCTCGTTGAAGACTTTCAGGAATACGCGAAGGATCGCGTCACGACCATCGCCGCTGTCAGCCTTGCTGTCGATGTTGAACAACAACACGTCAGTATCGGCCGCAATAGCCCGCTTGATATCGGCAGCGAGCATCGGGTCGGCTATTTTGCGCTCAAAGAAGTCAATGGCTTGGCGAGTATCACCTTCCTTGCTGACGCGTTTGTTTTCCAAAAGATAGGACAGGATTTTCAGAAAATGGGATTTACCAGAACCGAAGAAGCCGGATATCCACACACCTACTCGTCCAGAGGCTGCTTCGGGGTTATCTAACGCTCCGAGGTAGCTTTCGAAAAAGCTACGGAGGTGTTGATCCAACTCTCGGGTAATAACGTACTCATCAAGCTCCTGCCAGACGGACTCTGCATCGTTCTGGTCAGCTTTGATTACCCCGTTGATGGAACGGTTGATGGGACGCGTAAACAAATTTTTAATTAACAATGTGGACATCCTTTTCAGCTCACCAGACGGAAAGCGCGGTAATAAGGTTTTTCGCCTAACTGGCAGAACAGCTGGAGAGACTGACCGTCGTAGCGACCTGGGTAGAACAACACCAAGGGGGTCTGCCCCATAAACGGCTGAAGGTTGTTCAGAAGATTATGGGTACGGACAAGCGGATAGACACTACCAACACCAGTTATCATGAGCAGCCCGTACTCATTGGGTGGATAGCGACCCACCAACTCTTTGGCGACCTTGCCGGCATCGAGTGGCGCTTTAAGGGCTTTTTGCAAAGCCTCGTCCCCTTTTTGAGCTTGCCGTTCGATAGATTTTTCCAGCAAATTTCGACTGGTAAGCATATCGAGCACAAGCTCGAACAGATTGATGTACGCAACCTTCAGATCAGGACGACGCTTGGGTATAGCACCTAAGAGAAATCCTACGTGATCACGAACCTTAAGTTCATCCTGGGGTAGGTAATCGAAGGCGTAAAACGGCACCTCATTCCCTAATCCTTCCCCACCCAGAAAATCATCAGAAGTCACTCGGTCCAAAATCTTGTTGAGGCGTTCATCGAGGTTATTCACGGACATACCTGAAGGCAATCAAGCACGTACTGCTCGTTGTGCTGATGTAAAAAGTGGAACACGGCAGGCTCAATGTGCTGGCTACGCAAACGAAGGCTACGGGTGTCATCAATAAAGCCGGCCTCGGCAAGCATACGCATGGCATTTTGCCTTAACTTGATCCGAGTCGAATCACTGAATGTGGGTGCATCCAGATTCGTGTGGAGGCGATCCTCCAAAAAAGCATTCCAATGGCGCGGTTCAAGGTGTGTAGAGAAACGTCGAAATTGATCACGAACCACGGTGCGGAGAAAGTCTCCAAACAACGGAGAAAATTTCACGGTGGCCGCAAGTACGGCTTGTGTCGCCACCGGCAAGCTCCCATCTCGCACAAGCTCCCACAGCTCAGAATCCATCGTCTCCAATCTTGATCGGGCCATGCTCGCGTATGTCGTTGCAGTCTTCGCGGTCCGTTTCTGCAACACGTTCAATTCGACTATCTGCCTTTGCCACTCTTGCTTACTGACCCCCTGTAAAAGCATCGCAGCGACGACACGGGTCTCAGGAACGATGAGGGAGCACCGAGTGAAGCTGTTTAGGGATTGACTGCTCATAAATGACTTTGATTCTGCGACCGCTACAAGAGCCACATTTTGACGGTCAAGGGCAGGCAGCGCCAGCGCGAACACCATAGGATCCGTAAAAAACACGACACTAAGGTATCCGTACGATCTCGTAACACCGGAAACATGACACATGCCCCGAGAGCTACCGCGAATATAAGCTCGCAGCAAGCCTTCGGCGGTAAAGAGCATCATTTGTGTGTCGTCCGTGATGGCCCCGGAGATCCCGTAACCTGTAGTGAAATCGACGATACCTCGCGGCCCGAATTCTGCGCGGATGGTGTTCCACTTACGGAATTCAACAGGTGCACCCAATGCGTCACCCAGCAGACATCCTTTGATACGGTGAAGCCTGTTCATGTTGTTTCCTTACGCTGCCGGAATCAGTGCTTGCAGCAGTACCACTTTTCTTTTCAGTTGCTCGACGTGCGCTCTTTCCGCTCGTAGGGCCGATCGCAGCTCCCTGTTTTCCACTTCCTGGATCTGCGCCCAGCGCATGGAGCTTTTGCAGTCGACGATCAATTGCCAGATGTCTTGCAGTTTCAGGTAGTGAAGCAGCAGTACCCCTGCAATCACCAACATCATCAGCAGAGCCCCTGTCGAAATCGCATCCGACGCTGTCATGTCTACATCCTTTTGTGAGTTCGAATCATCTCGAAGACAGCTCAATAATATGTAGTGTTTTACGACAGGTATAGAATGTAGACTTATACAGGTAAAGTATTCACGCACATGGAGGGGTTATGAAACGCCAACAAGATATCAAGCAAGTGCGCTGGGATCTGGCACTTCGCTATCGTTTGATCGAGACGGTGGTCTGGTGGGAAGGCCGGCTGACTACGGGACACCTGATTCAGAGCTTTGGCATCAGCCGTCAGCAGGCCTCGAAGGACATCAACACCTACATCACTGAACATGCGCCTAAAAACCTTACATATGACAAGCAACTGAAAGGCTACGTACCCAGCAAACACTTCAAGCCGCTGTTCATTGATGACAGTGCCAGCGCCTATTTGCATCTGTTGAATCAGACGCACTCCCGCGCGCCGCATGTAGAAGGGTTAGCCCTGGCCTATGCGCACACCATGGTTTTAGAAGTACCAGATCGGACAATCCGTCCCGAAATTTTGCGCCCACTACTGAAAGCTTGCCGCCATAGCGAAGTGATTGAAGTCGAATATGTTTCACTGGCCAATCCGAACCCGGAAACTCGTCTGATCGCACCGCACACCCTGGTCTACACAGGCATGCGCTGGCATGTGCGGGCGTATTGCGAAAAGAATCGTGAGTACCGTGACTTTGTGCTCAGCCGCCTGCGTGGCCTGCCAGAGTTCGAACGGAAAACCGAAAACCTCATTAGCGCAGATGAAGACTGGAATACAGAAGTCGAAGTGATTATCGAACCCGACTCACGCCTCAAGCCGGAACAGAAGGCGATCATCGAAGTCGATTTCGGGATGAGGGAGGGGGTACTGGTGATTCCGACGCGCCGCGCGCTGGTCAAATATGTTCTTCAACGTTTCCAAATTGATCCAAAAAAGCTAGATCCCAAGGCGGCAGCTCAACAGATCGTGGTGAAGAATTTGGATGATTTGAAGCCCTGGCTGTACGAGTGATTCAATGATCAGGGCGTGAGTAGTCGCATCCCCCCCTATAAACGCTGGCATCTAATAAGGTGTTAGGACGGGGGCATACCGACTTGGTTCATTGCATAGGGTACAGCACGCTGATGTGCCCTATATGTGCCCTAAACTAATATATTCAGGGGCACAAAAAAACCGACCTTGCTAGATCGGCTTAACTGTCTGATTCTAATCAGAAAATATGGTCGGGACGGAGTGATTCGAACACTCGACCCCTAGCACCCCATGCTAGTGCGCTACCGGACTGCGCTACGCCCCGACTAGGCGTGTTACTGGGTTCGCTTCGCAACGAAGCGATCAGGAATATACCGCAAGCTTTTGAAATGTGGAAGTATTTTAAAAGCCGGAATTACTTCTTCAAAACCACCAGCACATCTTCGAGTTCGGAGATCATCTGGCGGATCATTTGCTTGTATTGGGTGGTGTCGTCTTTGGCTTCATCACCGGACATACGCTGGCGCGCGCCGCTGATGGTGAACCCCTGGTCGTACAGCAACGCACGGATCTGTCGGATCATCAGCACATACTGGCGATGAAAATAACGACGGTTCCCGGTGCGTTTGACGGGG